>CAZYZA010000001.1:0-109656 GCA_964651415.1 uncultured Desulfovibrionaceae bacterium
CTTTCGGTCAACTTCGTCAAAGCCGAAGAAGAGTTGATTCGTGCTGCTCAAACCAATTACTACTGGGCCAAAACGGATCACGATGCGCTGGAGGACACCCTCGACGAGTTGAACACCCGCCTCGGTCCGTTGATGAAATTCCGAGAGCAGGACCCAGGCCCCGGCCCGCTGTACCTTGACCTGAAAGATGAACTCCATCGAAAAGAGATGGTCGAGTTCGGCCCGCAGCACGAGTCGGTCAGCATCACCCGGTATCGCGAAATGGTCGAAGCCATGATCGTCGAACTGACCGCGCACAATCCCATCCTGCAAAAAATCAAAAACGGGGAAGTCGTTTCGCCTGCCGAAGTAAATGAGCTGGCTGAGCTGCTCCACGCCGAACACCCGCACATAACGGAAGGCCTGCTGTGCCGGGTCTACAACATCCGTAAAGCCCGCTTCATCCAGTTCATCCGCCACATCCTGGGCATCGAAATCCTGAAAAGCTTCCCGGAAACGGTCAGCGAGGCCTTTGACCAGTTCATCAGTCAGCACAGCAACCTGTCCAGCCGCCAGCTGGAGTTCCTGAACCTGCTCAAGGGCTTCATCATCGACCGCGAGAAGGTGGAGAAAAAAGACCTCATCAACGCACCGTTCACGGTGCTTCATCCGCAAGGGATTCGCGGGGTTTTCAGCCCTTCTGAAATCAGCGAAATCTTGCAGCTCACCGAGCGTTTGGCGGGTTGATGAATATGAAACACGAACGACGTGAAAAGGGGTCGAAATCGACCCCTTTGACAATGATAAATACTCCACGGATTGCGCTGATGAACGCAGATTATCACCTTGTCGAATTCGAGGATCAATTTCCTGACGCCGGGAAATTGATCGTAAGGGGGAGGAACAAATGAAATCTGAAATGATTCAGAAACTGCAAAACCACTTCGACGCGCTAAGCCAGAACATCCCCGAGGAAGGCATAGAATTCTGGTTTGCCAGAGACCTGCAGGAGCCCCTTGGTTATAGCAAATGGGAAAATTTCCTGACTGCAATCAGGCGTGCGATTGAGTCATGCGGAACCACAGGATACCAGCCGGATAACCATTTTCGGCCTATTAAAAAAACCATCACCCACGGCAAAGGTGGACAGCGTGAAATCGATGACTTCATGCTCACCCGCTACGCCTGCTATCTCATTGCCCAGAACGGCGACCCGCGCAAGGAACCGATCGCCTTCGCCCAAAGCTACTTCGCCATCCAGACCCGCAAGCAGGAACTCATCGAAGACCGCATGCGTCTTTTGGCCAGGATGGATGCTCGTGAACGGTTGCGGGAATCGGAAAAGACCCTCTCTCAGAACATCTATGAACGGGGCGTTGATGATGCCGGATTCGGCCGTATCCGTTCCAAAGGTGATGCGGCGCTTTTTGGTGGACACACCACGCAGGTGATGAAAGACCGCTACGGCATCACCAAAACTCGTCCATTGGCTGATTTTCTGCCGACCCTGACCATTGCCGCGAAAAACCTGGCCACCGAAATGACGAACCACAATGTCCGGCAGGATGATTTGCGTGGCGAGCACGCCATTACCAGCGAGCACGTGCAGAATAATGTGAGTGTGCGCGACATGCTCGGACAGCGTGGCATCAAACCAGAGCAGCTTCCGCCGGAAGAAGACATCAAGAAACTGGAACGCCGGGTCAGGGCGGAAGAAAAGAAACTCGTCCAGCAGTCCGGCAAGCTGCCAGAGCACAAAGAAGATTTATGAACCACGAAACACACGAAAGGCACGAAAAAATAATCTTTAAGGAAGAATGCTACGCCATTCAGGGCGCGATTTTTGAGGTTTATCGTGAGATGGGATGCGGATTCCTGGAGGCGGTTTATCAGGAGTGTCTGGAAAGGGAATTTTTTCGGAAAGAAATACCTTTTGTTTCACAGCAGGACCTGCAACTGACATATAAAGGTGAAACGCTTCAGCAAACTTACAGGCCCGATCTGATTTGTTATGGACAAATTATCGTTGAACTGAAAGCCGTGAAAGACATTTCACCCGAGCATAAGGCTCAGGTGATTAACTATTTGAAGGCAACGGGGATGAAGCTCGGATTGCTCGTAAATTTTGGAACGTACCCCAAAGCATCAATTACTCGACTGGCTCTTTAACCTTTCGTGTCTTTCGTGCTTTTCGTGGTTAAAAAAGGACTCTAAACATGCTGCAAAACAACCCCGAACTCAAAAGCAAAATCGACCAGCTCTGGAACAAATTCTGGTCCGGCGGCATCAGCAATCCGCTCACCGCCATCGAGCAGATCACCTATCTGCTGTTCATGAAGCGGCTCGATGAGCTGGATCAGAAGAAGCAGGCCGATGCCGAGTGGACTGGCGAGCCATATACTTCCAAATTCCAGGGGACTTGGATTCCGCTTGAGGAACGCAACTGGCCTACCTCGGAACAACGCCCTATAGACAAGCGCACCCTGCGCTGGAGCGAGTTCAAACGCATGCAGGCCGAGGATATGCTGCAGCATGTGCAGGGCAAGGTTTTCCCCTTCCTCAAGGATATGAACGGCACCGAAAGCAACTTCACCCACCACATGAAGAACGCCGTGTTCATCATCCCCAAACCGGCGCTGCTGGTCGAGGCGGTGAAGACCATCGACGAGATCTTCGAGATCATGGAGAAGGACTCGCAGGAGAAAGGACAGGCGTTTCAGGACATCCAGGGCGATGTCTACGAAATGCTCCTTTCCGAGATCGCCACGGCAGGCAAGAACGGCCAGTTCCGTACCCCGCGCCACATCATCAAGCTAATGGCCGACTTGGTGCGGCCGCAACTGGGCCACCGCATCGCCGACCCGGCCTGCGGTTCCGGCGGCTTTCTGCTCGGGGCCTATCAGTACATCGTCACCGACCTGGCGAAAAAGGCAGGGAAGAAGAATTTTCAGCCAGACGAAGACGGCTTTGTCCGCACCTCGGTGGCGGCCGGGCTCACCGAAAAGGCGCAGACCATCCTGCAAGCCTCGCTCTACGGCTACGACATCGACAGCACCATGGTCCGCCTGGGACTGATGAACCTGATGATGCACGGCATCGACGAACCGAACATCAACTATAAGGACACCCTCTCCAAGAGCTACCTTGAAGAGGCCGAATACGACATCGTCATGGCCAACCCGCCCTTTACCGGCAGCATCGACAAGGGCGACATCAACGAAAATTTACAGCTCTCCACCACCAAGACCGAGCTGCTCTTTGTCGAGAACATCTACCGCCTGCTCAAAAAAGGCGGCACCGCCTGCGTCATCGTCCCGCAAGGCGTGCTCTTCGGCTCGGGCGGCGCGTTCAAGTCCCTTCGCCAGATGCTGGTGGAGCGCTGCGACCTCAAGGCGGTGATCACCATGCCCAGCGGCGTGTTCAAACCCTACGCCGGGGTCAGCACCGCCATTCTGCTCTTCACCAAGGTCTGGGGACCAAAGGACAAGGTCACCCGGCCCGCCACCGAATCAGTCTGGTTCTACGAAATGCAGGCCGACGGCTACTCGCTGGACGACAAGCGCACCAAGCAGGAAGGGTATGGGGATTTGCAGGATATTGTCGCCCGGTATCATGGGCGGGATGCGGAGAAGGACACGGATAGGACCGCGCAATGGTTTTGTGTGCCACGGGGGAATATCGAGGCGGAGGGGTATGACCTGTCGCTGAGCCGGTACAAGGATGATGTGTTTGAGGAGGTGGCGTATGAGGCGCCGGGGGTGATATTGGAGCGGTTGCTGGTGGCTGAATTGGGAGAAGAATTTTTTAACCACGAAAAACACGAAAGGCACGAAAAGGTTTTGGATGGGGTGGAGAGCGGGATTGTGCGGGAGTTGTTGGAGTTGCGGGGGATGGTTGGATGAAAATATTCAACCACGAAAGACACGAAAAGCACGAAATGAAGACGAAGGTGCGATCGTGAAAAAAGTACAACTGCAAACCGTGACAAAAATCATTGCAGGGCAGTCTCCTGCATCATCAACCTACAATTCCACCGGTGATGGACTGCCATTCTTTCAAGGTAAGGCAGATTTCCAAGAAATGTTTCCTACAGTTCGCATGTGGTGCACGAGCGCCAAGCGAAAGGAAGCAGAGCCCGGTGACATTCTCATGTCGGTGCGTGCCCCTGTGGGCGCAGTAAACATCTGTAATCAGAAGTCGATTATTGGGCGTGGTCTATCCGCCATACGTCCATCCTCCAGTCTGGATGGTATGTTTCTTTACTATTTTTTCAAAGCCAACGAGAAGCAGATTGATGCTCTTGGCACAGGTTCAACCTTTAAGGCCATAACACAAGAAACACTCAAGAAAATTGAAATCCCCCTCCCGCCGCTCGACGACCAAAAGCGCATTGCCCATCTGCTCGGCAAGGTGGAAGGGCTGATCGCCCGGCGCAAACAACACCTGCAACAACTCGACGACCTGCTCAAAAGCGTCTTTCTGGAGATGTTCGGCGACCCCGTGCGGAATGAGAAGGGGTGGGATACATCCGAGCTTGAGAAACTTTGCGAAGAAGTAATTGATTGCCCGCATAGCACCCCAATTTATAGCGACGAAAAGACTGGCTATTACTGTGTTCGCTCTGGTGACATTGTCGATGGCTATTTGGACTTGAGCAAGACACTCCATGTGGGCCGGGAGATTTATGAAGAGCGGATCAAGCGCTATACGCCTCAAATAGATGACATTGTCTATTCAAGGGAAGGCGGCCGCCTTGGTAATGCGGCGAGAATCTTAAGGGGCGAATCAATCTGCCTCGGGCAGCGAATAATGCTTTTCAAGGCTGGTGAAGAAAATAGTCCCGATTTCCTGTGGGCACTGCTTGAGTCACGATCCTTTAAGGCAAAACTACAGGGTCTGGTTGGTGGCGGTGCTGCGCCCAGAGTCAACATCAAAGATCTCAAGAAAATAACCGTCATTAAGCCACCGAATGATATTCAAACTCAATTCTCTCGGGTCGCAAAACGGATCGACCAAATCAAATCCCGCTGCCAGCAAAGCCTGACCGATCTGGAAAGCCTCTATGGCGCACTGAGCCAGAAGGCTTTCAAGGGCGAGCTGGATCTGTCGCGGGTGGCGCTGCCAGCGGAAGGGCCTGAGATTGCCGAGGAAGAAACGACCGATATTGAGGAAAAACACCCCATGGAACCATTGTTCGAGCTGCCTGCACCCGCAGAGCTTGCCCTATTGCAAACCGCCGAAGGCCGTAAATCCCCGCTGGGCGAGTGGCTGAACGCCTGGATGAAGCAATTGGGCGATGCGCCCTTTGCCGCGCAGGCTTTTATGGATGCCGCCCGGCAACGGCTGTGGGAGCTGGCGGAAGACGAAGCGCCGGACTGGGGCGCGGCGGAATACGATGAACTCAAGGCTCAAGTGTTCGAGGCACTGGAACAGGGCCGCCTGATTCAAGGTTACGACGATGCCAACAACCGTGTACAGATCACAGGGGCAAAGGGATAACGCCGGATGAAGCTGCTGCGCCTCAAAATCACCGACCCGAAGGGCTTTCGCAGCCTGCAAGCGGGTTTTGAGCACCGCTTCCGCAGCGACTGGGACTTGCAGGAGGAACAGGGCTTTGCCCCTTTCGTCTGCGCCGGACCCAACGGCAGCGGCAAGTCGAACCTGCTGGAGGCGCTGGCGGCGATCTTCTACCACCTGGAGTGCATCTATCTGGAAAACCTGCCGGACAGTTTCCGGTTCGAGGAAGAGACCAACCCCGGCGGCTTCCGCAGTGAAACCGCCACGCCGGATGGTTTTGAGATCGAATACCTGATCCGCCCGCAAGATGCCTTAAAGACCAAGGACCACGAAGGCCAGACCCATGTGTGCATTACCAAGCAACCCGGCGAGCCGCCCAAGTGGTTCTTGCTCAACCATGCGGAGCACGACGGCGCGGTGGAGCTGACCATCGGCCAGACCCTGGCCCGCCAACTCCTGCCGGATTACGTTCTGGGCTACTCCTCTGGCGAAAACGAAATCCTCAGTCTGCCGTTTTTCAAGATGCGCTTTGTCCAGTTCGACGAATACGGTCAGGCGCTGAAGCAGCAGCTTCCCTATCCCGGCCGTCCGGAATCGCGGCTGGTCTACCTCGACAGCGGCTTCAGCCAGGCGATCCTGCTCTGCAACCTGCTGTTTCAGGATGCCGATGCGCTCACGCCCTTCCGCGATGATGTGAAGATTGAGGAACTCAGGGAGTTCCGCATCATCATCCGGCGCAGCATCGAGGTGGAGGAAAGCCGGATCACCGCCTTCGGCAGTCAGGATGAGAACAAGCGGGAAACCATCGAGGAGATCGTCAAAAACCACCCGGCCCTGAGCGCTATGGAAGAAGAGAGCCAGACCAAGCGGTATCGCGTCAATCTGGTGCAGCTGCTTGACGGCGGCGACACCACCGACAAAGTCATCCCGCGCCTGCTGCGCTGTGCCACCTGCTGGTATCTCGACGAGGCCAGCGACACCCTCTATCTCGATTACCGGGTCAACGACGCCACCCGGCAGGCCTTTAGCGAGAACTTCGATTTCGAGGTCAACCGCTCGCCCATCGCCCTGTTCCAGGCCTTTCAGGTGCTGCTGACACTGAACCTCTTTGCCGTCAGCGACTCATTGAAGGCCGATCTCTACCAGTCCGACAGCCACTATGTGAGCGAGACGGTGCCGACCCTGGCCTCGGACGAGCGCATCATGCGTTTCAAGTTCGTCAAGTTCCGCAAGACCGACGTGGCCGAGCCGGTGATGCTCAAGAACCTCTCCGACGGCGAACACCAGCTGCTGCACACCCTGGGCCTCTGCCTGCTGTTCAAGAACACCCAGAGCCTGTTTCTGCTTGACGAACCGGAGACCCATTTCAACCCCGACTGGCGCGCCAACTTCGTCACCCGCCTGCACCAGAGTTTCAACGGCAGCGACGGCCAGGAGATGCTGGTCACCACCCACACCCCGTTTCTGATCTCCGACAGCCGACCGGAAAAGGTGCTGGTGTTCAACAAGACCGATGGCTTGGTCTCGGTCAGCCACCCCGACTACAACACTCTCGGTGCCTCCATAAACAAGATCACCATGGCCACCTTCGGCAAGCGCGAGACCATCGGGCTCCGTGCGCAGGGAATGCTTGAGTGTTTTCGCAAGGAATTTGAACAAGGTGAAGACAGGGAGAAACTTATCGCCGAGATCAACCGCCAGCTCGGCGACTCGGTGGAAAAGGTCCTGCTTATCAAGACCATTCTCGACGCTGGCTCGGATAATGGCGGGGAGGGACAGGGCTGATGCTGTTCGCCTATACCTATGTTCCGCATGCCATGGAGAAGATGCAGGCGTTCATCGACTTCATCTTTTTCGAGGTGTGGTGTAAAGCGCCGGGAAATGGCGACTTTCGGTTTGAACTCTTCGATGCCAATGCCGAACTCAAAGAACTGATGGAGGTTTTTTACTACGGCGACACGAAGGGCGGGGATTTCTTTTACGGACATGTCGAGCGGATTTATGGCCTGTTTGCCCCATTAACCTCGGCGCAGATCGATCAGCTTAGACAGTGGTATCGGGCCAACAACGACATCGAGAAGGTCTGTGCCAATGACCCGGCGATTCAGATCGCCCGCTATGCCGATATCGCCGCCATCCATACTGATCTGAGCGGGCAACTGGCGTCCTTTTTCAAGGGGCTCTATTCCCAGCAACTGCTCGACCTTGCGGCGCTGCGGGAAAAGATCGGCCAGATTGATGAGCACTATCGGGCATTCATGCAGGCGAACACTACTGGCAAATGTCCGTTCTGCGGGATCACGGACATGCTTGGTGTTTATCACACTAAGCGTGAGGCCTATGATCATTATCTTCCCAAGGCGATCTATCCCTTCAATTCGATTAATTTTCGCAACCTCGCCCCGGCCTGCCATTACTGCAATAGCAGTTACAAAACGACTCAAGATCCTTCTTACACACCAAAAGATCCGGCAGGGGAAACAGTCCGGCGGAAGGCCTTCTATCCCTATGCCGGGGGTGAACATAAAATCGGAATTACCATCGACCTCAACACCTCGGATATTGATCACCTGACACCCGCCGACATTCAACTCACCTTCGGCCCCGCCGCCGTCCATGAGGAGATTGAGACATGGAAAGAGGTGTACGGGATCGATGAACGCTACAAGGCGAAATGCTGCGACAGTGACGCCAAGGACTGGCTGGAACAGCTTCGTATTCTGCGCGATGCCCACGGCATCACACCGGACGCCTCCCTTGCCACCGTTCAGCAACAGACCGCAAAAGCGCCGGTTGCCAACAGCAACTTTCTGAAACAGGCCTTCCTCGAAGGCTGCCAGCGGGCTGGCATTTTACGTATATTGGAGAATGCGCAGACGGCGAATAGTCTGTAACTTCTCGGACCATATGAAGCCGTCTGGTACATACAATCGAAAACGGTCGCCCATGACAACGGAAATCGACCATCTCGCACACTCTGATCGCGGCCACCTTTTTTGAGTTTCTTTCATCGGCCAGGCGTTGTTTCAGATTCGGCTGGAGACAACTGAAAAGGGCCGTCATGTCCAGACGGCCCTTTTTCAGTTGTGGATGTCGGCATCCCGGATTTGCGTCACAAAAGGCCTTCCTGCGCCATGGCCGGAGAAGGAAGGGCCGTTCGTGACTTTTGCTCTGTCATCTCAAAGTTTTTCGCTGTTTTTGGCCAGATAATCCGCTACACCGTCGGCATTCGGTTTCATGCCGCCGTCGCCTTTCTGCCATCCGGCCGGGCAGACTTCACCGTGTTTTTCCGTAAACTGCAGAGCGTCGACCAGGCGCAGCATCTCGTCCACATTGCGTCCGAGGGGCAGGTTGTTGACCACCTGGTGCTGGACCACGCCGTCGCGGTCGATGAGGAAGGAGGCGCGCAGGGCAACGCCGGCGGCTGGGTGCTCAATGCCGTAAGCCTGGGCGATTTCGTGCTTGACGTCGGCAACCATGGTGAAACCGACCGGCCCGATGCCGCCCTGTTCGATGGGGGTGTTGCGCCAGGCGAAATGGGTGAACTGGGAATCAATGGATACGCCGACAATCTCGACGCCGCGGTTTCTGAACTCCTGCAGACGACGATTGTGGGCAATGATTTCCGTCGGGCAGACAAAGGTGAAGTCCAGAGGCCAGAAGAAAAGCACGACATACTTGCCGCGCAGGGAAGACAGGGTGAAGTCTTCGATGCAGCCGGAGGGATTGACGGCGGCAGCGGTAAAATCAGGGGCGGTTTTGGTCACAAGTACGCTCATGGCAGACTCCTGTTGTATTGATTGTGAGTGATGTTGTTTGATGAAAAGAGGAATTATTCCTGATAGTGAGTTTTGTCAACAAAACTTTTTTTCTGCCTGTTGTCCTGGACTTCGTATGAGGATTTCAAAATAAATTATATAACTATTTGTTAGAAAAGTTTTAATTCTGATTCAGCAAAGGTGATGCTTAGATTTGGCTGTTCACTGGTGAAGATAAAAGTTTTTGAGTTGTAACAATGGGCAGCCGTACGCAAGCTGGATGAAAAGATCGTCAACGTGCGCGCTTGTTATTATCGATGAAGGGTTGACTGGGTTGGTCATTGAAACTATTTTGAACATAATTTCAAAATATGGAGGCTCTCGTGGGACGGAGAAGAAAGTGCCGCAATGTGGCCGGACGGCCCGAGGTGACGGTGTTCAAGCCGCAGGGCGTACCCATGACCAAACTTTACGGAGTGGTCTTGGGACTGGACGGATTTGAAGCCTTGCGTCTGGTCGATGCCGAGGGTCTGAGCCAGGAGGAGGCCGCCGAGGCCATGGGAGTTTCCCGGCCGACCCTGTGCCGCATTCTGGGCGAAGCACGGTCCCGGGTGGCCCGCGCCCTGACCCAGGGCTGGATCATCAGAATAGAGACCGGCCAGGACGACGAAGACAGTCCGTGTCGGGAGCAGGAGTGCCATGGCCGCAAGTTCGGCCATGGCTGTGGTCGCAACCATCAAACAGGAGAAGAATCATGAACAGGCAGATGCAGGATCGTACCGGTGGGAACGGACGGAGTGGACGCGGTCAGGGGCGTTGCCGGGGCGGCATGGGTCAGGGCAACGGTTGTCGGGGCCGGCAGGTGGAGCACGGGCCGGAGACGTCAGAACCCGGCATGGGCCGGGGGCAGGGCATGGGGCGTGGCCGTCGGGATGGTTCGTGTCGAGCCGGTGCGGCCGGGGATGCGTCGGGTGTTGACACCGGCAATGCACAGGCATAAATGCTCGTTTGAGCAAAACGGAGGAGCTTATGCCACGGCCGCGAAAATGCCGTCGTATTGAAGGAAGCCCAGGCGCGTCCTACTTCAAACCGCAAGGCATCCCCCTGCGGGACCTGACCGAGGTCTATGTTTCCATGGATGGATTCGAGGCCTTGCGACTGGCTGACTACCAGGGGCTGACCATGGAAGAGGGCGCAAGCAGGATGCATGTTTCGCGGCATACCTTCGGGCGCATTCTGGGCGAGGCCCGATTGGCCGTGGCCAAGGCTCTGGTCGAGGGGCTGGCCCTGCGCATCGAAGGCGAGGATCACCTCCCGCAACCCCAACCGGACCGTCCTGCGGCCCGCATCAGGAAGTTGAGTATGACCAAGATAGCGGTAACAAGTGAAGGCCCTGAACTGACGGACATGGTCGACCCGCGTTTCGGGCGGGCCGGCGGATTTGTCATTGTTGATCTGGAAACCATGCACTCGACCTATGTCGATAACGGCGGCTCGCAGGCCATGGCTCATGGGGCGGGCATTCAGGCGGCGGAAAATATCGTCAATGCCGGGGCGGGCGTGCTCCTGACCGGATATGTCGGTCCCAAGGCCTTTGCCGCGCTCAAGGCCGGCGGCGTCAAGGTCGGCCAGAACCTGGACAACATGACCGTGGCCCAGGCCGTGGAACAGTACAAGGCCGGCAAGGTTGAGTTTGCCGAAGCCCCCAACAAATAGGGCCGCGTCATGATTGTTGCTGTTGCCAGCGGCAAGGGCGGTACGGGCAAGACCACGATCACGGCTTCCTTGGCCGTGGTCTGGGATCGCCCATTGGTCGCAGTGGACCTGGATGTGGACGAGCCCAACCTGCATCTCTTTCTGCGTCCTGAAGTACAAGACATCCGGACCGTGACGTTGCCCATCCCGGTCATTGATCACGCCAAATGCACCCGGTGCCGGTCGTGCGTCGAGCTGTGTCAATTCAAGGCCATCGCGATCATGGGCAAGACGGTGATGACGTTTCCCGAAATGTGTCATGGCTGCGGCGGATGCATGGCCATCTGCCCGGAAGGGGCCATTACTGTCGGGCAACGAGAGCTTGGCGTCATGGAGCGGGGGGTGTGTCGCGAGACCATTGTTTCGCTGACCGGACGCTTGCGCATCGGCGAGGCCATGAGCCCGCCACTGATGCGCCATGTGCGGCGGGCCATGCATGAACTGGCGGCCCATAACAGCTCCGACGTGCTGATTGATGCCCCTCCGGGTGTGAGTTGTCCGGCCATGAACGCCGTCGCCGACAGCGATGTCATTGTTCTGGTCACCGAGCCGACCCCGTTCGGATTCCACGACTTTTGTCTGGCCTGGGAGGCGTTTGCCCCGCTGCAGAAACCCATGGCCGTGGTGGTCAACCGGGCAGGCCTGGGAGATGATCGGATCTACGCCTTCTGTCGGGAACACGGACTCCGGGTTCTGGCTGAGATCGGATATCGCCGCGATATTGCCGAACACTATTCCAAAGGTCTGATTCTGTCCGAACTGGATGGGAACCTGCGATCCTGTTTTGCCGGATTGCGAGATCAATTGCGGGCCATGAACGGGGGAGCGTATGCGTGAGGTCGTCGTTATCAGCGGCAAGGGTGGCACGGGCAAGACCTCGCTGACCGCCGCCTTTGCTCATCTGGCTGCCAACAAGGTTTTGTGCGACCTGGATGTGGACGCGCCTGATCTGCACATCCTGCTCGATCCTCAGGTAGAACATGAGGAAGCCTTTGTTTCCGGACACGAGGCCGTCATTGATCCGGCCCGCTGTACGGGTTGCGGCACATGTCTGGAAATGTGCCGGTTCGGAGCCGTGGCCTGCGAAGAGGCCGTGTGCCGCATCGATCCATTGCACTGCGAGGGGTGCAAGGTCTGCGTGGCCTTTTGTCCAGAGGAGGCCATTGACTTTCCGGACCGCCACTGCGGCACCTGGTACAGAAGCAACACCCGTTTCGGCCCCATGGTCCATGCCCAGCTTTTTCCAGGGCAGGAAAATTCGGGCCGACTGGTCAGTCTGCTCAAGAAAGAGGCGCGCCTTCTGGCCGGGAAAACCGGTGCCGAGCTCATTCTTTGCGACGGTTCGCCCGGTATCGGTTGTCCGGTCATCAGCTCCCTGTCCCAGGCGCATCTGGCCGTCATCGTCACCGAGCCCACTCCGTCCGGCATGCACGATCTGCAGCGGGTGGCCCAGTTGTGCGATCATTTCCGCATCAAGGTCGCGGTCATCGTCAACAAGCACGACCTCAATCCGGAGCATACCCAGAACATCGAGGCATTGTGCCGGGACAAGGGCTACAGTCTGGCCGGGCTTTTGCCTCACGATCCGATCGTGACCACGGCCATGGTCCGGCGTCTGGCCGTGACGGAATGTGAAGACACAGATTTCGGCCGCCAGGTGCGCAATACCTGGGAGGCCATCACCAGGATTTTACACGCATAAGGAGATTGTATGGAAAAGAGGAGAATAGCCGTGCCTTCGACCCTTCCCGGGGGTCTGGAAGCGGAGGTCGGGGCCCATTTCGGACACTGCGACCTGTACACCATCATCGACGTTGAGGGAGACCTCGTCAAAGAGGTCAGCACCCTGCCCAACGTTCCCCATGTGCAGGGCGGATGCATGGCCCCGGTCAATCATCTGGCCCAGAACGGCGTGACAACGCTCATTGCCGGCGGTATGGGCATGCGTCCGCTGATGGGATTCAATCAGGTCGGTATCGACGTTTTTTACGGAGCAGGCGCGCCGAGCGTGGGCACGGCCGTTGACGCCCTGCTCAAGGGCGCACTGATCCGCTTCACCCCGGACCAGACCTGCGGCGGCGGACATTAGACATCCTCCGGCCGGAGGTTTCGCCCCTGGAAACTTCCGGCCAATTATTCCTCCCAAGGAGACGCACATGCATGTCGTTATTGTTTCGGATCGCAAGGAAGCCCTGACCGCGTTCGCCCAGGGTTTGGGGAAAGACGTGGAGTGGACGGATTCGGCGGCCGGCGTCCTGAGCCGGGCGACCAATCCTCCCTGGCAGCTCATCGTCCTTGACGCCATGATGGCCGGGCTTGATTACAAGAAATTTCTGCTTGATCTGCTCAAGGTCAACGCCATGCTCAACACCGTGGTCATCACGGACATGAGCGCCGCCGATTTTCACGAAGACAGCGAAGGCCTGGGCGTGCTCTGCGCCGTGCCGGCCGCACCGGGCTACGACGACGGGGTCAAGGCCATGAACCAGCTCTGTGTGCTGCTTGGCTTGTGGTAGCCGTGGAGGCTGTCCGCCAAGAAGTTTCTCTGCAATTTCAAATTCAAAATCCCGAAGAACTGGAGATGGTTGCGTGACATCTTTGGCGTTCATTGCCGGTGACGGGACAAACAATCTGCGCTCCCGGCAGACGTTGCCGGGGCTGGGCGCAGGACGGCAGGTCGGGATCGGCATGCTGAGCGTCCGTGAGCAGGAGGGTGGATGAGTTTTGACGATCAAATCGCCATCAAGGTCCAGGGACTGGCCAAGCATTTTGGCGATGTCCAGGCGGTCACTTCGGTTGATTTCGAGGTCCGCACGGGCGAGCTGTTCGGATTCCTAGGCCCTAACGGCGCGGGCAAGACCACGACCATCAACATGCTGACCGGCCTGGCCCGTCCGGACAGGGGGGAGATCCATATCGGCGGCATAGACTGCGTCCGCGCCCCGCGCGGCGCTCAGCATCTGATCGGCGTGGTGCCTGACGAGAGCAATCTCTATCCGGAGTTGAGCGGTTTCGACAATCTGTGCTTCTGCGCGGCTCTTTACGGCCTGGGCAAGGCCGAACGCGAGACCCGCGCCCGGGAACTGCTGGCCGCTTTTGATCTGGACAAGGCGGCCGGGAGGAAATTCGGCGGATATTCCAAAGGCATGAAGCGCCGGCTGACCATTGCCGCCGGCATTATTCATCGCCCCAAAATCCTTTTTCTGGATGAGCCGACCACCGGCATCGATCTTGCCAGCGCCAGACATCTGCGCCAACTCATCACGCAGTTGCACGCCGAGGGCACGACCATCTTTCTGACCACCCATTATATTGAAGAAGCCGAGCGCCTGTGTGATCGCATCGCGTTTATCATGGCCGGACGCATTGTCCGCGTTGATACGGTCGCCAATCTGATCCAGCCCATTCGGGACAAGCACGTCGTGCAGATTTCCTGCGTCACGGCAATGCCTGGTCTGGGTTCGGAGCTCCGGGATGCATTCCCGGATTTGTCGTTTGCCATGCCGGCCCCTGATGCCGTCCGGGTCGAGGCCATGACCCCGATCAAGGTCGGGCCGTTGATTCGCTTTCTGGAGGACCGTGGGGCCGAGGTGGTCGAGGCCAGGAAGATCCGGCCAAGCCTGGAGGACGTCTTTGTGACCATCACAGGCCTCGGGGCCGAGGACATGCGCCTGGAAAAGGCGGGGAGGGCCTGATGAAACAGTGGATCGCCTTCTGGAACATCCTGGTCAAGGACTTCCGCACCTACTATCTGAAACCGCCCAATATCAGCTGGGGGCTTATCTTTCCTCTGGCCTGGACCGGCATGTTTTTTATCCGTTCCGGCAGCGGGGTGGAAAATCTGATCTCGATTCTGCCCGGCGTGGTCGCGCTGTCCATCCTCTTTGGCACCACGTCATTGCTTGCGGTCACCGTGACCTTTGAAAAAAAGAACCGTTCCTTTGAGCGATTGCTGCTGGCGCCGCTGCCTTTTGAAGTGCTCATGCTGGCCAAAACCAGCGGGGCAATCCTGTTTGGCGTGTTCAACGCCTTTGTGCCAATCGTCATGGCAGCCTTTCTGACCGACTTGTCGCATGTTTCCTGGGGAGTTTTTATGGCGGCAGCGTTCTTGATCGCCGTGGCCTCGACGTTTTTGGGTCTGTTCATCGCCGTGGCCGTGACCGAGGTCTTCGAGGCCCAGACCTTTTCCAATTTTTTCCGTTTTCCCATGATATTTCTCTGCGGACTGTTCTTTCCCGTCAGCGCGTTGCCGTTTCTGCTCAAGCCCGTGGCCTACCTCTTGCCCCTGACCTATGGGGCGGACATGCTGCACGGCGCCATTCACGGCGGCAACACCTTGCCGGTCGGGGTGGATATGGTCATTCTGGCTTTGTTTTGCGTGGCCCTCTTTATGCTCAGCCTGCGAAACATCCAGCGGAAATGGATTTACTGACAACGCGGGGATGGTGGTGCGGTTGTCCGTGTCGCTCCGGCCTGACCGCCAAGATTTCTCTTGACCGGGAAGGCGGCCTTGGGTAGTGACTTTCCCCTGTCGGATGGTGGGTGTAGCTCAGTAGGCAGAGCACCTGGTTGTGGCCCAGGATGTCGCGCGTTCAAGCCGCGTCACTCACCCCATTAGACCATACGGGACAGCTCGTCTGTCCCTTTTTTTTCCCGCATTTTTTTGTGGTGGGTGTAGCTCAGTAGGCAGAGCACCTGGTTGTGGCCCAGGATGTCGCGCGTTCAAGCCGCGTCACTCACCCCATTTGACACCCAAGCAGAACCGGATAAGAACTGGTTCTGCTTTTTTTTTGGAGGTTGGCATGGCTGCATTTACCGGAATCAACCATCTGGCCATGGTCACCGCCGACATGGACCGGACCGTTCACTTTTGGCGGGATCTGCTGGGCATGCGACTTGTGGTCGGCCTGGGGCATCCCGGATACCGACATTATTTTTTCGAGATCACCCCTGACGACATGATCGCTTTCTTCGAATGGCCCGGGGTCGAATCCGTGCCGGAGAAGGATCACGGCGCGCCGGTGCGCGGTCCGGTGGCCTTTGACCACGTCTCGTTCGGCGTGGACAGCGCCGAGGAATTGTGGCGCCTCAAGGACGTGCTGGAGGCCAATGATTTCTGGGCTTCCGAAGTCATTGACCATGGCTTCATCCTTTCTTTGTATTCTTTTGATCCCAACAACATCCCCATCGAATTCAGTTACGCCGTGCCGGAGTTCAACGTTCATGACCAGCCGATCATGATCGACACCAGACCCACCCCGGCCGCGCAGGAAGGCAGTCAGCCCCGCCCCGGTCGGTGGCGGTCGGCAACAGGCTCCGTTGATCGGCGGATTTACCCCGGCGAGGCCGAATCCATTCGGGCCGCGCTGACCAAAAACAAATCATAAGGCCCGGTTCACTCGGGCTGTATAAGGAACATCATGGATAAACTTGTCATTGAGGGTGGAGCTCCGCTCAAGGGCCGGATAGCGGTCAGCGGCTCCAAAAACGCGGCCCTGCCCATTTTGCTGGCCTCCATTCTGGTCGATGGCGAAGTGCGGCTGTCCAATGTCCCGGATCTGCGCGACATCGCCACCACGCTCAAGCTGCTGGATATGCTGGGTTGCAAGGCCGGTTTTGAGGCCGGAGAAGCGGTTCTGCATTCCTGCGATCTGAAGCCCGAAGCCCCCTATGATCTGGTGCGGACCATGCGGGCATCCGTTTTGTGCCTGGGACCGTTGCTGGCCCGGCTGGGACGGGCCCGGGTTGCCCTGCCCGGAGGATGCGCCATCGGCGCCCGGCCCGTGGACATGCACCTCAAGGGATTGGAGCAGATGGGCGCGGTCTTTGAACTTGAGAGCGGTGACATCATCGGCACCTGCGACCGTTTGCGCGGGGCCCATATCCAGCTGGATTTTCCCACTGTCGGCGGCACCGAGCATCTGATCATGGCTGCAACCCTGGCCGAGGGCGAGACGGTGCTGGAAAACGCGGCCCGCGAGCCGGAGATCCAGGATCTGGCCGAATTTCTGAACGCATGCGGAGCGCAGATACGCGGACACGGCACAAGCGTGGTCCGTATCCAGGGCGTGGAGTCCCTCCATGGTTGCGCCTACAGAGTCATGCCGGACCGCATTGAAGCCGGAACGTATCTGGTGGCGGCAGGCATCACCAAGGGGGATCTGGAGCTGGTCGATTGTCCGGTCGATGCGCTGGACGCGGTCATTTTCAAACTGCGGGAGATGGGCATGTCCATTGAAGGAGATCGCGCATCCCTGCGGGCCTATACTGACGGTCCGTTGCGTTGCGTTGACGTGACCACTCAGCCGTATCCCGGTTTCCCGACCGACATGCAGGCCCAGATCATGGCGCTGATGTGCTGCACCCCGGGCGCCGGAATGGTCACCGAAGGCATATTTGAAAATCGCTTCATGCATGTGCAGGAGCTCTGCCGTCTGGGCGCAAAAATCACTGTGGCCGGGCAGAGCGTCATGGTCCGGGGGGTGGACACCCTCAAAGGAGCAACCGTCATGGCCTCGGACCTGCGGGCCAGCGCCTGCCTGGTGCTGGCCGGTCTGGCCGCCACCGGACGGACCGATGTGCGCCGGATTTACCATCTGGACCGAGGCTACGAACGGATGGAAGTCAAGTTGGGGGCAGTTGGCGCTCGTATCCGGCGTGAAGCCGAATAAATCGCACGCAAGCCCTCCGGGTGCGGACGAAGCGCCCGTGCTTGCAGGGCGGGAGAACTTGGGGGGCCGCGCCCGGTGGCGGCCCCGCGTTTGTTCTTGGAGGAGGGGGGATTTACCCCGCCTGTCCGCTGCTGACTCCGGCTGATTCGAATGTCGCCATGTCGTTGTAGATGTTGGCGGCGCAGCGCAGGATGAAAATGGCCATGGCCGCGCCGGTCCCTTCTCCCAAACGCAGGCCCAGGTGGAGCAGGGGCGTCGCCTGGACTTGGGTCATGACCGCGGCGAAACCCGGTTCAGCCGAGGCGTGGGAAAAAAAGGCGTATTCAGCCACTTGTGGACAAATGGCGCGGGCCGCAACAAAGGCGCTGGTGGAAATGAATCCGTCGACGACCAGGGGCATGCCAAGGCTTGCTCCGCCCAGCAGCATGCCGGCCAGGGTGGCGATCTCGTATCCTCCCAGGGCGGCCAGGATGGCGACGGGGTCTTGGCCGGCCACGATTTCGGCGTGCAAACTCAAGGCGCGCTGGATCACCCCGATTTTGCGTCGGACCCCGTCAGCGTTCAATCCGGTTCCCGGACCGGTGATGTCGGCGGGTGCAAGTCCCAGATAGGCGCAGAACAAGGCCGTGGCCGCTGTGGTGTTGGCGATACCCATTTCGCCGGTCCCCAGGGTCCGGATGCCGTCTGCTTTTGCTTGCCGCGCCAGACTGATGCCGTTTTCCAGGGCTTGTCCGCACTGGGCCGGGCTCATGGCCGGACCGGTGGTAAAGTCGGCCGTGCCCTGGGCGACCTTGCATTGAATCAAGTCCGGATGAGACGGGAATTCGCCGCCCAGGCATCCTGCGTCCACGGCCTTGAGATCAACCCCGGCCGTTCTGGTCAGTACATTGATGCCGGCACCGCCACGCACGAAATTGTCAACCATCTGTCTGGTCACTTCCTGCGGGAACAGACTGACTCCCTGAGCGGCAACGCCATGGTCCCCGGCGCAGGTGTAGATGCGGGCCGGATCGACCACCGGTTTATTTCCCCGGGCAATGGCCACCAGACGGCAGGCGATCTGTTCCAGGGTCCCCAGACTGCCCCGGGGTTTGGTCTGCGTATCAAGATGGGCCTGAGCCAGCGATGCAAATCTGGGATCAAGGCTGGTGATGGAGGCAATGGTGGATGGGAGAAAAGACATGAACCCTCCGAAATTTCAAGTTTTTTAAATTTATCACTGCTGCGGCTACAGGATGGTGACAAGGATGACAAGATCGGATTTGCAACCAGGGGAACGTATTGCGGTCAGCGCCTGCCTTCTTGGGCTGTATTGCCGCTACGATGGACGATGCGAACCAGACGAGCGGGTTGTCTCCCTGGCCGGGAGCTGCCATCTTGTTCCGGTTTGCCCGGAGCAGCTCGGTGGTTTGCCCACGCCCCGCCAGCCCGTGGAACTGCGCAATGGGCGGGCGATGACTGCCGATGGCCGGGACCTGAGCGCGGAGTTTCAGAGAGGCGTGCAGCAGGTGGAAGTCCTGGTCGGCATGTTGGGGATTCGGGTTGCCGTGTTGCAGCCTCGTTCGCCAAGCTGTGGAAGCGGCATCATCTACGATGGAAGTTTTTCCGGTGTCCGTGTGCCGGGTGACGGGCTATTGTCCCATCGACTCAAGGAGATAGGAATCCGGGTCTTGACCCCGGAAGACCTCGCGGACAGGATCTGAGCCCGGACTTTTCTTTTTTCCCAATGGGAGTATCCTGCCGGTAAAATTTATCGGGAGGGGAAAGATGAAACTTCAGGATAATCGACGGCAGTACGGACGCGTCAAACTCGACAGCCGGGTGGTCTACAGCCCGGTAGGCAGTGAAGAGAGTCGGGAAGCTCGCCTGATTGACATGGGCTATGGCGGGCTGTGCATGGAAAGCAGCTTACCGTTGCGTACCGGAACGCTTCTTTATCTCCAGCTTGTGGATCTGCACCCCGAGGCCGGCGGCCTGGCGGCACATCGCAGCTACCGGGGCCGGGTACGCTGGACCAAGGATCTGGGTGACATGGAAAAGACCCGTTACGGCATTGGCATTCAATATAGCCGTGCAACAGGGAAATTGTGAGCGGTCATCAGCGGTTTGATGTCTCATGCGCCGGGCATAAACCCGGCGGCGGGGAGGGCATGTTGCTGGTCGCGGAATCAGAGCGCTGGCCCTCGGGATGCCTCAACTGAAAATTGGATCTCAGATTTGAGGAAGAAGAGCGTTTTTCTGAGCCCGGTCTGCAATGGGCAGTACCCGGCGAGTGATGCTTCGTTCGCCAGGAAACGCTGGATTCGGTATTATTGGTTCAGTTTTGGCCCGACATCTTTGGTTGCGGTGTTTTTGGCCGGTCCAGCGGCCAGGACCATGAGCAGGCCGACCAGCGGGGTCATGAGCAGGCTGGCGAAAAAATTCCCCCAATAGCCAAATCTGGTGTTGCGGCCAACATAGGCGACAAAGATGCTTCCCGCGATATATGCAAGAAAGATGCTCATATAATTCTCCGCTCGACGAGTTTTCTCCGGCTGGCCGTCTATCGGGTGTTCTCGTCACGTTTTTTAGGATTCAGGAGTGTTTTGTCCAGTCGCTGCAGGAAGTCCACAAACTCCGCTTCCCGTTTGTTCCAGTCGAATTCATCCCCGCCTGTACGCATGGTTTCGGTGCCGTTCGTGCCATTTGTTTGGTTCTGGTCCGAGGCGTTGTCGTTCGTCATGGTGACCTCGGCGGCAGGTGGTGCTGGCGAGTCCGGAAGATTCAGGATGAGAGGTAGGCCGTCCTGGCCGCCGCCGACCACAACGACCTTGGCGTTGTTTGACCCGGCCAATCTGTTCGTGGCCTGAATACCCTCATAGCGCAGGAAGTTTGTGGTCATGTGGTCATTGATCAGAACCTGATAGTGGCGGATACCCTGGCCTTCGATGGCTTTGCGCTTGGCTTCCTCCCTGGCTTCCGCGAGCAGGTAGTTATAGCGCAGAAACTGCTGTTCGGCCACAAGCTTGTCGACAATGGCGCTGCTGAGCAGATCCGGAAGCATGATTTTCTTGACCACGAATCCGTGAATCAGAATGGGGAGCCTCCCCATCTCTTCAGTGACTTCAACCATCATCTTGTCCTGAAGTTCCTCCCTGGCTGTGGAGTAAAGGGCGTCGGGACGATAGTGGCCGATGGTCTGACGCACGGCGGAGATCATAATGGGTATGATGATTTTCTTTTTGTATTCCGGGCCGATCTGCTGGTGCAGCACAGGCAGCTTGTCTCTCATCAATTGGTAGCGCAAGGACGCCTGGACCTTGACGGTCAGACCGTCCACAGTCAGCACGTCCACTTCCTGAGTTTCTTCCTGAATACGGACATCATAGATAAAAAGAATGTCCCAGGGAGGGATGACGTGAATGCCTTCCGGATAGGCACGGTCCAGCACGGTGCCGCCGAAAAATCGGGAGTACAAAACGCCAAGCTCACCAGGCTTGATTGAAATTACGATGCTTGGCCAGAGGAAAATAAAGAGCAGAGTGAATGTTGTACCGAAAACAACGAAATGGGTCCTGTATTGCTGTAGACGAGTACGGATATTTTCGAAGAATTGATGTGTCATTCTGCCCTGTATTGTTGTTGGGTATATTGTTCCGCGCCACGCCAATAGGCGTCCAACATGTGGTCTATGCACTGCCTCTCAAATTCGATGCATCGCTCTTGGTCATTTTTTGTCTTTCCGACACATAAGTTGTACATGATTGGACATAAGTTCACTCGTTTGACAAATCGACCTATGTCTGGTCTGGATTTGACTTCCTGGCGGGCCTGCTTCACAATCGCCTTGACATAGGTATTGTTACAGACGCGGATTCTGGCGGCATAGTCGTTATGCACCGCATAGCATTCCAGACGGTCGCGGATGATTTGGGTGTTTTCCCTGGCGCTGACGGACGAGACCAGTGTCTGGTTCACTTTTTCGTACAGATCACGCACTTCATCGATATTGGTCCGGTTATCAAGCTGTGTGTAGTCCGAGGCCCGGTACAGGATTACTATCAGGAACAGCAGCAATATGACGCTTACGGTCTTCACGGCGTGTCCTCGCTGCATCCGTTGGCGCAGAAGGCGCCGTCACGCATGACCAGGACTCTGTCCGCGACATGGAAATAGCGGTCATCGTGGGAGATGGCCAGGATGGTTTTACCCTGATCTTTGAGGTCCGGGAGCAACTCTTCATAAAAAAATCTGCGAAAGCCCGGGTCAAAATCCGCAGCAACTTCATCCAACAGAAGGATATCGCGGTCTTCCAGGAGAGCACAGGCCAGAGCCAGGCGTTTACGCTGGCCCGCAGAAAGTTCCAGGGTGGAAAAAGAGCCATCCTCTTCCAATCGTACCTTGCTGCTGATGCGCATGGTTTCCAACACTTTGGCCATGCGTCGGGGGGATGCGTCGATACCCAGGGGGCGCTTGAAGAGATGAAAATCCGTGGGCAGGACCGCGAACAAGTTGCGGTAGGACTCAAGGCCCACGTCGGCCAGGGGGACCTCGTTCAGAAAGAACTCGCCGGACTGCGCCGGGTACAATCCGGACATGACGTTCATGAATGTTGACTTGCCTGATCCGTTGCCACCCCGGACAAAGACCAACTCGCCCCGGGAAAGGGAGAATTCATCGACTCGGATACCGAACAGTCGTGCTCCATGCCGGTCAAAGTAATCGAAGCGCACGTCGCGGAGCGAGAGCGATGCAAATGCGGGAACCTTTGGATCCGGGTGTTGCCAACGCTGACGTACTCCCTCCCTCTCGAACTCCTCTGTCGCCTTGTCCAGAATTTCTTCCAGCGTCGCCATCTGCCCCAGACTCATCTCAACCTTGGTCAGCATGGGCACGAAACCGACCAGGCTCATCATGGGGCTCAGGCAGAACATGCTGAGCACCAGCAGGGTGGAGGTCGATGTCGCGTCAAGCCCGAGAAATCCGGGCATGAGAAAAAGAATCATGCCCAGAATGAGCAGGTGAAAAACTGCGAAAAACGAGATGGCCAGACCATGACGCCGTTCCGTCGCCGTGCGGGCCTCTTTGGAACCGCTCAAACCGGGGATGATGCTATGGGCGAAGAGGTCCGTGGTTTTGGGCTTGTGCAGTTTGAGCTGGCGTAATCCGTCCTGGAGATCGCGCAGACTGGCCGAAAAGTCTTTTTCCATTTTCTGGGCCGTCTCCATAAAGGAATAGACCCCGTGCACAAGGCGCAGAAACGCATAAAGTCCAAGTCCCATGAACGCGATGACGCACAGCCCGCCCGCCAGGGACACGGAAAACATTTTGACGAAAGCGACCACGATCATGATGGTGCTGGCTGCCGAAGCCATGAGCATGCGCGTGGCCTCGACCACCATTTCGCCTTCATCAAGCAGGACGGATTGGATCAGGCCCCGGTCGATCTTTTCATATTCCAGGGGGCCGATTCCGCGCAGCTTGGTGGCGATGCGCATGCGCCAGTCCATGACTCCGCCCAGGGCCAAAAGCGCTGCCCGCTCGGTCATGTAGCGGAAAAGTTTGTAAAAAATCCCCAGACAGAGGAGGAAGGCCAGGAACGTATGGACGCGGATTCCATCGTCGAACATCTGCTCCAAGCCGTGCAGGACGGAGAATACGGCCAGCCCCTGCATGAGGCCGGCCGCCATGCACGCCAGGACAAGACGCGACCGTTCAGCCCCGGCCTGATTGTCGAGAAGGGTGAAAAAACGTGAATCCTTCCAGCTGATCATGCAAGGCGACCTGTTGCCCCGCTCAGGGCCGGGAAGCTGAGTTGCGTGCGTGCGTTCATGGTGGTCCCGTTGTCGTTTTGCCCGGAGTAGGTCATAAGTCCGCAGCCAGCGGGATCAGCCGGCTGCGGAAGGTATCAGCGGTGGCTGCAGCCCGGTTGTGGTCCGGGTGCGGGTCGAAAAGCGTGCTTAGGCCGTTGCTCCTGGTTCTGCAGCGGCTTCTTCCGAAGTCTCGCCCTTCTTTTTGGGCTTCAATTTCGCGGCTACGGCCTTGCCTTCCTCCAGTTTGTCTTTGAAGTAGGTTTTGGCACCCTGGGCATCGAACGTGAAGAGATCGCCACCTTCCCGGAAGTGTTTGGCGAACACGCTTCCGATCGCGTAGGTCGCGGCCCCGCCGGTGATGCATACCGTGGCCGCTCCGGCCGTTGAGCCGATCAGCGGGATGCTTTTGAATAAAGATGCGAACATGGGCGCCGAGGCCACGGTCAGTACGCTTCCTCCCAGGGATGCGAGTATGGATTTGACGCGCTCCTTGCTGAATTCCAGGCCATACGCCGTGGCCAGGGCGCGGATCAGCTCGATCTGAATGGCCGTCAGCCCCGCCAGATCAACCAGAGGAATGGGAACCATGCCGACGCCGATGGAGGCATAGACCCGTTTGCGGATAATGGCGTCCACCTCCTCGGTGGTCGGCATTGGTCTGGCTTCAGTAGTGGTTTCGGTGGAATGTTCGGTTTGGGTTTCCGGTTCGGCCTGGTTTGTTTCCTGATGCTTTTTCACGGAGCACCTCCAGTGAGTCAGTGGTGACAGGTTTATTTGTTCATGGTCGAATTGTTGATCGGCGAAATGCTGGAATCGAAAATTTCGTCCGCCGAGATGAGCACGACCAAGGGGGCGTCCAGGCCCATGCTCCGGGCCGTGTCCAGGTTCAGGGTGATCTTCGGGCGATACCGATCCTGAACCACCGGCGTTCCCTCCGGGATAATTCCCAGGAGCCGCGAGATGCGATCTGCGTAATACTCGCCGAGCGGGGTGTAGTCCAGCGTGGACAGTCCCATGAGCGCTCCCTGGCGGACATGCACGGTTCCGTCGCGAGCATAGGTGCGGATGCCCCGGCTGTGGAGACTGTCGATCAGCTTCCGCGGATTGGCTTGGGTCCAGTCAAAACAGTTCAGGGCGGAAATATAGAAGGCGTCGATATTCCGGCTGATCAGCTCGCGGACTCCCTCGGCGCAGGAGTCTTCACTTTCCTGCTGGTCCAGGTGGGAATACTCGACCAGGGTGAAGCCGCGTTCCCTGGCCACTTCGCGCGCCTGGGGCACATTGGAGTAGGATCGGCCTTCGGGAGAATCGTGATACATGATGCCCATGCGCTTAAACGGCAGGGCCTGATGAAAGAGGACAAATACCTGCTGCCATTTGTCCCTGGTGTACTGCAGGGTCAGGTTGAGCGCGCCCTTGCCCGTTTCAGGATCGACAATGCCGGAGGCGACGGGATCGGCCACGTTGATGGAGACGATCGGAGTACGCCCGTTGTTCTCCGCCAGGAGTGCCTTGGTCGCCACGGTTCCCATACAGATGATAAGGTCGACTTCCGGGGCGTTCATCAACTGTCTGGCTGCCTCGCGATAAACATCTGCTGCCGCGTCCCAGCCGGGACTCAGCCAAAAACGCTGATCAAAATAAATCCGGGGGAGCACGCCGAGGCGGTCCAGAGCTTCGGTCACTTCCTGCTGGAGCAGCGTGAATTCCCAATATGGCCCGGCCTCAAAATAAGCGACTGTATAAATACGTTGGGCAGGGTCGGTCGCGCCTGAGTCCATCCGTGCGTCTTGCGCCCATGCGGGAGAGAAGACCAACATCCCAAAGAGCGTCAGAAGGGTGGTGGCGCGATAAAAACCTGTTTTCATGTGCCTGTGACTAGTCCTCTGGAGTAGTTGTGGAAATCAAACCTCTTTATCCGATCAACCCTGATCACGTCCAGCAAAGCCTTCACGGTTTTCGAGTCAAGTGCATGAAATTTTGTTGGAACTACAGTTTGAAATCCGATTCAATTCTAAGAAATGCCTTGAAGAACGGTTCTGCAGCGGCCACGGTCAGATGGTACGCGGGATCAAGCCTCAGGTGTTCCCAGTCCCATCCATCGGTCCGACTACTGGTGTCGACCTGCCTGGGGTCTTCCAGAAGCCCGGTGCCACGGGCCTTGAGCACGGCTTCCTTGATGGTCCAGCGTCGGATCAGTTCCGAGTGGGGATGGGGGTGTGTTCTGATGGCCAGCAGCTCTTGCGGCCCGAAGACAATACGGAAATCATCGACAGGCAGGGGGCGGATTTCCTCCACGTCCACGCCGATTCCTGTCCGGCCCGGCATTCCCACGGCGCAGACCGCCCAGCGTCCCCCATGGCTCATGCTGACCGGGCGGTTGCAGCCTTCTATCCATGGCCGTCCCCCGGCCTCGCGGCGCAGGGCGGCCAGACCTCGTTCCAACGTCCATCCCTCGACCAAATGCAGGGCCTGGGCGAGCAGCATCCGGGCCAGGATGCGACGCTGCCTGTCTTCAGGCCGCCTGTTTTTGCGGATGAGCAGGCCTTCTTCCTCGGGCAGGAGAGGCAGCAATCGTTCCTCGCGGCCGTGAATCGCCGTGATGTCCGCGGCCAGGACAACCGGATAAGTGGTCATCCCCGGCCTGCCTCGTGTCCGTGGCGGATGATCTCGGCCAGACTTGCCCGCAGACAACGCAGGAATTCCACTATTTCGGTCTGAGAGAATTCCTCCCGGTGGCTTTCCACGGTCAGTTCCAGGCCGCCGTCGCGGATCAGGCCGGTCACGGCCAATTTCGCCTGCTGCGGAAAGTCCGGGGCCACATCGCTTTCGAACCCGATGCGCTCCAGGCGCACGGGGCCGGACTCCCCGCCCGAGGCGTCGCCCAGATAGTTGAAGAGCACGTCCGCCTCGTACCCCGCAAACTCCGACATGCCGACCACGTGGCAAAGCAGGCCAAAGCAAATGCCCTTGTCCGGCACCTTGTCCAGGGTTGCGCCGACCTGGCGGACCGTTCCGATCAGATCCTCCCGCACCTCCAGCACCACCGGGTGCACGGTGGTGAACCAGCCGACCATGTCATCCGGCGGACAATCCGGGAAAAGATCCTGGCGGCCATGTCCTTCCAGATCAACGGTCAGCCCCTCCAGCCCCTGCCATGCCTGGGCGGCCAGAACCAGGGCCGTCAACAGCAGGGTGTTCATGTCCCTGCCCAGGCTTTTGCGGCACGGACCGAGCAGGGTCCGGGTTTCTTCCCGGTCCAGCCTGATGCCGGACTGCCGCAGGTCGGCCTTGCGCCGCAGAGAAACCGGATGTTCGGAACATAATCCCTTGGGTCGTCCCGCCAGCATGGTTCGCCAGAAATGGGCCTCTTCCAGGACTTCGGGCCGCCGGGCGTACGCGGCCAGGCGGACGGCCCAGTCCGCAAAGGATTTGCCGGTCGAAGCGGCCTGATCAGGGGGCAGCCCCATGTCCACCCGGTTCAGGGCCGTGATGAAATCCTGTTGCAGAATACGCCAGGACACTCCGTCCACGACCAGGTGATGGATGAGCAGGGCCAGTCTGTCGCCCCGGGACTGGTCGCCGGGCACGAGGACGGCCCAGGCCAGGGGACCGTGGTCGAGGTGGGTCTGCCCGGACAACTGCCCGATGACCGTGTCCAGTTCCTCGTCCCGGCAGGTCCGAAAGCCGAACCCCTGCCCGTGGGACATGATGCGCTGTTCGATTTCACCGCCAACAATCGGGAATACGGCGCGCAGCATGTCATGCCGGGCGGCAAGCCTCTGCAGGACATCCTGGTAGGACCGGGCCGAGCGAACGCGGTCCGTCTGCAGCACCACGGACTGGAAGAATTGACCGTGGGTCATGTCCAGACTGAAGAACCAGCGCTGAATGGGCGTCAGTGGCGCGGACCGCTTGCGTCCGGCCTGAGCGATGTCTTCCAGGAGTTGCGCCAGGCCGGGGGCATGCGGTTTTTTGAACATGCTGAAATGATTGCCCGCACAATACACTTCCGAGGCCCCGGCCAGCGCCAGGCCGGCCCAGCCCAGAGGTCGGGTTTCAAAGGGCAGGTAGGCCCCGTTGACCGGATCGCTGGGTCGGATGCAGGTCATGGGCAGGGGCAGCGGCAATGGTTGGTAATGCCCCCAGGCCAGGAGCTGAGCACGCAGCATGGCCCGAACCAGGGCGTTGTCCTGCGGGGAATGGCCATCATAGCCGGTCATGGTCTCAAGGCCCAGGGTCACGGCGTGCTCCGGCACTTCATGGGGAATGTCTTCCGGCGCCAGAGGCTGCCCGCTGTCGCTTTCCAGCAGGCGGCTGCGCGTATTGAGGGATATCACTCCCCGGACCCGGCAGCCCGCATCAAGGAGCTGGCGGGCCACTTCCCAGGCCGTCATTCCGGCCATGCACAGCCCGACCAGAAGAAAATCCCCGTCCGGAAAGCGTTCCAGCAGGCTGGGCACGTAGCGCGCGGCGAGTTTGCCCAGATCAGTGTCCGGCTTTTGGTCGCTGTCCAGGCCATAGGGGGGGAGCACAAAGACCGGGCGGTGCAGGGGCAGGGCGTCAACCAGATCTTTGTAGCACAGGACCGAGCCGCCCACCGCATGAACCAGGACCAGGGCCGTGCCCACGCCTTCACGGACCGTGATCAGCGGCCTCCAGCCGTTTTCAGCGGCCCGGATCCGCTGCGTGACGCCGGCGATGGTCACTCCGCCCATCAGCTCGGCCGTGGTCATGGGACAGCCCAGGGCGCTTTCCAGGCGCGACGCCAGACGCACGGCTTTGATCGAATCCCCGCCGAGCCGGAAGAAATCGTCGTCCAGACCGATGCCCTCCAGGTCCAGCACATCTTCCCAAATGCGGGCCACAGCCAGTTCCAGGGCCGTGACCGGGGGCCTGGAGCCTCTGCCGGGTCCGGTATCTGGACGTGACGGCACGGGCAGGGCGCCACGATCAATCTTGCCGTTGGAGGTCAGAGGCAGGCTGTCCATCCTGACGAACAGGGAAGGGATCATGGCGACGGGCAGCGTACGTCGGAGCGTGGCCTTGAGGCTGTCCACGTCCAGGTCGTCCGCGACCACATACGCGCAGAGCCGTTTGTCCCCGGAGGCATCTGTCCAGACGGTCACGGCTGCGGCGCCCACTCCCGGAACGGCCAGGATTTTCTGTTCGATTTCAGCCGGTTCAATGCGAAATCCGCGCAGACTCAGCTGGGTGTCCATGCGCCCCAAAAACTCCAGGGTTCCGCTGGGAAGCTCGCGGCAGAGATCACCGGTGCGATAGAATCGGGCGTAGTCCGGGTCGTCGGCAGGGGCAAAGGGATTGAGCACAAAGGCCGTCTGTTCCGGCCGGTTGAGATAGCCCCTGGCCAGGCCCGGTCCGGACAGATGCAATTCGCCGGGCAGGCCGACCGGTTGCGGGTTGCCGTGCTGGTCCAGGATGACGGCGCGGGTGCCGGCGATGGGCTGGCCGATGGGAATGGGACCATCCACGGCCTGCACGTGATGGCAGGTGGCCATGATGGTTGACTCGCTTGGGCCGTATTCATTGAACAGGAGGTACGGCTGGGGCCGGAAGGTGCGCAGGGCGTCGCCGCCGGTGGCCAGCAGGCGCAAGGCTCCGGGCGCGGGCAGGTTCTGGATCTGTTCGGCCAGGATTGTCGGGATGTTGGCCAGGGTGATGGCTTCGCGTTCAAAAGCGGCGTGCATTTGCTCCGGATCGGTCCGTTCGGCGTGATCCAGGATATGGATGGACCCGCCGGCGCTCAGCAGGGGGAAAATACCCCAGGCCGAGGCGTCAAAGGCAAAGCTGAACACATGCCCGGCCCGGTCCTCCGGGGTCAGGCCGTAGTGGTCCACATGCCAGAGAGTGAAATTGGCCAGGCTGTGGTGTTCGATCTGGACGCCTTTGGGCTGGCCCGTGGTGCCGGAAGTGTAGACCAGATAGGCGAGGTCGCGCGGTCCGGGAGCGGGCAGCTTTTCCGGGGCAGGGGGCAGGGCCTTGGTCACGTCCCGGACCGGACAGGGTGCTTTGACGGGCAGGTCCGGGCTGTCCGTGAGCAGGGCCACCGGGTTGGCGTCGGCCAGAAGAAAGGCCAGACGCTCCGCGGGATAGTCGGGGTCCAGGACCAGGTACGCGGCGCCTGCCTTGAGAACCCCCAGCAGACTGACCACGAAATCGGTCCGCCGCGACATCAGGACGGCGACCACGGTGTCCGGACCAGCGCCGGTGCGGCGCAGTTCGTGGGCCAGAGCTTCGGAGCGCTCATCCAGTTCGGCGTAGGTGCAGCTGTTCCGGCCGCAGACCACGGCCGTGCGGCTGCCGTGTGTGCCGGTGCTGACCCGGAACAGGTCAACGACCGTCGGCCAGGCGAGGCGTTCCGGCCGTGGCGGGAAAACCGGCGGCCCGGCCAGCGTCACCTGACCGGTCACGATGTCCGGGTTGTCCGCCATCTGGCGCAGCACGGCCAGCAAATGATCGCCCAGCGTCTCCATCAGCCACGGTTCCAGGGCCGCAGCGTTGTAGCGCATGCGTCCGCTCAGCTCATGACCCTGATCAAAAACCAGACACAGGTCGTAATTGGTCTGGTTGAACCCGTTTGCAGGGGTGACGGTCAGGGAGGCGGCAGTGTCCAGGGGCGGCAGATTTTCAAAGACAAACAGGTGACTGATCAGGTTTTCGTCTGTCGATGCCTGACGCTGAATATCCGTCAGGGGGATATGGGCATGGGGTTCCAGTTCCAGCAGATCGGCCTGGACCCGGGTCAGAAGACCGGCCACGGACTGGTCGGGTCGCGGCTGCACGCGCATGGGCACCGTGTTGACAAAGAGCCCGACCGTGTCCTCCACTCCGGGCAGGGCCACGCCGCGTCCCGAGAGCACGATGCCGAAAAGCACGTCATCCCGGTTCACGGCCCGCCCCAAAACCATGGCCCAGGCGGTCTGCAGCACGGTGTTGACGGTTACCTGGCAGGTTGCGGCCAATGCTGTCAGGCGGTCGGAAAGCTCCCGGTCAAAGTTCAGGACAATGTCACGGGCGTCGTAAACCGGTGAGGCTTTCAGTCCGGGCAGTTTGGCCCCTTTCGCCCCGTCCAGGAACGTACGCCAGAAGGCCAGATCTTTGCTCTGATCCCGACCGTGCAGCCAGTCCACATAGCGACCAAAGGCCGGGGCCGGAGGCAGGGAGGCGCTTGGTCCGAAGAATTCCGTGGCCAGCAGACCCAGACTCCATCCGTCCAGAATGAGATGGTGAAAGGAAACGAGCAGGGCGTGGTGGTCGGGGCCAAGAGGGCACAGCGTCAATTGCAACAGGGGGCCTTGGGCCGGGTTCAGACCGTTTGCGCGGACTGCGGCCAGCAATTCCTCCAGCCTCGCGTCCTGCGCCTTTTGGTCCAGCTGGGTCAGGTCCAGGTGGGACAGAATCTCCGGGGCGTCATCCAGTACGACCTGCCATGGTCTGCTCACGCCCTTCCAGTGAAAGACCGTGCGCATGGCCGGATGTCGCCCTACCGCCTCCCGGACGCGTCCGGACAATTCCGCCTCGTCCAGGGGGCCGCGCAGATCAAGCCTGCTTTGTTCGATATAGGCCGGTGAGTCCGGCTCCAACGTGTGGTGGTAGAGCAGACCTTCCTGCATCGGGGTCAGGGCGTGGACTGCGGTCATGCGCGCACCGAAACGAGTCTTCAGAACTTCCAGATCCCGTGCCGGAGGAATGGGGCCACGGGCAGAGTCCCGGGCCACCGCTGCGGGACGGACATGAGCGGCGGCTTGTTCCAGGGTCGGGTGCTCGAACAGTGTTTTTGTGCTCAGCTCCAGTCCCTGGCCGCGCAGCCGGGACACGACGAGCATGGCTTTGATGGAATCTCCGCCCAGGAGGAAGAAATTGTCCGTGCGGCCGGGCCTGTCCACGCCGAGAACCGTGTTCCAGGCCTGGGCCAGGATGCGTTCCCCGGTGGTGCGGGGCGCTTGGTAGGCTTCGGCGGCCCTGTCCGGGCGCGGCAGGGCTTCGCGGTCGATCTTGCCGTTGGCGGTCAGGGGCAGGGTGTCCAGGATGACTATGGACGCGGGCACCATCCATGCGGGAAGACGGGAACTCAGCCAGGCGGACAATGCTGTGCCCTCGACAGCTGCGCAAGTCTGGGCGTAGGCGCATAGCCCATTTCCGTCCTCCCGCAGTACGGCCACGGCCTGGGACACGGCTGGATGGGACAAAAGGGCCGCCTCGACTTCACCAAGCTCCAGACGCTGTCCGCGCAGTTTGACCTGCGAGTCCAGCCGTCCCAGGAATTCGAGATTGCCGTCCGGCATGAGCCGACACAGGTCCCCGGTGCGATACATCCGGGCGTGGTCGCCGCTTCCAAAGGGATTGGGAACAAAAGCCGCGTTTGTCTGTTCCGGATTGTGCAGATAGCCGCGCGCGGTCTGGATACCGGACAGGCAGAGTTCGCCCGGAGCGCCGAACGGTTGGATCCGGCCATGGCGGTCCAGAACCAGGGTTTTGGCATTGGCCACGGGCGTGCCGATGGGCGGGGCCAGGCGATGTTCGCTCACCACCCAGCTCGTGGCGCAGACCGTGAATTCCGTGGGGCCGTAGCAGTTGCGCAGGGTGAAGGCCCTGGGCGCCAGGGCGCCGGGCTTGTCGCCGGCCAGGGTGACCACGCGCAGATCCGGAAATTCATGGCCGTCCAGAACCTGATGCCCGACCTGGGGCGGCAGAAAGGATACCGAAACACCGTGAGCGCGCAGGTACAGGCGCAATCCTTCGGCGTCCAGGCGCAGACTTTCGGGCAGGACATGCAGGGTTGCCCCGGCGGTCAGGGCCGGAAAGATTTCATAGACCGAGGCATCGAAGGTCCACGGCGCGTAGCTGGTGCAGACATCATTCGCAGTCAGCGGGAAATGGTCGTGCTGCCAGCGGCAGAGGTTGGTCAGCCCGGCGTGTTCGAGCTGCACTCCCTTGGGCCGACCCGTGGAGCCGGACGTGTAGATGACGTAGGCCAGACTTTCCGGGCGGGGGAGATTGCCGGCATGCGACGCGTCTTCGCCGCAAGCCTCTGTCACGTCCACGCGCCGGGCCGGGCTTGTGCCGAGCACGTGGCGCAGCGGGGGGCAGTCAACAATCAGGCCGAGTCCGGCGTCGTGGGCGACATAGGCCAGACGCTCGGCAGGCCAGTCCGGATCCAGGGGCAGGTAGGCCGCGCCGGCCTTCATGATTCCCAACACCGCGACGATAAAATCACTGTTTCGCGGCAGGAGCACGCCGACGATCTGTTCCGGTCCGGCCCCGAGAGCGGCCAGACTGGCGGCCAGGGCGTCTGTCCGGTGGTCCAGCTCTGTGTAGGTCAGGCCAACGTCGGCGCAGACCAGGGCGGGTTTGTCCGGATGGGTTCGGACCCTGTCCCGGAAAAGATCCACCACCGTGGCCGGTGGCCCGAAGTCACGGTCCGTGCGGTTGCAGTGAACCAGGATCCGACGCTCCTCGGCCGGAGTGAGCATGGCCAGGGCGGTCCAGGGGACGTCCGGGGTCCGGGTGGCTTCCTCCAGGAGCATCAGCCAGTGTTCGCGCAGGGCCTTCATGCGCCACGTTTCGAACAGGGCCGCGTTGTAATGGATGGTGCAGGTCAGCCGACTGGTATCGGTCCATTCCACTGCCAGATCCGCGCCGACAAATCCGGCGCTGGTGTCCGGTGTGATGGTCAGATCGGGCGTGTCGGGCAGGGGCGGCTGGTTCTCAAAGACGAACAGCTGGTCCATGCCCGGCCCGGCCAGGGTTTTGAGTTCGGTCAGGGAGCAGAACGCGTGTGGTTCCGCGTCCAGGTGCCAGGTCTGGATTGTCCGGGTCAGTTCCGTGAACGAGGCGTGGGCCGCGCAGGTGACCCGCACCGGCAGGGTGGTCACGCACAGGCCCATGAGTCGCTCCACTCCGGGCAGTCCGGCCGGACGCCCCGCATGGACGCAGCCGTAGACGACCTCGTCCTGGTTGGCGTGACGGGCCAGGATCATGGCCCAAACCGCCTGGAGCAGGGCGGCCAGGGTTAGGCCCCGTTCTTTGGAGAGCCGGCGCAACGCGCTGTCCACCTGTCGGGTCAGGGAAAATGTCAGTTGTCCGGGTTCCCGGCTTCCGGCTTCCGTGGTCTGGGTCCGGGGCATCAAAGCCGGACTTCCCGGGTCGCTCAGGGCCGTGCTCCACCAGGAGAGGTCCTGCTCGTGCTCGGCCAGATAGCGCACGTGGCGCAGAAAGGACACCGGGGGCTGGTCCGAAAGGTTGGGACTGAACAGTTCTCCCAGCAGCTGGCCAAGGCTCCAGCCGTCCAGAACGAGGTGGTGCCAGGCCAGGAGCATCCGAAACCGGTCCGGACCAAGACGGAAGAGCCAGATGCCGACCAGGGGACCGGCGACCGGGTTGAGCAGGGGCTGGGCCGCGTTTTCAAAGCGCTGCTGCCGGGCCTTCTCGTCCAACGCGCTGACGTCCTCGAACCGGAACAGACTTTCGCCCTGACGCAGCACCACCTGCCGGGGACGATCTGCGCTCAGGTCAAAAACCGTGCGCAGGGCGTCATGACGTTGCACGAGCAGCCGCCACCGGTTTTCCAGGGCCGCCGGGTCCACGTTGCCCTTGATGTCGGCCCAGTTGCTGATGACATAGGCCCCCTCGACCACCGTTGTTGCCGCAAGCATGGCTTCCTGCATGGGCGTGACCCGGCAGATCGCCGCCAGATCCCGGTCCGTGCGCTCCACGATGGCCGCCCGTTCCGGGGCGGATACGTCCGGATCGGTCCAGTCTTCGTCCGTACCCCTGCTTTCGACCGGAGTCATGGCCCGGGCCACGTTGGCCAGACCGGTTCTGGAATACAGGGTCTGCAGGTCAAGTTTGTAGCCTTGGGACCAGAGCCTGGAAGCGGCCATGAGCGCTTTGATGGAGTCGCCGCCAAGCTGGAAAAAATCATCGTCAAGGCCGATCTTGTCCTGCTCCAGCACTTGGGCCAGCACCCTGCACAGGCTCTGTTCCTCCGGACTTGCGGGCGGGACAAAGGATGACCGGGTTGGTTCCGGCAGGGGCAGGGCTTTTTTGTCGATCTTGCCGCTGGCGGTCAGGGGCAGGGTCTGCAGGAACAGGACGTGTTCCGGCACCATGTACGGCGGGAGCAGCCCGGCGGCGTGGGCGCGCACGCTCCGGGCATCCAGGTCCGTCCCTTCACCTGGGATGACATACAGGTACAACTGACCGTGGTCGGCGCGGACCACGCATTGGGCCACCAGCGGATGTTCACGGACAATCTGTTCGATTTCGGCCACTTCGATGCGGTGCCCGCGAATCTTGACCTGCTGGTCCAGGCGGCCCAGGAATTCGATGCTTCCGTCCGGCATCCAGCGGCACAGGTCGCCGGTTTTGTACATCCGGGCCGTGAGGGGACCGTCGGCATAGGGATTGGGCACAAAGGCCGCCCTGGTCTGATCCGGCCGGTTCAGATAGCCCCGCGCGACCTGAACGCCGGTGATGCACAGTTCACCGGGAATGCCCACGGGCTGAAGCTGGCCTTGCCGGGCCAGAATATACACATCCGTGTTGTCCACGGGTCTGCCGATGGACAGGGGAGCGGCATGGGCGAAATCCGGGCAGCTCGTGGCGGTGATGGCGCACTCCGTGGGGCCATAGTTATTGTACAGCAGAAAGGGATAGTCCCCGCGCGGCTTGAACACGTCGCCGCCGGCGGTCAGGCTTTTGAGGCCCGCGCCGTCGTGCTCCTGCAGGAACACGACGGCCAGGTGCGGGGGCATCCAGGTGTCGGTGATGGCGTTGGCGCGCAGGTAAGCGCTCAGCTGGTTCAGATCCTGGCGTAGCTCGTCTCCCAAAACGTGCAGGGTCGCCCCGGAAACCAGACTGGGAAAGAGTTCCCAGATGGATACGTCAAAGGCGTGGGCCGCAAAAGCGGTCAGCCTGGACTCTGGTCCCAGCCCGTAGTGCCGGGCTGTCCACAGGGTCTGGTTGGTCAGGCTGCGGTGCTCCACGGCCACGCCCTTGGGCTGCCCCGTGGTGCCCGAGGTATAGATGACATAGGCCAGATGGGCCGGATCGGGATCGGGCAGGCTCATGTCGCCAGGAGAGGTGAACAGGGCGGGATCGTCCACGTCAAAGCGCGGCAGGTCTGGCGCGATATCCGGGCAGAGGTCGGCTTCGGCCACCAAGGCCACGGCCTGTGAATCCTCCAGCTGAAAGCGCAGCCGGTCCGTGGGTGCGTCCACGGCCAGAGGGAGAAATGCGCCGCCGCTCTTGAGCGCTGCCAGCAGGGCCACGGCGAAAAACGGTCCGCGCCGGAGCAGCACGGCCACGATGCGTTCGGGCCCGGCTCCGGCCATTGCCAGACGGCGGGCCAGGGCGTCGCTCATGTGGTCCAGCTCACCATAGGTCAGGCCGTGGCCTCTGAAGATCAGGGCCGTGCGGTCACAGTGTTCGGACACAATATGGCGGAAGAGCTTGATGACCGTCGCGTCCGGGTAGTCCACAACCGGAGCCCGGAACCGGTCCAGTCGCGTTTTCATGGCCGCCGAGACCATGGGAATGTCCCGCAGGGGCTGGTCCATGGTCCGGGCCACAGCCTCCAGGACCGTGACATAGGCGTCGGCCAGGGCTTCCACGGACCAGGCTTCGAAACAGCGGGCGTTGTAGACCAGAAAGCCGTGCAGACCGTCCCGTTCCTCCCAGACCACGGCGAAATCAAAACTGGTCTGGCTGAACTCCTCCGTGACGGAAATGGTCAGCTCCGCGCTGCCCCGGGGCGGGGGATAGTTCTCAAGGACAAAAAAATGGGTCAGCAGATCCTGGCCCGCGCAATTCTGGATCTCGGCCAGGGAGCAGTGGGAGTGTTGCCGGGCGCTGAGGGCCGTGTCGCGCAGGGCAACGGCCAGATCGTGAAAACTGGTTGATTCCGTGCATTGCACCCGCACCGGCACGGTATTGGCGCACAGGCCGATCAATCCGTCCACGCCGGGCAGTTCGGGCGGACGTCCCGACACCACCTCGCCGAAAAGCACATCACTGCCGAGGCCGCACCGGGACAGCACCACGCCCCAGGCCGCCTGGAGAATCACATTCACGGTCAGTCTGGCCTGTCCGGCCAGAGCGCGCAAACGGCCGGCCACACCGTCCGGCAGGGTCAGGGCCTGGCGTGCGGGCTGATACTCGCCCGAGGCCGGACGGTGTCCGGGCACCGTTGTCGGTTCGACCCCGTCCAGATAATTTTGCCACCAGGAAAGGGCCGCCGCCTTGTCCTGGTTTTCCAGCCAGTCCATGTACTCGGCAAATTGCGCCGGGCGTACGTCCTGTCCGGGACCGGAGAACAGTTCGCTGAACAGAACACCCATGCTCCATCCGTCGACGATGACGTGGTGGGCGGTGCAGAGCAGAAAATGGCGATCCGTGGCGGCCCGCAGCAGGGTGAAGCGGATGAGCGGCGGGCGGGTGAGGTCAAAGCCCTGTTCCAGATCCTGATGCATGATTTCCCTGATTCGGGCCTCCTGCCTGAGGGAATCGAGAGTGCTCAGGTCCACTCGCTGGAAAAACGGTGCAATCCGGCCGGGGGGGAGCACGGCAATGCAGGGGCGGGACAGGCCTCGGGTCAGCACGGCAGAGCGCAGCATGCCGTGGCGGTCCATGAGGTTTCGCAGGTTGCGGGCCATGGCCTCGACATCAAGGGGTCCACGAATATCAAGCAGGTTCTGTTCGAGGTACGCCTTGGATTCCGGGTGAAGCCCGCCGTGAAAAACAATGCCCTGCTGCAGGGGAGAGAGATTGTGCACCTGGTCCACGTCGCCGAACAGGGCGTGGATCGTTTGCCGGTCGCTCTCGGGCAGGTCGTTTTTACGGCCGGCCGCCACGGCCTGCTTCAGCGGGATCAGACGCGGGGCCAGGGCGGCGATGGTCGCGTCATGGTAAAGTTCCCGCGCGTCCAGGGCATACCCGGCGGCGCGGATGCGCGAGGTGACCATGAGGGCCTTGATGGAGTCGCCGCCCAGATCGAAAAAATCGTCGTGGCGGCCGACCCGTTCGACGTTCAGCTGTTCCGCCCAGATACGCGAGAGCAGACCTTCTTCCGGAGTTTGTGGTTCGGCAAATGGCCGTCCGGTGTCGGCCGGAATGGGCGGCAGGGCTTTCTTGTCGACCTTGCCCGTGCCCCCGACCGGCATTTCTTCCAAAACCATGATCCGGTCCGGAGTCATGTACGCGGGCAGGTGTTCGGCGGCGTATCTCTGGAGGCGTTCGGCGTCGGCAGAGGGTTGGTCAACAACAACGTAAAGGCACAGAAGTTTACCCCCGTTTTCTTCGCGCACCATCGCTGCGGCGTGACGCACACCGGGACAGGTCAGCAGGGTTTTCTCGATTTCTCCGGGCTCCACGCGGTGGCCCCGGATTTTGATCTGGCTGTCCGCACGGCCCAGAAATTCGATGTTGCCGTCGGGCAGCCAGCGGCAGATGTCACCGGTGCGGTACATGCGGGCATAGGATGAACCGGGATCGGCCAGCGGATTGGGCAGAAAGGCCGCATGTGTCTGTTCCGGGCGGTTCAGGTAGCCCCGGCCAACCTGCACTCCGGCCAGATAGAGTTCGCCGGGCACGCCGATGGGGCGTGGGTTGAAATCCGCATCGACAATCAGCCCCCTGGTGTTGGCGACCAAGCGGCCGATGGGCACGGGCCAGGTTCCGTCCAGGTCCATGGTTGCTGCGGTGATGGTGCATTCCGTCGGACCGTAGGAATTGTTGTGGCGGTACGGCCCGGCCGGTCGAGCCATGCGCATGACCTCGCCGCCGCAGAGCATGAGGCGCAGGTCGGGCAGGGCCTGGCCGTCGATCATCTCCGATACCTGGGACAGGAAATAGGTCACGGTGATGCGTTCCCGGCGCAAATAGTCGTGGATGCGCGGCAGGTCGCGGCGGATGTCGTTGTCAAAGACGTGCACCGTTGCCCCTTGCATGAGCATGGGAAAGAGCTCCCAGACCGAGGCGTCGAAAATAAAGGGGGCAAAGGCCGTGGTCCGATCTGCGGCCGTGATGGCGTAGTCGCGGATGAACCAGTGGCAGAGGTTGGACAGGCTGCGGTGTTCGATCATCACGCCCTTGGGCCGTCCGGTGGTGCCGGAGGTGTAAATGACATAGGCCAGATTGTCCGGGCCGGGAGCTTCGGGCAGGGGATGGTCGGTATCGGGCAGACTGGTCAGGGTATGGGCGTTTATCCAGCATCCGTCAAATTGGACGGAATCCGGCCGCAGGTCGGCCGTGCTGATCAGGACAGGGGCGCAGGCGTCGCGCAACTGGAACAGGACGCGTTCGTCCGGAGCCTCGGGGTCCAGGGGCAGGTAGGCCGCCCCGGCCTTCATGACGCCCAGAGCCGCTACGACGAATTCGAGGCAGCGGTCCAGGCGGATGGCCACGACCTGCTCCCGACCCACGCCGGCTGCGGCCAGATGTCTGGCCAGCAGATCGCTGTGCCGGTCCAACTCGGCGTAGGACAGGACCGAGTCGTTGCAGACCAGGGCGGTCTTGTCGGCATGACGTCCGGCCGCTGCCCGGCAGAGGTGAACAACGGTTTGTGCCGGGTCAAACGGCATTTCCGGCCCTTGCCACAGGCGCAGGACCTTGTCGGCCTGGGACGGGGGCAGGGGGGAAACGGATCGGACCGTGGCCGTGTCGTCCGTGGCCAGACGGGAAATTTCGCCCACGAGATGGGCAAAGCATTCGCCGAAGCAGCGGGCCGTTTCCGGACGCAGGGCCTCGGAAGAGAGCAGGTTGCAGTGGAGCACCCCGTCCATCTCCACGATGTCAATGGCGAAATCATACATGGCTCCCCGTCCGGGAGGCACCAGGGCCGTGAATTCCAGGCCGGGCCAGGTCGGTCTGCGCTCGTCCGCCTTTTCATAGCTGAGCATGGTTGCGGCCGGCGACCATCCCAGACGCTGCACAATATCTCCGTACGGAGCGCGGTTTCTGGCCATGGACTCGGCGCAGGCCAGACGCGTCGCGGCCATGAATTCGGCCAGGGACCATTCGGGCCGCACCGTAAAATCCTGGGGCACGGTGTTCACGAACATGCCCATGACCCCTTCCATGCCCTCCCCGTGGCGGCCGCCTTCGGCCATGCCGACGCAAAAGCGTGTGCCGTCGCTGATCTTGTGCAGCAACAGGGCGTAGGCCGCGTTCAGGAACATGTTCATGGTCACGCTGAAGGTGCGGGCGGCTCGGCGCGCCCCGGCCGTCACATCCCGGTCCAGGGTCATCCAGTCCTGGCGGCCCAGGGGAGAGCCGCTGCGGGCCGGAAAGTCCAGGGGCAGTTCCAAAGGGGACAGGTCGGCCAATCGCTGTGTCCAGAACGCTGCGTCCTGTTCGGCCAGCTCTTTCTGGGCCAGGTTTGGTTCGCAGGCTGATCCCGGTCGCTGCGGTTCCTGTCCATTCATGAGTTGATTCAGGTCGTCGAGCAGGATGCCCAGGGAAGCCCCGTCGGCCGCGATATGCAGGAGGTCGAGCACGAACAGGTACCCGCCGTCGGGCATGGCGGCCAGTCCGGCCCGCATCAGCGGGGCGCGTTCCAGGTCAAAGGGGCGGATGAAATCGCGCAGGATCTCTTCGCCGGAACGTTCGGCCGGATCAATGCGCTCCAGGGCAAAGGCGGGTTCGTCCACAACCTTGCGCAGCAGTTGATCGCCGAGGTGATGGAAACTTGACCGCAGGGCTTCATGACGGCGGATGCATTGTCCCAGGGAAATTTCGAGCAGTTCCCTGTCCAGGGACTGATCTTTTTCCAGGATGCGCCAGGCCAGAGGCAGGTGATAGGCATCCTGGCCGTGTTCACGCTGAAAAATGGCGTAGAGGCGTTCTTCCGTGGCGGACATGGGATGGAAAAACCGTGGCGCGCCCTTGTCCAGTTCAAAGGCAAATCCACCGGCGCGCAGGGCGTGCACGCTGTGTTTGACCGCGTCCTCAATGTGGCGGATGTCGTCCTCGGTGTGTTCGGTGCACAGGCCGCAGGTTCGACGCTCCCAGGTGTACACCCCCTGTTCCATGAGCAGCAGGAAGAAAAGCGGCAGCTCAATGGGCTGGGCAAAGCTGCTGTATGGTCCGTAGCTTTCAAAGATGAACTGCGGACCGAAATGCATCATGCGCAGCGGCACGCAATTGTCCTGGAACCACAGATTGAGTCGATCGGCCAGAGCGTCCGCCAGGCGGCTGACCCGATCCTGCAGGCCAGGTCCCTGATCCAGGAGATATCCGGTGGCCGCGACCACGCCTTCCATGCTCAGAGGATGGCGACAGAAGGTTCCGCCGAAAACAATGGTTTTGGCCTCGGCCGGATTGGAGTCATGGCCGAGAAACCCTCCATCGATATAGTCCAGATATTCCCTGCTGCCGGTGACGATGCCCACGGGCAGGCCGCCGCCCGCGACCTTGCCGTAAAGCGCCATGTCGGCAGTGACGCCGAAATGCTGCTGCGCCCCGCCCGGTGCGGTCCTGAACCCGTTGACCATCTCGTCGAAGATCAGACAGATGCCCAGCTCCCTGGTGATTCGGCGCAGACGGCGCAAAAAGGTCTGGGGCTGGAGCCCCGGCTTGCGGCTCTGCACCGGCTCCACGAGCACGGCGGCCACGTCGCGTCCGCGCTGGCGGAGCATTTCCAGGGCTGACTCCGCGTTGTAATCAAGCACCAGGACATCTTTGACCATGCCCGGGGGAGTACCGGGCGAGTAGGTGCCGGTGACCCCGTTTTCCGATGCGGCCAGCACGCCGTCAAAGGTGCCGTGATAGGCCCCGTTGAACAGGGCGACCAGTGGCCGACCGGTTTTGGCCCTGGCCAGACGCAGGGCGAACATGACCGCTTCCGATCCGGTGTTGCAGAACGAAACCCGCTCCATGCCCGTCAACCGGCTGATGCGTCGGGCCGCTTCAGCCGTCAGGTCGCACTGGGGACCGAGGCCAAAGCCCCGATCCAGCCGTTTGCGCAGCGCCTCCACCACATAGGGGGGATTATGCCCGAGAAAATGCACGCCCATGCCCAGGGCGATGTCGATGTACTCGTTGCCGTCCACATCACGGAAGCGGCCGCCATAGGTGGTGTCGGCCACCAGGGGATAGGCGGTGTCGGCCAGTTCCGGTCGGTAGGACAGGCTGGATTTCCAATCGGCCAGGGTGTCCGTGTCGCGGCCGAGTTTGCGGGAGCCAGGGGTGCGGGCCGTATGGCGCGCGACCAGACTACTGACAAAGGCCTGCTGCTCTGAGTCAAGGGGTGTTGGCTCAAAGACAAATCCCCGCAGGTTTCGTTCCAACCGAACGGGCTCGGTTTCAGGGGCGGCGGTGGACGGCAAAACAGAATGCGACGCGGCCGGAGTCGCTCCCATGGCCCGCAGTTGTGCGGCGAAAAGATCCTGCATGGTCCGCAGTTGCGTCTCGAAAAGCGCGGCCAGGTCCGGGTGTGGTCCTTGTTTTTTGCTCCGCGTTTCAGGCCGGGACGGTTGCGGGGCCTGGATGGCCACGGTGGTCTGCTCTGCCTCGGCCGTTTCAGGGCGGGAGGGAAAAGGCTGGGCGTGTTTGGGTCGTTCGGCCAGGACGTGCCGGGCCAGATCCGACATGGACGGCATGGTCGTCAGGAACCAGCGGGCCTCCAGACTGACCTCGAAACGGCGTTCAATTTCCTGGGCCAGGCGAATGATCATCAGGGAATCGAGGCCCAATTCCAGGATATTGACATCCGGATCCAGTTCGTCAGGTTTAAGTCCGAGCGTGGTCTGGGCCAGGCCGATGATGGTCTGCAGGATGTCGTGCATATCGAGATGTCCGGATGAGGTTGGAATCATGGGAAAAGAGCGGTGTACGCATGGCTCCTGCCCGGCGTGCGCCGGGCAGGAGCGGTTGAGAGACTAGAAAACGCCGCCGATGGAGAAGCCAAGGATCGTGGTTTCCTGCATGGATGGACCGTCATAGCGCCCGTATTCGAGGTTCAGGCGCAGCCCTGAGGAGGTGAGCACGTCCAGGGCCGCATTGAGACGCAGCAGATTATCGTCCAGATCAGCTCCCGTGGTCGAGAATCCGAAACCGGGATCGCTGCGCAGAGCGGCGTTGACATCCGGTTGGTCGAGCCAGTTCCGCCACCAGGCCGCGCTGAGCCGGGGGGTGACCTCGACGCTTTTCAACATAAAGGTCCGGCTCAGTTCCAGACCGGCCGTGGTCGCGAGGTAATCGGCGCGCAGGCTGTCCACGGCCAGGGCGCTGTCACCGCCGTCTTCCTTGTATCCGGCGCTGGCCAGGTTCAGGTACGCACCTTCGACGAAAGGTCTGACCGTCAGATATTCAAAGGCCAGGGCGTGGGACAGGGCGGTGGAGAGGCGGACGTCCTGCATGGTGTAATCGGCGTGATTTTTTTCGTTCAGAAACGGTACGTTGCGGTCGGACTCCACATCGTGCAATCCCAGGGACAGCTCCGCGCTCCATTCTGTCGGCCCCGATGTCCAGCGCACAAAGGGACCAAAACGCAAAATCGTGTCTTCCACGTCTCCGCCTTTGGCGTAGTCCAGTTCTTCGGTGCCGTATCCCAGGAAGAGACCGGCCTGCAGGCGGGAATTCAGATTTCGTCCCAGACCGACGATGGCTCCGCCGCCCCTGGTGTCGTAGTCGTCCCAGGCCTGGCCGGAGGCGTCCTGGGAGCCGAAGTGGCCATGAAATGCTCCAAAAGCGAACCACTGATTTTCCGTGGCGGCCGTACTTTTGGTCGCGATGGTTTTGTGCAGGATCTGGGTCTGACGGAGCTGGGCCATGGCCAGACCGTTTGGTGCATGGGGCTGAAGTTGGGCCGTATCCTTTTTGACCGTGGAGGACATGTCCAGGTTTTCGATCAGATCGTGACCGCCGGAGGACAGTGCGCCGCCGACAGCGGCGGCTGCCATGCGGTCCAGGGCCCTGCCCAGACTGTCGTTGGCGGCATTGGCGGTGTAATAGTCCCAGTCCCGACTGCTGGTCAGGATCACGTCGCCGCCTGCCTCGGACAGGGCGAAGGTGACGGGTCTGTAGGGGTTTTCGACCAGCGGACTACCGGCATACGTGGCCACGTCGGTCGCGAGCACGTAGCCGGCGTCACCCAGGACGCCCGTCAATCCCGTTTCAATTCTGGTTGCGGCGTCCAGCACCAGGGTGTCGGCTCCCTGAATGCCGGGCCCGGACGCAAGGTCCAGAACCAGCATCGCGCCGGTCGCCGTCAGACTGTTGTCTCCCGCTCCCAGGTCGATATTGCCGTGGACCAAGCCTCTGTCGCTGATGACGACGTTGTCGTTTCCGTCTTCGCCTTTGATGGACAACAATTCGCCGGACACGGCTCCGCCGACGATATTCAGGTTGCTCACGCCGTTTCGCATCCATGCGCCGTAGCCGCTGCCCGCGACCACGCCGTAGACGTTGGCGGTGGAGTCTTCCAGGCTGATGCCGGCGGTCAGCACTCCGGGCATGCGGGACATGTCGCTGATGTACGCCCCGGGAGTGTAGCTGACGCCGTCCCAGGGGTTTACGGCCTGGGCCATGACTCTGCCGTACAGATCAAGCACCGCACCGTTTTCCAGGACCGCGCCGTACGCGGCGTGGGTTTGTGGGCTGACCGTGGTGAAGTCCGGGGTCATGGAATGAGCGGCGGTGTAGACACCGAGGTTGCCGCTGGCCTCGACCGTGGCCTGAGCGCCATCAAGACGCAGGGCCGATGACGAACCCAGGGAAAGCAGGGTCCCGGCGATGGTGACCTCCGAGGCTCCGGGCCTGACCTGCACGGCGCTGCCTGCGCCGCCCTGCATATAGGCCAGGGACTGACCTGCCGTGTGCAGGCTGCCACCGGCTCCCACGGAAATGGCCGATGCACCCTCGCCGTAGGCCGCGACTTCGCCGTCCAAGTCGAGGGTCGCGCCGGAGCCGACGTGAAAAACGGATGTCCGGGTACCGTAGGCTTCGGCCCGAGCGCCGGCGGCCACGCGTCCGCTCACCCCGTTGGTCAGGGTCACGGCGGCAGTGTCGGCGGTATCCGTGTAGTAGGTCAGGGTGGGATCGATGGTTTTGCGCATGGGATTGCCACCCAGGGCCAGGAAAGTCAGATCCATGTACGAGGTCGTCCGGCCGCTTGCATCCACCACGAAGCTGGTGCTCTGCACGGCGTCGGTGATGATCGGATCAAAGGTGAAATAGCCGCCGTTGGCGCCGGCGGACACCCCGGCCAAACCAGTCAGAACGCCGTCGGCACGGTACAGACGTTCCAGGCCGTGGCAGAGATCCATGAGCAGGGCTTCGGATGGAGTGCTTGTCTGCACGCCGTGGGTATCGATGGTGCTCAGACTCAGGGCGTTGACGACCAGACCAAGGCCCAACTGCTGGTACCAGGCCGAAAAGGAGCTGTACCCGGCGATGCTGCCGCCGTGGCCGATGATGGTCAGAGGTATCTCCGCGTTGGTGAAATCCAGGGTGAAGACATTGTAGCCATACAGGAGCGGCATGCCGGCCATGCTGATCAGGGTGCTGTTGGCCAGATCGGTCCGGGCCGCGAACAAGGCGTCCGAAAGGAAAGAAGTTCCGTCGGGCAGGATGTTCGTTTTCAGGATTTCCAGCCATTTGAGCTGATCTTCCAGGGTGCTGACCACCGCGCCGGAGGTCCAGGGGATGGTCGGGTCCATGTCGGTGATGGTCTGGCCGCTCTCTTTGCCGGGAATGATTCCGGTCGAATCCGGTGTCATGGCCAGATAGGTATTGGTCAGACCGGCCGGAGCAAGGACCATTTCGTCCAGGATTTCGGCAAAAGTTTTGGATGCTCCTGTCTCGGCCGAGTAGGCCGCTTCGCCGATGAGGGACAGGATGATGGCGTTGGTGTTGGAGTAGCTGCCTTGGAACGGGGGCGAGGGGATCTGCGGGTATCCGGCCAGTCCCAGAGCGGCCAGTTCTTCATGGGTGACCGGCGGCGTGAGCACTCCGTAATTGGCAGCGATCCATTCGTCCCAGAGGATGGAAGACGATCCGGATCTGGCCCCGCTCATGTAGTTGGGAATGCGCGAGTCCATGTTCAGGAGTTGCTCCACGGTGATACTTTCCGTACCGGCCGGAAGCTGGGCCAGACCGAGATCCAGGCTGTATTTCTGCTGCAATTCGCCAATGGTGTCGGTCAGTTTGAGATAGCCGCGGTCGATCATGAGCAGGACGACGCTGCCGGTGAACATTTTGGATTGGCTGCCAATGCGGAACTGTCCGTTCGGGTCGGCGCCATGGCCGGACAGGGTGATGGCCCCGCTGCCCAGGGTCAGGCCGACATTGCTGACGATGCCGGTCTGGTCATGGTGATTCCGATGGATGATGTTTGTCAGGTCGGCGGCCAGACCGTTTGCCATGGGATTGGCCGAATAGTCGGCGGCTGTCGCGGGCAGTGCGGCCGTCCAGACCATGGTGAGGCAGAGCAGGATATGTAGGAAATGTTTCAGCACGGTTACCTCCATGAGCATCCGCAGATCGTCGGGGATTATGCGGCCAGAACGCGAAAAGGCCGCCGGAAAAAGGCCGGCGGCCTCGAAGCGGCAAATCATGTTGCCGGTACTTCAGCCGGTTCGTCTTTGGTGAACCATCCTTTGACGGTTTTCTTGCTCCCTTCGTAGCCGGATTTGATCTCATCGCCGATTTTTTTCATGTCCAGGGGGTTGAAGCCGGCACCGGTGGCGAAGTGGCTGGCGAAGGCGCGGCCCACGGCGTAGGTTGCGGCCGCGTTGGTCAGGGGCAGAGTGGCCAGGGACAACCCCGGACCGACGATAGGCACATAGCGCATCAGATGCGAAAGTTTGGGGGTGATCAGGGCGGGGAGGATGCCACCGACCAGGGCGGCGGTGATCTGCTTGCCCCATTCGGCCTTGAAGGGGATGCCGTTGGCTTTGGCCAACTGGTAGATCATTTCGACCTGCAGAGCGGCCAGGGCCGTGGTGTTGAAAAAGGGTACCGGAACCAGCGCGATGGCCAGCGAGCCGTGAACCCGGTTACGGATAATGATGTCAGTTTCCCTGGTACAAGGTTTGACGGGAGCCGTTTCTTCGGTCTGCAGGTTCAGATCGGTTGCAGGTGTTTCTTCCACGATTCTCTCTCCGGGTAAAAGGGTTGTGAGGCTCATGGGCGACGCCTCGCCGGGTGAGCATAACGTCTCTGTCGTTTTCCGGCCGCGACCGGCTGGTTTACGGTTTTTTGGTCTCTGGTTCGAGTTTGCCACTGTGTACTCCAGGCCGCCGTGTGCGTCCAGCGGTTCCGAAAAATGATGACATGACGACAGCCGCCCGCATAACCCTGCACACAGGCATGATCACGACTGCCCGAGCACCTCCCAGAGCAGGGTCTCCAGGGCATCGGGCCGCTCCAGCAGATGAAAATGCGAACCGGTCAGCACCTGTACGGTGCAGTCGGCCGTGGTGTGTCGACGCCATACTTCCATGTCCTCCCTGTCCACGATGTCCGCATGACCGCAGATGGCCGTGACCGGGGCGTCGATGGCCGGCAGGGTCGGCGGGGAGTAGTTCAGGACAGCGCCGAGGTCGGCCCGCAGAACCGGGGCGAAGAGCGTCATGAGTTCCGGGCTGGCCGCGATCTGATCCGGCATGCCGCCAAAATAGGTCGAGCTTTCGCGCCACAATTCCCGGTCCCCGAGTGAGGGGAATTGCGGTGGAATATGGTGCCGACCCGGTGTGCAGGTGCTCGATATGACGACATGGGCCGGGGTTATGGACATCTCATCCAGATGTGCGGCCAGGGCGTGGGCCAGGATGCCGCCCATGCTGTGTCCGAACAGGGCGAAGGGGTCGCACTTGACCGAGGCGCGAAGTATCCGCCCCAGGTCGTCGACCATATCGTCGATGTTCCGGAGCAGCGCTTCGCCCATGCGCCGACCATGGCCGGGCAGATCAAGGGGAACGAGTTCGTGTGACCGTCCGAGGCCGGAGAAAAGGGGGACGTAGGCGGCGGGGCTGCCGCCGGCATGGCCAAGAAGAAACAGCTTCATTGCCCTTCCTCCCCGTCCCTGCCGCTGAGCAGGGCCTGCTGCATGAGGCAGACTTCCCGAAACATTTCGACCTGGCGAATGGCCAAGTGCACTGCCGAGGCCCTGGCGGTTTCCGGCGGCGTCAACGCTGACAGCGGAACTGAGGCCACACAAGCGTCCCGGGGCATGTCCGTTTCCGGGGTATGAGGGGCAAGCGCCCACTGCGGCACGAGTCGCTCCCGTTCAAAGGAGTACGGTGGCATGATTTCCGGGCAGGGTCGGCCTGTGTCCTGCCAGTCCCAGCGCGGTGTTATGCCCAGAGTGAACAACCGGGCCAGGGACTGGGCAAAGGGCTTCATGCCGGCGTCGGGGTTTTCGGAAAAGAGCCAGGTACCGTTGTCGCGGCATTGTCGACCGTAGGAGGTCAGGGTCGGGCTGGCCCCGAGTTCGAGAAAAACTGTTTCGTTCGTTGCAGCCATGGCCTGGGCAAAGCGGACCGGGCGTCTGGTCTGGGCGCGGAAATAGGTCGGCCAATGTGTTCTCGGATCAAGATACTCTCCGCTCAGCCCGGAAAGGATGGGGATTGTCGGTGCGGAAAAGGTCATGGTGCGCAGAAAATCCTCGAATTCGTCCAGAATCGGCTCGATCAGAGGGCAGTGGAAGGCGTGGGACACGGGAAGAGGGCGGCTTTCCAGGCCACGTTCACGCAGGAGGTTGACCGCGTTTTCGACCTCGTCTCGTCTTCCGGCGATGGTCACCGTGTCCGGTCCATTGATTGCGGCAATGCCGACATCGGAACCGGAGCCAAGCACTTGGGCCACGGCGGTTTCACTGCCCAGAATGGCGGCCATGGCCCCCTGCGCGGTGATGGACGCGGCCAGTTCGCCGCGTTTCAAAGTAATGGACAGCCCGGTTTCCAGATCAAAGACACCGGCCGCATGGGCGGCCGCGTATTCACCGATGCTGTGTCCGAAAACGGCGGACGGCCGGATCCCGCATTCCCGCCACAAGGCCGTCAGGGCGACCTGATGGGCGTAGATGGCCGGTTGGGTGCAACGCGTGTCGTGCAGGCGGTCGTTGTCCGGGGCGAACATGGCTTCGCGCAGGGAATATCCGAGCCGTGCAGCCGCCACTTCGTCGCAGCGGTCGATGACGTGACGAAAGACCGGAAAGGTGTCGTACAGCAGCCGTCCCATGCCCCCGTGCTGAGACCCCTGTCCGCTGAACAGGAACATGACCGGCAAAGCGTCTTTGACCACGCCACGGGCCACTCCCCGCTTGGTCTTGCCCTGGGCGAAAGCCTGCAAGGCGTCCAGGGCTTCGGTTGTCGTGGACGCCGTCAGGGCCAGGCGTTCGGGTTCCGCCGGACGCAGCGCTGCCGCCATGCACAGATGGTCCAGAGCAGTCCCCTCTTTCAAGACATGTGCGCAGGCGGCGGCCAGCCTGGTCAGACCGGGCAGGCTGCGGGCGCTCAAGGGCAGGACGTGGCAGGAAGGCGCCGGCTCTGCCGGTTCTTCAGACGCCAGGGCAGGTGGTTCGGCCACCAGCAGATGGACCAGGGTTCCGGAAATGGCGAAACTGTCAATGCCTGCGACCCGTCGGGCATAATTCCGGGGCCAGGGCTGAGTGGCCGACACGACCTGCACCGGTAAACTGTCCCAATCCAGAAGGGGATTCGGGGGCTGGCAGTGCAGACTGGCCGGAATGACGCCGTCGCGCACGGCCAGGACGGTTTTGATCAGCCCGGCCATGCCCGAGGCCGCCTCCAGGTGGGCCACATTGCTTTTGACCGCTCCGATGAGCAGCTTGTCCCCGCGCTGGCCATAGACTTGGCTCAGGCTTTCGACCTCGATGGGATCGCCCAGTGGGGTGCCCGTGCCGTGAGTTTCCACAAATCCGACCTCTTCGGGCCGGACTGCGGCATTGGCCAGGGCTCTGGTCATGGTCAGCCGCTGACCCTTGGCGCTGGGCGCGGTGAAACCGGCGCTTTTTCCGTCCGAGCCGATGGCTCCGCCCAGGATAACGGCATGGATGCGTCGTTTGTGACGCTGGGCGTCGCTCAGCCGTTCCAGCACGACCATTCCGCCGCCTTCGCCGCGACCGAAGCCGTCGGCTCCGGCCCCGAAGGCCTTGCAGCGTCCATCCGGAGCCAGGGAATGCATGGCCCCGAGCCAGTGGCTGGGCGTGGGGCCGAGCAGCAGATTGGCGGATCCGGCCAGGGCCAGGGAGCATTCACCCAGACGCAGGCTGTTGACCGCGTTCATGACCGCGACCAGACCCGTGGCGCAGGCCGACTCCACGGCCACACACGGGCCGCTGAAGTCGTAGAAATGAGATATGCGACCGGGCAGGGTGCTGTGCATGTTGCCGGTCATGGTGTAGGGATCGTCGGCCGAATCACGGGCCGTGCCCAGAATGTCGAACAGGTAGTCCGTGCCGGTCTTGCCGGCGAAAACGCCGCTGTCCGTTCCGGGCAGGGCCGTCGGGTCAAGGCCTGCGTCCAGAATGGCCTGCCAGGACAATTCCAGGAGCAAACGATGTTGGGGATCGATCATGGCCGCCTCGGCCGGAGTCTGGCCGAACAGAGTCCGGTCAAAGGCAAAGATGTCGCGCTGGAGCAGGGCGGCGTGGGTCAGGCCGGGCACGCGCGGTTGCTGCTCCTGCCTGTGCCGGGAGCGCCACAGCGCGGCCCGCTCTTCCGGGATCGGCCGTACCGCGTCATAGCCCCGGGCCAGAAGCCGGGCAAAGGCGTCCGGGGTTTCGGCGTCACCGTGGTCGTCGCCGGGAAAAAGGCAGGACATGCCGATGATCGCCACTGCTTCGCCCATGGTCCGGGTCTGGCGCTGCAGGTCGCGGATGGTGTCCCGCGCCCCGCGCAGGGCGGTTTTGTATTGCTGCTCCAGGGTCTGGTCCATCAGTCTTCTCCGAGCAGACTGTCGATATCCGCCAGCAGGGCGTCCGTGGCCGCGTTGCCGCGGCCTGCGGGTTCCGGCCCGGCTTGCGCCTGCGGTTGGACGGAGTCCGTGGCACTTGACGAGAGCCACTGCACGATCTTGTCCAGGGTCGGATATTCGAAAATCATGGACACCGGCACGGCCCGGCCCAGTTCCCGTCCGATCCGATTGCGGAACTCCACGGCCAGCAGCGAGTCAAAACCCTGTTCCAGGAGCGGGACGTCCGTGGCAATGCGACTGGGGTCGGCATAACCGAGCAGTCGGCAAGCCAGGGTGCGCAACCCCTGGGCCAATTGGGTGAGATCGGTCCCATCGCCGAGCAGGCCTTCGGTGACGGCGTTGTCACTTCGGGTTTCGGCTCGCCACTGGGCGGGGATGACCGTGCGGAAATACCCGTCGGGGTGGCGGGCCAGGAAGCCGGAGCGGACAGCGGCAAAACGTTTCCAGTCCATGGGCATGACGCCGAAGCACGGAGCCAGGGGCTGGGCGTGCTGAAACGCGGTCAGGGCGTCATGGGCATCCAGACTCAAAATGCCCTGGCGGTCCAGGTGCGAGCTGCGGCGGGCATCAGCCTGAGCCATGCCGCCCCGGGACCACGGCCCCCAGCAGACGCTGGTGGCGGGCAGGCCGAGGGCCTGACGCATGTGGGCCAGGGCGTTCAGAAAATGATTGCCGGCATTGTAATTGGCCTGGCCCTGGGTGCCGAGCAGGGTACCGGCCGAGGAATACAGAACGAAATGGTCCAGTTTGTCGTCCAGGGTGGCGTGGTGCAGATTGAGGGCCGCTGTCTTGGGCGTCATGACCGAGCGGATGCGCTCGGGGGTCAGTTCGGTGATGACGCCGTCGTCCAGGATGCCGGCCGCGTGGAACACGCCGCATAGCGGAGGCGCCTCTTGGCGCAGACGGGCGACAACGGTCCGGACTTCATCCGGATTGGCCACGTCGGCCTCCAGTTCAAGCACCTCCACGCCCTGAAGGCGAAGCCTGTCGACCGCGGCCCGGCCGGATGCGGTCCGGATGCCTGTGCGGGAGATCAGTGCAACGGTCCGGGCCCCGTTGGCGCCCAGCCAGCCGGCCAGTTCCAGCCCCAGGGCCCCGGAGCCGCCGGTGATCAGGTGCGTGCCCCGGATGGGCAGAGGTTGGGCGTCGGGAAGTTTCGTGATCCGTTCCAGGGTGCTTTCATGGATTTGTCCGTTGCGCACCGCTCTGGCCTCGAACGGTTCCGGGCAGCGGCACAACCCGAGCAGGGCGTCCACATCCCGGTCGGTCCAGGCCTGGGCGGGCATGTCCACGCCGCCGCGCCACAGATCGGGATGTTCCAGGGCGAAGCTGCCGCCAAGCCCCCATAGCCCGGACCCGGACGGTTGCGGCCGATCCTCCGGGGTGGCGGGCATGACGCCGCTGGTCACGGTCACGACCGGCAGGACACGACGCACGCAGGCCTGCAGAACGCTCAGGGCCGTGCAGCAGTCGTCCATTTCGTCGTGGGCCCGCAGTTCCGGGTCCGGCCCGTGCACGAGAACAAGACGTGCTCCCGGGGGGACTGCCGGTGGTTGCTCGCCGGTCAGACTGGTGACCGTGACCAGTTCTATGCCCGGCCGCCGGGCCAGAAGTTCCGCCCGGTCTTGCCCGCCGCGTAGCGGCAGCACCAGGAGGACGGATTCACCGCCGCTGATTCCGGCTGTCGGCCGCCAACGCGGCGCGTAGACGTGAGCCAGCGGATCGGTATGCATCTGGCGGTACAAGGTGGCGCGATCGGTCATGCGGAAAACAAAGCCATCCAGCTCCAGGACCGGTTGTCCCTGCTCGTCCACGCCCAGGGTCTGACCGCTCAGGGTCGAGTCGCCCGCGCCGCGCACGGCCGTGGCCCGGCACCAGAGCTGGTCCGGCACGGGTCGCCACAGGCGCAGACTGTCCAGATGCAGCGGAATGAGCAGGGCTTCCTCGGCCATCATCGTGTCGGCCAGATCGTGGAAAAACGGCGGCAGGATGGTCTGCAGCACGGAGTCCAGAGCGCCGGGATAGATCACGTGCCCCTGTTCGCCGGGATCGCGTCGTCTGCACCGGACCCGGCACAAGGCCATGTGGCCGCTGATGGAGATGTCCTCGATGCGCTGAAATCCCGGCCCGACCTCGTACCCCCGGCTGACGAACCGGTTGTAGAACGTTTCCGGCGTTTCACCGTCCGTGAACCGGTCTCCCGGGCGGTGCTCCGGACGGGTTTCCGGACCCGGGTTTCGGACCAGGGTGCCTGAGCAGTGGGTCTGCCAGTCGGAACCGTTGTGCTCCCGGCTGACCAGGGTGAACGGGCATTCATCTCCGGCCGCGTCGACAATGACCTGCACGGTGCGCGTTTGTCCCGGCTCCACAACCAGGGGGCTCAGGAAGTCCACCCCGCGCAGTTCGCAGCGCTCCTCGCCCCACAATTCCCGACCGGCAGCCAGGAGCATGGCCATGTGTCCGGCCGCCGGGCTGATGGGTTTGCCGAAAATGACGTGCTCGTGCACAAAAATCGGTCCGAGGTCGGAAAACACGGATTCAAAGACAACGCTGCGGCCCAGGGCCGGACTGTCCAAACGGCGGCCAGGCACGGCCAGGGCTGTTTCGCCCTCCTGGACCGGATCAACCTGGACCTCTATCCAGTGCCGCTTCCGTTCAAAAGGATAGAACGGCAGGGGTTCGTGCCGCTGGGGAAAAAACGAAAAGAGTTCTTCGAAACAAAGCTGCGTTCCGGCTCGGTACAACCGGGCCGCGGCCTGGAACAGGCTGGTCAGGGCGGACTGGTTCGGCGCCAGGGACGGTATGGCCTGCAGCCCTCTGTCGCACTGCTCGACCAGTCCGGACAAGGCGGCCGAAGGTCCGGCTTCAATGGCCAGGGCGTGGGTATTGGCCAGGGTGGTCACGGCGTCGGCAAAGCGCACGGGCGAGGTGATCTGGCCGGTCCAGTATGCGTGGTGCGCGATTTCCGGTCCGGCGATCTGTCCGCTGACGGTCGAGACCAGGGTCAAGCCCGACGGTTCACGCAGCCGGACGCGTTCACAGTGTGCGCCAAAGCTGCGGGCCGCTTCGGCCATGGCCGGGGAATGAAAGGCGTGCGCCACGCGCAGTTCCTTGCCGTTGATGCCGTGCGCGCCAAGAACTTCCATGAACCGCCTCAAGGCGTCACGGGGGCCGGATACGGTCAGGCTGGTCGGGGCGTTGACCGCGGCGATGGTCAGGTCCGGATGTTGGGCGAGCAGAGGGGAAATGATGTTTTCGGAGGCGAACACGGCCGCCATGCCGCCGTCCGGGGCATGGTCCATGGCCCGTCCCCTGGCCACGGCCAGGCGGAGCATGTCGGGCAGATCCATGACTCCGGCCGCCACGGCCGCCGGATATTCGCCAATGCTGTGTCCGGCCACGGCGTCAAAATGCAGCCCAAAGGATTCCCACAGCCGCCACACGGCGTAGGACACGGCCACGATGGCCGGCTGGGCATTGGCCGTCCGGGCCAGGTCCTGTGCCGGAGTGTCGAACAGGAGCGCGTGCAGATCAATGCCTTCCGGGCGAAGAATCTCGGCGCACAGGTCAATGGCCCGGCGAAAGGCCGGATAGACCAGAAGTTCCCGGCCCATGCCCGGATGCTGGGAGCCCTGTCCGGTGAAAAGCAGGGCCGGCCCGGTGGCAGCCGAGCGTGCGTCCGGGTCAAGACGGTCAATCTGTTCGGCTTCCAGGCGCAGATTTTCGGCCAGTTCCTCCGGCGTGCGGCCAGCAGCGGCCAGACGGCAGGGGAAATGGGCATGGCGGCAGGCCGCGCTGCGGCACAGGGCTGCGGCTCCGGCGGGCGTCATGCCGTGCACTTTCGCGGCTGTGTCCAGGGCCAGTCGGCGCAGGGCCTGGGGAGTTTTGGCCGAGAGGAAGAGCGGCAGGACCGGAATCTCGGTCTCGTCAGCCGGAATCGGTCGGTATTCTTCAATGACGGCGTGACCGTTGACTCCGGAAAAGCCGAAGGCGCTCATGCCGGCCCGGCGCGGTCCCGCACTGTCCCAGGCCACAAGGGCGGTGGGCGCTTCCACGCCCCGTCCGGTCCAGTCAAAGCGGGTGTTGGGCGTTGTGACGTGGATGTTGGCCGGAATGGCCTCGTGCCGCATGCACAGCAGCACTTTGGCCAGGGCGGCCAGGGCGGCGGCCGGTTCCAGGTGGCCGATGTTGGCCTTGACCGATCCCAGGCGCAGCAGACTGTCCGGGCGGGATCGGTAGGCATTGGCCAGGGCTTCCAGCTCAATGGCGTCGCCCAGGGCCGTGCCTGTGCCGTGGGCCTCGACATAGCTGACGTCACCCGCCTGCAGACCGGCGTCGGCCAGAGCCCGGGCAATGACTTTTTGTTGGGCCAGACCATTGGGCGAGGTCAGACCATTGCTCTTACCGTCCTGGTTGATGGCTGTGCCGCGCACCAGGCCCAGAATGCGGTCCCCGTCCCGCTCGGCATCGGACAGACGCTTGAGCACCAGGGCCACCGCGCCTTCGCCGCGACCATATCCATCGGCGCTGTCGTCAAAGGTCTTGCTGCGGCCATCCGGGCTGATGGCCCCGAGCTTGCTGAAGCAGATATGCAGGTCCGGGGTGAGCATGAGGGTCACCCCGGCCACTAGGGCCAGGTCCGATTCCCCCCGGCGCAGGCTCTGGCAGGCGCAGTGCAGAGCGACAATGCCCGACGAGCAGGCCGTGTCCACGGCAAAACACGGCCCTTCAAAGCCGTAAAAATAGGAAATCCGTCCGCAGGCCCCGCTCATGGTCGTGCCGGTCAGGGAATAGGCGTCGATGCGGTCGCGCAGGTAGGATTCGCGGTGGGCGTGGCTGTATTCGTTGTTGGTCATGGCCACGAACACTCCGGCCTGTTTGCCGCGCCAGGCGAAAGGATCGATGCCGGCATGCTCGAAGGCTTCCCAGCTCAGTTCCAGGAGCAGACGCTGCTGAGGGTCAAGCTGGGCCGCTTCCCGGGCTGAAATGCCGAAGAAATGGGCATCAAACTCTTCGATGTCGGGAGTCGGATGGCTCAGAAACGCGGCTTCGCGGGTGTACATCTTGCCCGGAGCCTGACGGTCCGGGTCATAATACCGGTCGCGGTCCCAACGGGACGGGGGGATCAGACCCACTGCGTCCCGGCCTTCGGCCAGAAATCTCCAGAAATCATCCAGATCGTTGATGCCGCCGGGTAACCGGCAGGCCACGCCGACCACGGCCAGGGGCTCGGTGCCGGACGAAGGGCGGCAGGAAAGCTGCGCGCTGGTGGCGGCCGGATCATCGCTGATCACTCCGGCCAGATGTTCGGCCAGGCTGGGGATGTCGGGATGGTTGAAAACGGCCGATGCAGGTAGCGGAATGCCCAGGCGCTGGCCAAGGGCCGCGCATAGCCGGGTGGCCAGAAGAGAGGTCACGCCCTGGGCCTGAAACGTCTGGTCGGCAGACGTCTTCTGCTGGGGCAGCAGTTGGTTCAGCTCCGTTTCGATCCAGGTCCTGAGCGTTTGGACCCGCTCACGGTGGGACCCGGCACGAAGACTCAGGGCTTCCTGGCTGGCCGGAGGGATGCAGTGGCGCGCTCCCCGGGGGTTCCAGCTGCGGATGACGTCCAGGGCCAGCCCGAAGGACTGCACGCTGTCCGTGTCGCGGCACATGAGTCCGACGCTTTCAATGCCGTGGCCCATGGCCGTGGCCGTCTCGGCCACATGGCCGAGCAGTACGGCGTGGGGGGAAATTTCCACCGCGTGGGTCATCCCCTGTTCCAGGGCCCGGCGCACAGCGGCCTCGAAACGTACCGGTTCGCGGACGTGGCGGCTCCAGTACAGGGCGTCGAAATCACCCGGCGCGGCCATATTTCCGTGCACGGTGGAGATGATGGGTGTCTTGGGAGCGCCCGGCGCAATGGAGGCCAGGGCCTGGCTGAACAGGGGAAGATGGGTTTCAATGGCCGCGCAGTGAAACGGCACGTCCACGGGCAGCAATCGGCAGAATACTTCCGGCTCGCAGGAGGTGATCAGCTCCTGCAGCACGTCCGGGTCGCCGCTGCACACCGTCCCGGCCGGAGCATTGAGAGCCGCGATCTGAACTTTTCCCCCCCGGGGTTTGAGCAACTTGGTCATGGCCTCCTCGCCCAGGGCGAAAAAGGCCATGTGCCCCGCACCGCTGGCCTGCTGCAGGAGCAGGCTGTGCCGCCAGGCGACCAGAGCCGCGTCGTGAGCCGAAAGAGCTCCGCACGCCCAGGCCGCCGCCACTTCGCCGCCGCTGTGGCCCATGATCAGATCCGGCTCGAACCCCTCTGACTGGAGCAGGCGGAACAGGCCGCATTCAACGGCCAGGACGCAGGGGTGTCCGAGGTGAGCCGGCCGGATGTCCTTGTCCTGCCGGTACAGGAGCTGTTCCACGGACCAGCCGGACAAGTGGGTGAAGGGGTGGTCGAATTCCCGCAGTCCGGCGGCAAAGGAGGAACTGGCGTCGAGCAGTTCCCGTCCCATGGCCGCCCACTGGGTGCCTATTCCTGAAAAAAGAGCCAAAGCGGTCATGCAGCGTCCTTGAAGTCGAGATGGTCAGGAGAGAATGCGAACATCCAGATAACCGGGGAAACCGGCGTGACCGTCACCCTGGTATTCCAGCAGGGACCAGGAACCATCCCGGGCCACTTCCTCGAAGCCCGCGAATTTGTAGGTCACGTACATCATCCGGTTGCGGTCCGTTTCCACGAATTCGGCCCGCAGCTTCTTGCCGGATCGGACCGCCTCGGAGATGACATGGTTGAGCATGACCGAACCGACCCCGCGCGACATGACCCGGCAGGACATGAGCAGCAGTTTCAACGTCCAGCAGTCCTCGCCTTTTTCCACCAGGCACAGGCCGATTTTGCCGTAGGGGCCGAATTTGTCCTCCAGGGCGCTCATGAGCAGGAGGTGGTCCGGCGAGGAGCGTAGCCTGTCCAGCTCGTCGTGGCCGAAGGTCAGTCCTGTGGCGTTGAGTTGATGGGTGCGTTCCGTCAGGTCCACGGCCCGTTGCAGATCGCCGTCGGCCACGGGGGCGATGGAGAAGCGCATGTCGAGGCTGGCCAGAAAGGCTTCGGCCGGGCCGGAAAAGTTTTCCTCGGCCTTGGCCCGGCTCTGGTCCGTCAGATAGAGCTGGCGGCGCATGGCCGAATCCTCGGTCACAAAGCGCGGGATGAAGCGCGGCAATTCCGGGATGGTCGGCATGTTGGCCGCGTCCAGGCACAGCACCTCGGGCAGGGCCAACCCGACCTCTTCCCGCTCAAAGGGCTGATCATCGACAAAGGCAAAGGTGTTCAGGCCGATGTTCAATTTTTGGGCGATAGTCTGCAGGGACTGGCTTTTGGGACCGAAATGGATCTGCGGATACAGAAAATAGTCGTTCAGGCCCAGGCGGGTCAGGTTAGCCATGGCGTGGTCATGCTCGTTGCGGCTGGCGATGGATTGCAGGATGCCGCGCCGGTCCAGGCTTTGGATCACTTCCAGCGCTGCGGGTCGCAGATCCCGACCGCCTCCTTCCAGCAGCACGCCGTCCCAGAGCGTGTCGTCCAGGTCCCAGACCAGGCACTTGACGGTTTTACTCATGGCGTTTTCTCCGGGGAGGGCGGTGGCGCATAAAGGCGTGATTGGAAATCATGAGCTGCTGCATCTGGGAGCTGCCTTCGATGATTTCGCAGATCTTGGCGTCGCGGTAATAGCGCATGAGCGGGTAGTCCGGGGAACAACCATTGCCGCCATGAACCTGCAGGGCGTCGGACGCGGCGCGCAGGGCGGCCCTGGAGCAGAAATACTTGGCCGTGGTGATGAGCATGATCGAGTCCGGGGACATGGCGTCCCGCTCCCGCCCGGCATGCAGCACCAGGGCCCTGGCCGCTTCCAGGTCCGTGGCCATGTTGGCGATCATTTCCTGGATGAGCTGGTGCTTGCGCAGGGCCTGGCCGAACTGGGTCCGCTCCTTGGCGTAGATGACGCTCGTTTCCAGGCAGGCTTCCAGAATGCCCACGCAGCCGCAGCCCACGGTGAAGCGCCCATGATCCAGGGCATGGGAGGCAACAAAGGTGAAGCCGCCGCCGGTGGGGCCCAGGATGGACTCGGCCGGCAGCGCGCAGTCCGTGAAATCCAGGCGGGCGATGCCGGCCGCCCGGAATCCGAGCAGATCCTTCATGGGCGTGATGCGCAAACCGGGCGTGCCGGCCGGAACCAGCAGGGCGACCACGCCTTCGTCCTCCAGCCGGGCCATGATCAGAAAAAGACCGGCATGGACCGAGCCGGAGATCCATTTCTTGGCTCCGTTCAGGATCAGCCTCTCCCCGTCGCGCCGGACCCGGCACTGGATGCCGGCCGCGTCACTGCCATGGTCGGGTTCGGTCAGACCGAAGGCGGCCCGGACCCGGCCGGCGGCCAAAAGAGGCAGCCATCGGTGCTGTTGCTCGGGCGTGCCCCAGCGCAGCACGGCCTGGGAAACCATGTTGTGCACGGTCAAAAGACTCAGCAGGGACACGCTGCCCCTGGCCAGTTCGGCGCAGATCCGGCACAGACCGGAACTGTCCAGGCCCTGGCCGCCCCAGGTCCGGGGCAGACCCGCTCCAAACCACTTCTCGGCGCATTCTTCGATGATGTCGTCCGGCAGGGACTGCGCTTCCTCCCAGGCGTTGGAATAGGGGTAGACCCGGTCGTTAATCCACGCGCGCATGGCGCGGCCTGCGACTTCAGCGTCCATGCCCTTCTCCTTCGACCAGGGAGACAATGGCGTCGATGGATTGAAAATTGCTCAGTTTCAGATTTTCACGGCTGATGGTCAGTTGAAACTGTTTTTCCACGAACATCACCAGTTGCATGGCAAAAAGCGAATTGACGTATCCCAGTTCGAACATGTTTTCATCATCGGCCAGTTCGTCGTCCTTGACGTATTTCAGCACAAAATCCCGGATAGTCCCCCGCACGTCGTTGGTCATGTATTCGTCCTTAGGTCTTTGGTGGATAAAAGTACGTTGTCAGGCGTATTCGTAAAAACCCTTGCCACTCTTGCGGCCCAGCAAACCTGCGTCCACCATCTTGCGCAGCAGGGGACACGGTCTGAATTTCGGATCGTTGTAGCTTGCGTACAGCCCTTCGAGGGACAGCAGGATCGTGTCCAGGCCGATCAGGTCGCCGGTTTCCAGCGGTCCCATGGGATGGCCGAAACAGGATTTGAAAATCCGGTCCACGTCTTCGGGGCGGGCCACATTGTCCTGGACGGTCCAGATGGCCTCGTTGACCGTGAGCATGAGCACGCGGTTGGACACGAATCCCGGCAGGTCGTTGACCACCACGGCCCGTTTTTTCATCTGTTTCAGAAAAGTCTTGGCCCGTGCGATGGTTTCGTCGCTGGTGTGATGCCCCCGAATGACCTCGACCACGGGTTTGAGCGGGACCGGGTTCATGAAATGCATGCCCACGATTTTGTCCGCGCGCTGTGTCCAGGACCCGATGCGGGTGATGGAAATGACCGAGGTGTTGGCCGCGATGCATGTCTCCGGCCGACAGATGCGGTCCAGGTCGCGGTACAGGGGTTCTTTCAGGTCAACCAGCTCCGTGATGTTTTCGACGACAAAATCCGCTTCGGCCAGTACTTCGGGTCGGGTGGCGAATCGGATGCGCGGCAGACAGGCGTCCACGTCCACGGCGTCCCGACCGAACAGACCGTGCATGCGCATGGCCTGGACGATGTCGTGTCGGGCCTGGTCCAGAATGTCCGTGTTCACGTCCACGAGCAGGACGTCCATGCCGTGCATGGCCAGGGTCTGGCTCACGCCGCGTCCCATGACTCCGGCGCCCACGACGCCTATGCATTGAAAATCCATGAATCCTCCATAACAATGAGACCTGCCTTCGCCAGGCATATTTCCATAACGACCTGAAATATCCATGAGTTTATGCGCCAGGTTGTCCCGTGGCCGGTCGAATCCGGCGCAGGCTCATGACCACCTTGAAAAACCAGGGGACAAAAACCGGTGAGATCACGGTGGCCGCGACCATACCGCCGATGATGCTGCTGCCGAGCACATGACGGCAGCCTGAACCGGCCCCGGAGGAGATCACCAGGGGCACGCAGCCCAGGATAAAGGCCAGGGACGTCATGATGATGGGACGAAATCGCAATCTGGCCGCCTCCAGTGCCGCCTCGGCCGGAGTGCGGCCGGCGGCCAGCTCCACGGCCGCGAACTCAACGATGAGAATGGCGTTCTTGGCCGCCAGGCCGATCAGAGTGACCATAGCCACCTGGACGTAAATATCGTTGGCAAAGCCAAGCACGAAGATTGTCGCCAGCGCGCCGAACAGGGCAAACGGAACCGCCAGAACAACGGCCGTGGGTAGGGTCCAGCTATCATACTGGGCGGCCAGGATCAGGAACATCAGTCCCAGCCCCAGCAGCAGGGCCATGTAGTTGGTGCCGCCTTCAGCCTTTTCCTGAAAGGACGATCCGCTCCAGGCCAGGGAGTATCCGGCGGGCAACTCCGTGCGGACCAGGTCCTCCAGGGCGGCCATGGCCTGCAGGTTGCTGTATCCGGGGGCGGCCTGGCCGGACATCCGGGCCGCGGGCACTCCGTTGAACCGGGTCAGGGCGAAAGCGCCGCTGGTGGTCGTGGTCGAGATCAGGTTGGCCAGGGGAATCATTTCTCCGGCCTGGCTGCGCACGAAAATCGAAGACAGATCTTCCGGTCCGGCCCGGAACACGGAATCCGCCTGCAGATAGACCCGAAAGGCCCGGCCGTGCAGGGTGAAATCATTCAGATAGCTGCCGGCCAGGGCGGAACTCAGAGCCTGGTACACGTCACCCACCGCGACGCCCATGAGCTTGGCCTTTTCCACGTCAAGCTGCACGTAAACCTTGGGCGTGCCCAGACTCAGGGAACTGCCCACGCCGTCCAGTTCCGGCCGTCCGGCAGCGGCTTGGGACAGCTTGGCCGCCTGTGCGGCCATGTCTTCGACGGACGCCCCGGCATTGTTTTGCAGAAAACCTTCCAGCCCGCCCACGGTGCTCAGTCCGACGATGGGTGGAGGATTGAAGGCCGCGAGCATTCCGTCCGTGACGTCGACACCGAAGACCCGTCCGGCCACCGCCTGGGAGGACTGGGCCGGGTCCGGACGCTGGTCCCAGGGCTTGAGCATGATGAAGGCGGCTCCGGCGCTGCCGACAGTGCCGGTGCCGCCGAGCAGGTCGGTGCCGGCGATGGTCAGCACGGAATCCACGGCCGGGTCCCGGAGCATTGTCGCGGACAGGGTGTCGAGCACCTTGTCCGTGCGCGGCATGGCCGCTCCCTCGGGCAGCATGGCCACGGCGATGACGTAGCCCTGATCCTCGTCGGGAGCCAGTCCTTCGGGCACGCGATGCAGAAGGTCCCAGACGGCCCAGCCAAGCAGGCACATGCCCACGATGGCCAGGATGTCGAACCGCAGCAGCAGGCGCACTCCGGCCAGATAGATGTTTGTCACCCAGGCGAAGCAGCGGTCGAAAAGACGCGAGAACCACGTGCCGCCGCCATGAGGGCGCAGCAGGCGGGCGCACATGACCGGCGAGAGAGTCAGAGCCACGATGCCGGACAGAGTCACGGACAGGGCGATGGTGATGCCGAACTGCCGGAACATTTCGCCGGTCATGCCGCCCATGAACGAGACCGGCACGAACACGGCGCACATCACCAGGACGGTGGCGATGACCGGTCCCGTGACCTCGCGCATGGCCAGACTGGTGGCCTGACGGGCCGATAGTCCCTTTTCGTGCATGATGCGCTCCACGTTTTCCAGGACCACGATGGCGTCGTCGACCACGATGCCGATGGCCAGGACCATGCCGAAGAGGGTCAGGGTATTGATGGAGAATCCGAGCAGATACATGCCGATCATGGTGCCGATGATGGACACCGGCACGGCGATGCAAGGAATGAGTGTGGCCCGGACGTTCTGGAGGAAAAGAAAAATGACCAGGGCCACCAGGACCATGGCTTCAAACAGGGTATGCACGACCTCTTCGATGGAGATGCGGACAAAGGTGGTCACGTTGTAGGGTATGGCATGCTCCATGCCCGGCGGAAAATCCCGGCTCAGTTCGATCATTCTGGCCGCGATGAGATCGGCGGTCTGCAGGGCGTTGGCGCCGGGGGCAAGGGAAATGCTGACGCCGGCCACGGGCTGACCGTTGAGCTTGCTGCGCACCCCGTAGTCGGCGGCGCCCAGTTCGATGCGGGCCACGTCGCGCAAACGCATGATGCCCTTGTTCTGGTCCACCCGGACGATGATGTCGCCGAACTCCTCCACCGTGGCCATGCGGCCCTGGGTGCTGACCAGCCAGGTCATTTTCAGGTCGTCGGGTGCGGGCTGCAGGCCGACGGTTCCGGCCGCGTACTGGGCGTTTTGTTCCTGCACGGCCCGGGCGATATCCTGGGGCGTGAGGGCGAAGGCGGCCAGCTTGGCCGGATCGAACCAGATACGCATGGCGTATTCTTCGGAGATGAGCGACGCGGCCGAGGCCACTCCGGGAATGCGCTTCAAATGGTCGATGATGTTCAGGGCCGCGTAATTGTTCAGGTAGAGGCTGTCGTAGCGGCCGTCCGGGCTGGACAGGGTGATGATCATGAGGAACGCGCCCGAGCCGGCGGTCACGCTGACGCCCAGTCGGCGCACCTCGTCCGGCAGGGAGGCCAGTGTCCCCTGGACAAGGTTGCTGACCCGGCTGCTGGCGGCTTCCGGATCGGTGCCCTGGGCAAAGGTCGCGGTCATGGACATGACCCCGTTGGCAGAGCAGGTCGATTGGAGATAGAGCAGGTCCTGAGCCCCGTTCACGGCCTGCTCCAGGGGGGCGGCCACGACCTGGGAAATGACCTCGGGGCTGGCGCCGGGATAGATCGCGGTGACCGAGACGGCCGGCGGAAGCAGATCCGGATATTGGGCCACCGGCAGGCGTGTCAGCGCCAGGGTGCCCAAGATGACGATGACCAGGGAGATGACGATGGCCAGGACCGGTCGACGCAGAAAGAAAATGTCCTGCATGATCAACCCTGGGTCCGGGAGTCGGGCTCCGGATTTTCGCGGACATTGACCGGCATGCCCGGACCGACCTTGCCCGTGCCTTCGACAATGATCCGTTCCGTGCCGTCCAGCCCGGAGGAGACCACGAGCTGTCTGCCGACACGGGTCAGGATTTCGATGGGACGGAAGGACGCGGTCTGGGCGTCATCGACCACGACGACCATGGCCCCGGTCTGCCCCTGCAGAACCGCCTGTTCGGGAATGGCGATGGCGGCGGGGAAGGTCAGAAGGCTCAGATGGATGCGGACAACCTGGCCCGGCAGCAGGGTTCTGTCCGGGTTGGGAAAAACTGCCTTGGCCAGCATGCAGCCTGTTTCCCGGCTGATCACGGGATTGCCGAAGGTCATGGTGCCGTTGTGCGGGTAGGCGTGATTCTGGTCGATGGACAGCCGGGCCGGAACCGTTTTGTCCATGACGGCCCGTTCGCTGGCCAGAAAGCCCTGGATGCGCCGGACCTGGGTGTCGGGCACGGAAAAGACGATTTGCACCTTGTGCACGTTGTGAATGGTGGTCAGCAGGCTGTCCGGCGAACCGGCGGCAATAAGGCTGCCTTCGTTATGTTCGGCCATGCTGGCGAACCCGCCGATGGGTGCCTTGATCCGGGTCTGATCCAGTTCGATCCGCGCCGCGCGAAGGGTAGCCTCGGCTTCGGCCAGGCCCGCCTTGGCCGATTCGTACTCGGTCTGCACCAGGTCGCGGTCCCGCTGGCTGATGGAATTGCGTTCGGCCAGGGGTACAGCCCGGTCCAGATCCCGCCGGGCGTTGTCCAGCCGTGCCTTGAGGCTGGTGACGCGGCTTGCGGCCTGATCGACCTGGGCCTGGAACGGTCCGGGCTCAATCTCGAACAAGACCTGTCCGGCCTGGACCGCTTCGCCGTCCCGGAAAAAACGCTTTCTGAGAATTCCGCTGACCTGGGCCCGCACTTCAACGGATTCGATTCCTTCCACATGACCGACAAAGGTCTGCTCGAAAGAGATGTCCGCCGGCGAAAGCTGCTGCACCAGGACCGTGGGCCGGGGCCGCGTCGGGGCCGGTTCGGAGGAGCCGCCATCCTGGTTGGAACAGCCTGCCGCAAGTCCGCAGCAGAGCAGAATCATCAGCCACAAAATGCCGGCTCCACGAATCATGGGTGTACCTTTTGGCTAGAAGTGTCGGGCGTTTGGATCCGGCCGGTTGTTTCTTCCCATCCGCCGCCCAGGGCCATGCACATGTCCACGGCGGCCTGCAGTTGGCCCGTTCTGGTCTGGGCCCAGCTCAGTTGGGCGTCAAAGAGCGCGCGACCTGCGTCCAGTACGTCAAGATAATTGGAATATCCGTGCCGATGCCGGTCTTCGGCCTTGATGGCGGCCTCCTGCAGGCCGGCAATGTTGCGGCTCAGGGCGATTTCGGCCTGCGCCAACAAAGACTGACGAGCCAGGATGCTTCGGATGTCGCTGAACGCCGACAGCACGGCCTGTTCATAGCCTGCGGCCGCTTCCTGGCACGCGGCCCGGGCCATGAGTTCACGGAAGCGGGTGTTCCAGAAGTCCAGCGGCAGATTCAGACTCAGCCCATAGCCCCAGGTCAGCGCCCCGGACATGGTCATGTCAGTGGGCTGTGCCCCAGCCAGGCCGGCTTTTCCGGTCAGGGAGATGGAAGGAAAATAGTCGGCGCGGACCACGCCCACATCGAAATGGGCCGCGCGCAGACGCTGTTCGGCCGCATGCAGGTCCGGACGTCGCAGCAGCAGGCTGGACGGCAGATCATCCGGCAGGACGGGTGCTGCGGGAAACGTTTCAAGGCTTGCGCCGGGCCGGATTGATGCGTTCAGGATTTTTTCCGGCGAACGTCCGAGCAGCACAAGCAGGGCGCTCTGGGTTTCCTCCAGACCCAGCCGGGCCATGGCCAGGGAATAGCGGGCGACCTCGACTTCGCTTTCGGCCCGCAGGAGATCGGCCCGGCTGAAGAATCCCACGGCTTCGTTGATCTGGTAAAACTCAAGGGCCTCGATGCGCTGGGTCAGGGTCTGTTCGGCGATGCGAACCTGAAAGCCGTAGCCGATCAGGGAAAAATAGGCTTTTGCGGTGGAGGCGGCCACCAGGAGGCGGGCGGCGGCGAGGTCGGATTCGGTGGCCAGCAGGAGGGCATCGGCAGAGTCGGCGGAGTTGCGAAATTTCCCCCAGAAGTCGAGCTCCCAGGCTGTGTTGAACATGATGTTGTGGAGGCTGGACGATTCGTGTCCTTTGGGTGGTCCGCCAGCTATGCGCCGGGATGTCCAGGATTCTTCCGCGTTACCGGCCAGGGCGGGCGAGGGGGCCAGGTCGCCCCGGGCTCTTCCGGCCCGGGCCCGGGCCTGGAGCACGCGGGCCGTGGCTGCGGCCAGATCCCGGTTATGCTCAAGGGCCTCGCCTACCAGTTGATCGAGCACGGGATCGTCAAAGCGTTGCCACCAGTCGGAAGCCAGGCTTTCTCCGGCCGTTTGCGGCCAGGAAGGAGGCAATTCCTGCACCGGACGCACGTATGATGGGGCCAGGGAGCAACCTGTCAGCAGCAGAACGAGCAGGAAAAGAGTATGCTTCACAAGGGTTCCGGTCGCCGTACCCCACGCGGCAGTGGCCTGGCCGTGGTGTTATGATGTTTGTTCGGGAGTTGACGCCTTCCGGTCGGCGCAGCTTGTTACATGCTTGTGCCGAATTTCTCACAAGAGAAACTATGCCTTTGTTGCAAAGAAAACAACAGGCTTTCGGCTTTATCGAGATGAAAAAAAATAATTGAACATAGAATCAAATAGTTGTCCGTGATGAGTGTTTGTGATTGGCGTTTCTGAGCCAGTATCCCCCCCCGGATGGGAGAGCCTTTTCCCGGTGCAAATCGTGCCGGCTCAGGTGCACGATGCCGCGAGTAATCTAAACCAATGCGTTAAGAATCCGGGATGTGTGACCCTTGCGGTCTTCCCGTTTCGAGCGGTTATTTCAGCCAGTTGTTTCACCCTGATCCTCGGCCAAAAACTGCCTGCGGTCGGACGTGGAAGACAAGACTCGACCAGCCGCCCATTGCTGTTTCGTATCAAGGCCGGTATCAGAAAGCGGTCTTGGCTCTTGAAGTCTTTTTTTGCCTTCGCCTCCATGTCATCAAGAAACTGAACCGCTTAATTCCGGAAGTTGGTGCCCGATGAATCATCTGTTCGCGTTTGCGCCTGGCCAAGGATTTTATGGCGTATGGCTTTTTTTGTGTGCGTTGTTGATCATCCAACCTGTTTCTGCCCACGGTCAGGAGACGGCCGTCAAACGCATCGGCTATCTGGAAGCGGGGCACTTCTGGCTCTTTGATCGCACCTACGAAGCCTTTCAACAAGCCATGGCCGGACAAAGCGCGGTGAGCGTACAGTACCCATCGGATGCCCGTCATAGTCCGGGTTGGGATGCGGCCAACATGGAACGTCTGCCTGCTTCGGCCCATGAACTCATGGCCCGCGAAGACCTTGATCTGGTCGTGGGCATGGGCACAGCCGCGGTCAAAGCACTGCTGGTTGCGAATAACGGACGCACCCCCATTCTCGGCATGGGTATGGCCGATCCTGTCGCGGCCGGTGTTGTCCGGGATATCACGGACTCCGGTGTGGACAATTTCACCTGTCAGGTTGTGGTCGACAGATGGACGACCATGTTTCGGGTCTTTTATGATGTGGTTCGGTTCAGGAAGCTCGGCATTTTGTATCAGAACAGCCCGGAAGGGCGTGTTTATGCGGCCCTGGATGATGTACATGCCGTTGCCTCGGAACTCGGTTTTTCTGTTGCGGCCTACGGAGGTCTTTCCACCGCGGAAACCGACGACGAATGTCGTCAGGGTTTGGCGCAGTTGCGCAAGGACGGCATGGACGCTTTTTTCATCGGGCCGCTCAATTGTTTTGACTGGGACAGCAACGACGTGGGGGCCTTGCTGCGCACCTTGAACGGTTGGAATATTCCGACCTTTGCCCGCGACGGGTCGGATTTTGTCAAAGCAGGAGCGATGATGGGCTTTTCGACCTGGAACTTCGGACCTACCGGAGAATTTCTGGCCAATCAGGCCGTAGCCATATTCTCCGGCAGCCAACCGCGCTCCCTGTCCATGGTGGATCGGGTTGAGCCGACCATCGCCGTGAATCTGGAAACGGCCGCCAGGATCGGGTTCCATTTTCCCTTTGACGTGCTGGTTATCGCCGACGAAATCTTTGAGAAAACAGTACGGCCCGTTCGGCAGGACTAGAGGTAGTATATGGTCGGCGCGTCACTTTTCAGATTGCGGGCAGGCATCGGTGCGCTGTCGCTGACAGTGCTGGTGCTGACTCTGAGCTTCAATGCATTGCTGTCGGTGTCAACATTGGATCGTCTGGTCATCGAGTCCTTGCTTTCCGGATACCGTGGCGCGGCGGAACACTTGGCTTTGAATATTGAGCGAGGCCTGCGTTTCGGCAAGCCGCTCGAAAAATATGCCGGCATGATGGAAATGCTTTGGGAGTTGCAGGACGGCGTGTCCGGCATAGCCTGTGTGGAAATACTTGATGCGGAGGGCGGAATTCTTCATTCCACAGGAGGCAGTGCCGGGCAGTCTGACAGATCCCTTTCCGCCAATCGCCAAACCTTTGACCAGCGGGCCCTGGCGGCAGAAGACGATGAAGCGCAAACATTATTTCTGGCCACGGATAACGCCTATCGGCTTGTCATTCCCCTCCGTCATCATGGCGTTGCCGGCGGCGTGGCCCTGGAAGTGGACGCGTCAGTGGTCGAGGCCGCCAGCGCCGGATTTATCCGCTGGGCCACAACGCTGCTGGTCCTGGCTTGCGTTGTCACTGGAGGAGTGCTGGCGGCATGGATTGGACTGCTGACCAGTACACCGCAAGCCCGCTCTGGTCTGGCCCGTTCCCTGGGGATCCTGCTACTGATTCTCATCGGCGGCACGCAGCTGGCGTATTCCACAGCCATGCTTTCCCTGTTTGATTCTTTTCTGCAGAAAGCGGTCGTCGACAAGGCGCGCTTGGCGGCGCATTTCATCAAACGTGATTTCGAGTATCTTGTGCACAAAGGCGTCGATGTCCGCATTTTGCCCGGAGGCGACGCCCTGCTGGCCCAAATTGTCGATGCTCATCCTGAATTACGAGGGGCGTCGTTGGTCACATCGGACGGACAGGTGCTGACTGCCGTCGGGCATCCGGTGGCCCATGGTTATGTGGTCGAGACCTCTGTCGAAGCCTATTGGCCCAGCCGTTTTCGGCAGCGTGAAGAGGTGATGCGCATCCGTCTGCATACGAACCCGGATCATATTTCCGCCAACGTGTTCAGACTGGGCGTCGATCTGGCGACATCACTGGTTATCTGTCTGCTTTTTCTGATGGAGTTGGCCAAAATGCTGGTCATGTTGTCCGGTCGGATGCAGCGTTCCCTGATGACGGATGATCAGCAAGACCCATCGCCGCCGCTTTCATCGGCCAATGCCTTGCGCGCGGCCGGATTTTTCTTTTTTTTGGCTTATGACATGGGCATTTCCTTTATTCCTGTCCTGGCGCGTTCACTCCATGCCCCGCTGTGGGGTCTGCCGGAACAGGTGCTGACGGGTCTGCCCATTTCTGCGGAAATGATCTGCGCGGGCCTGGCGCTTCTGGGAGCCGGGGTGTTTTCAGAGCGATTCGGCTGGCGCGTGACCTTTGCTGTCGGTGTGCTGGCTGCCTGTCTTGGTCTTTTCATGGGCGGGGCATCGTCGTCGTTGCCGGAGCTCATCGTTGCTCGTGGAGTCTGCGGCATCGGCTTCGGCCTGGTGCTCATGGCGGCCCAGATTGGTTCACTGGAAGAGAAAAATGCCGGCTCTGGCCTGGCCGGAGTGTTTGCCGGCGTCTTTTCCGGAAGTATCTGCGGAGCCGCCATCGGAGCCATGCTGGCCGATCGCATCGGCTTTGAGCTTGTTTTTTACGCGGCTGCGGTTCTGATGCCCGTTGCGTTGCCGACGTTGCTGCTCGGCGCGTCAGGTCGGAAGAGTAGTGAGGTTGAGACGTCACCTGTCGAGTCGGTCCACGCCGTCGGGGCTGTCTGGTCTTTTGTTCGTGATCCGCGCATGCATGTCCTGCTGGGAATGATCGGCCTTCCCGTCGCAATCTGCCTGACCGGCTATCTGCATTACATGCTGCCGCTTCTGCTGACCGAGGCCCAGGCTTCGCAGTCCGACATCGGCCGTGTCTTCATGCTTTACGGCCTGTGCTTCATTACGGTGGGACCTTTGCTTGGCCGGTATCTTGACCGTTCGGACAATAAGTATTTGTTCGCCATGCTGACCGGGCTTTTGTCCGGCTGTGCTCTTCTGATCGCGGCGGCGTCCTCTACCTTGGCTGTCGCCTCGCTGTCGGTGGTCGTTATTGGCGTGGCCCAGTGTCTGGCCGCACCGTCGACAATGCTTTGCGTCATCAGCCTTGGTTCGGCCCAAAGACTCGGCAGGGAAAAGACGGCAAGCATTTACCGTTCACTGGAACGTCTGGGTCAGGTCTGTGGTCCGATTCTTTTTGGGACGGCGTTGGTCCGGTTCAGTCCATCGCTGACGCTGACTGTGGCCGGGTTGGCAGTCTGTGCGCTTGCCCTGATGTATCTTGCTTTCCGGCGTATCAGCATCCAGCGTCGTTGATCAGGGCTCTCATGCGTTGCGTCCGGCTGTCGTCCATGCCTGCGGGCAAATACGAGGCGAGCAGTTCAAGATAGTCGGCGGTATCGACCAACCTGCCGCCGTTCGCGAGGAAACGGCTGAACTCGACTTCCGTCGGGTACGAGAAATAGCGTCGTTGTGACTCATCCTGGATCGTTGCCGCCAGGCGCTCGCCCTTTTCGATGATCGGTAGGTACTTTCTGAAGGTTTCGATGCCGGCCAGGTACGTCTGCACGAAGTTCCACAGTACGGAGCGGGAGTAATTGATGTCGTGCCACCCGATGTCCACCACCGGACCGCTATCGATCCCTTCTTCGAGGTGAAAGAGCGTACAGCCGGAACGCTGATGCTGCAGCTGCATTGCGCGGAATGGCCCGCACAGTCCCCGGATCTGGGGCAACATGCCCGGATGCAGACCGTATGCTCCCAACGGGGGCACGCGGATGATTTCCAGTGGCAGGATGTAGTCGTAACGACAGGAAAGGATCAGATCCGGGGCAAGACCTCGCATCTTTTCGATGGCGTCTGAATCTCCGGCCCGCCCCCAGAGCTGAACGGAGATCTTGCGGGTGGCGGCAAGACCTGCAATGGTCTGGCATGCCTGTGGGCAACCTGCGGGAAATTCCTGGTCCAGCCATGGGAAAAGAAGTTTTTGAGGTATGTCACGTTCGAATTCGAGCAGGCAGCCGGCCAGGGGATTTTCCCGTTCGGCTTTGAGCACGTAGTCGGACAGGATGACCTGAATCTGATGACGCGGGGCCAGGATGGCCACAAGCCTGTTCAGGGCCAGATTCCCGGCCAGATCATGTTTGGAGCAGATGACGATTTTCAAGAAAAATCCAATGGTTGGAGTGAAAACTTGCGAATTTCCCTTGTAGCGACAGGCGTTCCTCTAGCACAGCATGTGACGGTTTGCCAGGAGCGAGTGCTCTGCAGGGGAGGATGGAGCGTATGGAACGGAAAAAACCGCTACGGCATGGGGTTTGAGCACCGCCGAGCGATCTGTGCATTGTAACGAACCGGGTGAGGATATGTCAGAATTTGAAAGGTGCTTATTGGAGACGGAAACGCTTATCAAAAATCCGATGATCGCCAAGGAACAGGTCCGGGCCCACGCCAGGTCTTTGCCGTGGATGCGGGCCAACAGCCAAGAACTGCAGGCCGCAGGCTGGAGCGTGGATGAGTTGTACCGTATCGGAACGTTGTGTTTTCCCTATTCCGAATGGGGGCCGGGGTGGTTTAGCCTGTGGAACAACGAAAAATGCGAGCCCCGGATCTCCGACCGGGGCAATATTGAGTTTGTGCTGCACGAAGCCGGTGGCGACGTGGTGCAGACCTGCTGGCTGAAAAAGAGTTTTCTGGCCTGATTATTCCGGGGGCACGGTTTGGGCCGGAGCAGCGTCCGGCACCCCCGGAGCCTGCTGGCTTCTTTCTTCCAGGGCAACGGCAGTTCTGACCAGAAGGTCACCGGCCTTGCCCACGATTTCAAGCGTTTTGTCATTTTCCTGGCCGCGTCGATACACCCATTGCGCAAGATAAATCAGCTCCGATGCGTCCAGGCCCTGAGGGTCGGCCAGGGTGGCGATGGTTTGGAGCAGACGCTGACGAGACATTTCCCGGCTCTGGATTGCGGCCTTGATCCTGGCGCTGCCTTCACTGAGCGCCGCGGGCGAGGCTTCCTCGGTCTGCAGATTCCAGAAAGCCAGATGCGCTTCTGTCACCTTATCCATTTCTTCCAAGTACTTCGTGACCAACGGACGCATGCTGTCGGTTCTGGCCAGGATGGCGACTATTTGCCCCACTGCGCGCAGCTTTTTCGCCAGCATGGTCATCATTTCCCGCCTTTGCGCGGGGGTGATGGGAACAGTCCGCCCATCGGGCAGGGTGAACGCGGCTGATTGCAGGGATTGATCCAGGCTGTTCAAAAACAAGGGCATGTAGGCGGCGTGGAGAAAATCAAGCACTGGTCCTTGCAGTACGTGGGCGAAAATGAGCTTGCGGGACTGGAGCGTTTCCACCGGATCGACGGCCAGGCCGAAAAAATCAACGCCGTAGCGCATATTGAGGGCTTTGACGTTGAGGTCCAGGCGGCTGGGTCCGGTGGGATTGTTTTGCGTTCCGGATGGAAGATAAAGATCCACGAAATACGTGGCCGTATCGTCCACGAATTCATGGCGGACAATCTCGTCGCTGGGGATGAGAGCCAGGGTGGCGTTGTCCAGCAGGCTGGCGTTCTGATCCATGTCTGCCGTGTCGTTGGTGGCGTTCAGATCTTCCGGCACGGTGAGATTGCCTTCGGTTCCCGGTTGGGTCGAAGCCACTTGCCAGCGTTGCGGAGCCACTTCCCTGGGTTCGGGTTGGGGGGGAACATGATCCCGGCTCTGATAAAACCAGTAGCCTCCGGCCACGGCAAGTAAAACGGCAAGAATGAGGACTCGCTTCATTTGGTTTCAGCCTGCGTTGCGCATGAAAACATTTCTTGGGGTTGTCCGGTGGATTCCATGACCGAGCGCCAGTAATTGGACTGCACGTTCAACTTGCGGCGCTTGGCGGTGACAATATGCAGGGGCAGATAGAGGTAGCGGTCCTGCAGCTTGGAGACCACCATGCCGGTCTTGCCGGCCATGGCGGCGTGCACGGCGTGCTGTCCGAGGAAGCCGCAGTAGATGCGGTCGTTGGAATTGGCCGGAATGGAACGGATGATGTAACTGGGGTCGATGTATTTGAGCGTGTAGGGAAAATCGATCTCTGCGAAGTATTTTTTGATCTCCGCCCGCAGCACGTCGCAAATGTCACCCAGAATGGGATTTCCCGACAGATCATGCTGATTGTCCACGCGGCACAGATCCTGCCCCGCACCCTCGGCGACGACAATCACCGCGTGCTGTCTTTTGGCCAGACGTTCCTTGAGTTTGGTCAGAAATCCGCCTGGACCGTGCAGTTCAAAATTGGCTTCGGGCACCAGAACAAAATTGACTTCTTTCAAGGCCAGGCTGGCCTGGGCCGCGATAAACCCTGATTCCCGGCCCATGAGTTTGACCATGCCGATGCCGCCCGGAGCGCCGAGGGCTTCGACATGGGCGCAGCGGATGGCTTCTGTGGCCTTTTCAACGGCGGTGTCAAAACCAAAGGAGCGAGGCACGAAATTGATATCGTTGTCGATGGTTTTCGGCACGCCGACCACGGCGATCTTCAACCCCCGTCGCAACACTTCCTGCGTCACCGCGTTGGCGGCTTTCATGGTCCCGTCTCCGCCGATCATGAACAGGATGGAGATGTTCATGCGTTCCAGGGCGTCGACGATTTCCTCCGGCGGTTGCGGACCGCGTGACGAGGACAGGACAGTGCCGCCGAACTCATGGATGTCGGCGACGGTGTCCGGGGTCAGCTCCATGACATCGTGCTTGAACTTGGGGATGAAGCCCTGCAGCCCGTAACGGATGCCGAACGTGCCGGAAACGCGGTAATTATGGTGGGCGCTCATGACGATGGCCCTGATGACGTCGTTGATTCCGGGGCACAGTCCGCCACAGGTCACGATGGCGCATTTGGTCTTGGGCGGGTCGAAATATATGTGCTTGCGCGGTCCGGCTTCCTCGAATTCCCGGACCACGTTGGCCATGCCCGGATCTTCCGTGAGTTCCGCCGGCAGGTACAGGGGCATTTTGTCGGAGTCGTCAACATAGTGGCAGTAGGGCAGTGGATTGTCGACTTTGCAAGGACCCAGGGTGAGGATGGAGGTGTCGAAGGCCGGTCGATTTTCCATGATGTCTCCTTGAAAATTGAGGCGTGAAAGGGCCTGAAAAAACGAATGCTCCTTGTCCGGTAAGCCAGGGAGGCTCAAAAAACAAGAAGCACGGGCCTTAATTCGGGAAAAATGTCGGGTGCGTTATGAGCCCAGGATGTCGGCCAGCGCCGTATCCAGGGCCGGATACGAAAAGGTGAATCCCGCTTCCAGCAGCCTGGCTGGAACGCAGCGCTGACCTTCCAGGAGCATGGAGGCCATTTCTCCCATGATCAGGCGCAGGGCCGGGGCCGGCACCGGAAAAAAGGCCGGTCGTTTCAGGGTTTGCGCCAGGGTGCGGGTAAAGTCCGTGTTGGTCGTCGGGTTGGGGGAGCAGGCATTGAACGCTCCGCTGAGCGCGGGGTTTTCCAGCAGAAAACCCATCATCCGGACCAGGTCCGTGACATGGACCCACGAGAACCACTGCCCGCCGGATCCGAGCCGGCCGCCCAGACCCAGGGAAAAAGGCAGCTTCATTTTGGCCAGGGCTCCGCCATCGCCGAGCACCACGGCAATGCGCGGAATGACCACGCGGTGTCCGTATGTTTCGGCCCGCAGGGCCTCTTCCTGCCAGGCTGCAGCCACGTCGCCCAGAAAGCCCTGACCGCGTGGGGCGTCTTCGGTCAGGATCAGGTCGCCGCCGTCGCCGTAATAGCCGACGGCCCCGGCGCAGAGCAGGGTTTTGCCCGTGGTATCGGCCAGGGCGTCGACGATGTTGCGGGTGCTCAGAATCCGGGATTCGCGGATGCTTTTCTTGCCGGCCTCGTTCCAGCGGGTGGTGATGGGGGTGCCGGCCAGGTTGACAACCGCGTCGTAGTCTTTGAGCCGCTTCTGCCACGGCCCGGGAACGGTGGGATCGGCCTGGATGACTTCAACATCACGGCCGAAACGGGCCTTCCCGGAGCGGGCCGCGACAGTAACCCCATGTCCCTGTTCGAGCAGATGGGGCACCAGATGCCTGCCGACAAAACCAGTTACGCCGAAAGCCAGAATCTTCATGGTCGCCTCCCCGGGCCGGACTGCCTCAGAGTCCGAAATGTTTCTGGATATAGCCGGTCATCACGGTCTGGGCCTGTTCCTGACATTCGCCGCAACCGGTGCCGATCTTGGTCATGTCCTGCAGTTCGGAAAAACTCCTGGCTCCGTCCAGCACCGCGTGTTCAATGTCCTCGTCCGTGACCTGCATGCATTCGCAGACGATTTTGGCCCCCTGGGTGGTGATGCGGTCTTCCAGACCATTCTTGCGATAATAGTCGTCAATGGCCGCGCGCAAGGCCTTGTCCCCCAGGACCGAGCAGTGCACCTTGTTGTCCGGCAGGCCGTCGAGTTCGTTCAAAATGTCTTTGGCCTTGATGGCGTAAGCCTGGTCCAGGGTCATGCCCTTGACCATCTCCGAGAGCATGGAGGTACTGGCGATGGCGCTGGCGCAGCCGTACGTCCGCCATTTGCAGTCCGTGATGGTCAGGTCGGCCGGATCAACCTTGATGTAGACGATCATTTCGTCGCCGCATTTGATGTTGCCGGTGTGACCGATACCGTGAAAATCCGCTTCGTTGTCCTCGCGCAGGATGTTGCGCGGATTCATGAAATGGTCCTTGACCTTGTCCGAGTATGTCCATTTGCCGGCCATGTCATTTTCTCCTGTAAACCGTCGACATCTCGCGGATGCGGCTGATGGTGGGGGGAAGGTGCTCAAGCATGTAGTTGACGTCGTCCATGGTGTTTTCCCGGCCCAGGCTGATGCGGATGGAGCCGTGGGCGTTTTCCACGGGCACGCCCGTGGCCATGATGACGTGGGAGGGATCCAGCGAACCCGAGGCGCAGGCCGAACCCGTGGATACGGCGATTCCGGCCAGATCAAGATAGAGCAGGATGGCTTCACCCTCGGCCCCGGCAAAGGACACATTGAGGGTGCCTGCCAGGCAGTGTTCCGGATGGCCCATGAAAAGCACGTCCGGGATGGCTGCGGCGATGCCGTCGCGCAAGGCTTTTTTCATCGCCAGCAGACGTTTTTCCTCCTCGGCCATTTCCAAAGCGCGCATTTCAACGGCTTTTCCCAGTCCCATGATGCCGAGGGAATTCTCCGTCCCGGCCCGGCGGCCCGATTCCTGATGTCCGCCCAGGATCAACGGGCAGTACGGAGTGCCCTTTTTGACGTACAGGGCCGCCACGCCTTTGGGGCCGTAGATCTTGTGTCCGGAAAGACTGAGGAAATCCACGTCCAGGTCGCGCACGTCGACCGGTATCTTGCCCACGGCCTGGACCGCGTCGGTATGGAAAAGAGCGCCGCGTTCATGGGTGATGCGCGCCGCTTCCCGGATGTCCTGAATGGTGCCGATTTCGTTGTTGGCCATCATGATGGAGACCAGGCCGATCTTGTCGGTCACCAATCGCCGCAGGTCGTCGAGGTCAATGCGCCCGTGCCTGTCGACGGCCATATAGACCACCTCGTGCTTGCTCCGGCCGAGATTGCGGGCCGTGTTCAGCACGCAGGGATGTTCGATGGCCGTGGTGACCAGACCGTGTCGACCGCTCAAGGCACAGGCGCAGGACGTGCTTTCGCAGCGCAGCAGCGACAAGACCGTGTTGTTGGCCTCGGATCCGCTGCCGACAAAAAGGATCTCGGCCGGAGAGGCGTTGATGAAGCCGGCCACGGACGAGCGTGCGTCCTCTATTTTTTCCCGGGCTTCGCGGCCGAAGCTGTGCATGCTTGAGGGATTGCCGAATATTTCAAGCCCCTCGATCATTGTTTTTTTGACCTCGGGGTGGAGTGGGGTGGTGGCGTTGTTGTCCAGATAGACTGTGCGGTGTTCCATAAAAGCTCCTTTGTTCGCGAAATAACGATGAGACAGTAAGGTTTAATTCGGACCTGTCTACCCAGAAATACAATCTTGATCCATCTGATCGATGCTGTCCGCCCTCTGCCAGGCTTTGTCGGTCCAGGAATAGAGTTCGTGGGGTCTGAACCCGGCTTTGTAGGCCATTCGTCCGCACCCGGCCACAATGTAGCCCAGGTAGTAATAGGACAATCCCAGCCGCCGGGCTTCTTCGATCTCCCGCAGTGCGCCGAAAATGCCAAGGCTGAAATGGGAGAATTCCGGATCAAAAACAAAATAGACGGAACTCAGCGCCGTGGTGGCGCGATCCAGATATCCGGCCGCAATCAGCCGGCCGTCCAGTTCGTACCGGGCCAGCATCGTCGGGCAGGACGGGGAGTGCAGATTGGTCGCGAACTCTTCAAAACCGGGGTCCTGGTCAAAGCGCCGGCGGGAGTGGGTCCGGTACAGATCAAAAAGTCTGTCGCAGTAATGGATTGGTCCGAAGCCGACCCGGACCTCCTGACATTTGCGCAGGACCCGTCGTTGGCTGCGGCTGGGAGAAAAACGGGTGACGTCCACTCGCAGCGGAGTGCAGGCCCTGCAGTCCGGGCAAGCCGGACGAAAAAAATACTGCCCGAACTTGCGCCACCCCCTGGCCAGAAACCACCCCAGTTCTCCCTGGTTCAATCCGTCGGCGAAAAAATATTCGTACACCAGATCCTGATCCGGAAGATACGGGCAGGCAATGGCCGGTGAGAGTTCGGGATGCTGATAGATGACCATGGTTCGGCCCTGGTCCGGGCAGGGCGCCTGGATCAAGACGCCCGTCCGGCCCGGTTAGCGGGTGGCCTTGGCCCATGAGTCGCGCAAGGTCACGGTCCGGTTGAAGACAAGGTTGTCTGATGAATGATCCAGACGATCGGCGCAGAAGAAGCCCTGACGTTCGAACTGGAAGCGGCTTTCGGGCAGGGCCCTGGCCAGGCTTTCCTCCAACGGACAGGCGGTCAGCACTTCCAGGGACTGCGGGTTGACCTGAGTCAGGAAGTCCGCGTCTTTACCCGGTGCTTCGACCGTAAACAGCCGGTCGTAAAGACGGATTTCAGCACGGGCGCAGTGCCGGGCGCTGACCCAGTGCAGGGTGCCCTTGACTTTACGTCCGTCCGGAGCGTCGCCGCCGCGAGAGGCCGGATCGTACGAGCAGGTCACGGCCTGTATCCGGCCGTCGGCGTCCTTGATCACGCCCGTGCAGGTCACGAGGTACGCGCCGCGCAGGCGGACTTCGCGGCCGGGAGCCAGGCGGAAGAACTTGGAGCAGGGATTTTCCATGAAATCCGACTCTTCAATATAGATTTCGCGTGAGAATCCGACCTGACGGCTGCCCATGCCCGCGTTCTTGGGATGGTTGGCCAGCTCGAAAAATTCTTCCCGGCTTTCGGGATAGTTTTCGATGATCACTTTGATCGGGCGCAGCACGGCCATGGCGCGGGGCGCAGTGGCGTCCAGATCCTCGCGGACACAGTTTTCCAGCAGGCTCATGTCCACGCAGCTGTCCGAACGGCTGACGCCGATGCGCTCACAGAAATCGCGCAGGGCCGCCGGGGGAAATCCCCGTCGTCGCAGGCCGGAGATGGTCGGCATACGGGGGTCGGACCAGCTGGTGACGACATTATGTTCAACCATGAGTTTAAGTTTGCGTTTGCTGGTGACCGTGTAGTTGATGTTCAGGCGGTTGAATTCATACTGCCGGGGCCGGGCCGGAACATCGAGCTGGTCCAGGATCCAGTCGTAGAGCGGCTTGTGGTCGGCGAACTCCAGGGTGCAGATGGAATGGGTGATGTGCTCCAGGGCGTCGGACAGGCCGTGGGCAAAATCGTACATGGGATAGATGCACCAGGCCTTGCCGGTGTTCTGGTGCTCCTGGTGCAGGATGCGGTACAGGGCCGGGTCGCGCATGTTCATGTTGGGCGAGGCCATGTCGATTTTGGCCCGCAGGATGTGACTGCCCTCCGGAAATTCCCCGGCGCGCATGCGGGCAAAGAGATCCAGGTTTTCCTCGACGCTGCGATCCCGGTAGGGACTGTTGACGCCGGGTTCGGTCAGGGTGCCCCGGTACCGGCGCACCTCTTCGGCCGGGAGGGAACAGACATAGGCCTTGTCCTGCCTGATCAGATCGACTGCAAATTGGTACAGTTGCTCGAAGTAGTCGGAGGCGTGGTAGAGATGTCCGCCCCAGTCAAAGCCGAGCCAGCGCACGTCCTCCTTGATGGACTCGACATAGACCGGGTCTTCCTTGCCGGGATTGGTGTCGTCGAAACGCAGGTGGCAGCGTCCGCCGTAGTCGCGGGCCAGTCCGAAATTGAGGCAGATGGACTTGGCGTGACCGATGTGCAGAAATCCGTTGGGTTCCGGAGGGAAACGCGTGAAAACCCGGCCTTCGTTCAGGCCGTTTTTGAGGTCGTCTTCAATGATCTGGCGCAGAAAATTGGAAGGGCTATCCATATATAAGTTCCTCAGCAGGTTGGGTCGAAAAATTGATCAGTCGGCATGCTTACGGCCAGGGGCCGGGGTTGGCAAGTCCGCTGCTCCAGATGGGCTCTCAGGGCGTCGCGGGTGCTGGGAAAGGCCAGCTTGTCCCAGGGAATTTCCTCCGGAGCGAACAGGGCCAGATCCTCGGTTTCCTCGCCGGCCTTGGGGTCGCCCCGGTCCAGGCGGGCATGGTAGACAATGATGACCGGAGGCCAGCCCGGATAGGAGAAAACGCCGACCAGGCCGTCGAGTTGCACGTCCAGTTCGACTTCTTCGCGAATTTCCCGCACGGCGGCCTGTTCGACCTGTTCGCCTTCGTCCACATAGCCGCCGGGCAGCAACCAGCGTTCGGAGTCGTCCGGACGCTTTCGGCGCAGCAGCAGGATTTTGCCGCCGATTTCCAGGATGACGCAGGCCACGACCTTGGGGTCAAGATAGACCACACCGCCACAACCCGAACAGACCAGACGCTGTGGTTCTTCGGGCCGCAACGAGTGCAGCTCAAGGGGTGATCCACAGGCCGGGCAATAGCGGTAGCGGTCGTGACGGATGGGGCCGGTGTTGGTTTTCATGCGTAGACGTCTGTTTTGACTTTGAAATCCTTCAGGCTTTCCCGGGGATGGGGCTTGGCTGTCCTGGCGGGGTGGCCGATACCGACAATGGACAACACGCGCAGGTTTGGCGGAATGTTCAAAATTTGGCGCACCTTGTCTTCGGCCAAGCTGCCGGATTCATGCTCGCGCATGCGGATCTGCACCCAGCAACTGCCCAGGCCAAGGCTCTCGCAGGTCAGTTGCAGGATGATGGTGGCGATGGAGCAGTCTTCAATCCAGGTATCGGCCGTGGATTCATTGCCAAGGACAACCACGCCCAGGGCCGCGTCGCCCAGAAAATGGGCACCGTGGGGTTTGACCCGGGCCAGGGCGGCCAGGCGGGTTTTATCGGTGACAAAGATGAACTCCCACGGATCCAGGCCGCGCGAGGACGGGGATCGCAGCACGGCTTCCTTGAGCTGATCAACCAATTCCGGGGAGATGGGTTCCGAGGTGTAGTGCCGCGTACTGCGGCGACTGCGCAAAATATTGAGCATGAAGATTTCCGTGATGTTGGAGGTGACGTGCCTTGGCTAGATGGCGGTCTCATTTCAAGCGCCCTTGATCAGCCGCACGGGTTTCCGTATCAAAGCCCTTTGCAGGGAGCAATCTTGGGTTCCGGAGGACTGATGGACGGACTGATTCTGATCTTGACACTGCTGGCCGGGTGTCTCATGCCGGTGCAGCCGGCGGTCAACGCCGTGGTCGCGCAGTGGATGAGCAGCGCCTATCTGGCGGCCTTTTTTTCTTTTCTGACCGGAACCCTGGTGCTCGGCCTTGTTTGCGTGATCCTGCGCCTGCCCTGGCCCGACGGCCGCGTGCTGTCCGGGCTGCCCTGGTGGGCCTGGACCGCCGGACCCATGGGCGCGTTTTTCGTGACCATGACCATCCTGGCCATTCCTCGGCTGGGCGCCATGACCGTCATGGCCCTGCTGGTGGCCGGGCAGATGGTCATGTCCATGATCATGGACCACTACGGCTGGCTCGGCATTCCGTCTCAACCAGTAAGCCCGGGTCGGATGCTCGGAGCCGTGCTCCTGCTGTCCGGCGTGGTCCTGATCCGAAAATTTTAGGAGGCTCGACATGAAAACCGCCTTATTTGTCTTTAACAGGGATCCCCTGTGCTTCATCCATGTCATGTTCAACGCCCTGGACATGCATGGCCATGGCTACTTTGTGCGGGTGGTTTTGGAGGGCGCTTCGGTCCAGCTCGTCCCGATCCTGGATTCGCCCGAACATCCCCGGGCCAAACTATTTGCCAAGGTTCGACAAAAAAAATTGCTTGACGGGGCCTGCAGGGCCTGTTCGGTCAAGCTGGGTGTGGCCAAAGAGGTGGAAAGGGCCGGAGTGAACCTGATCGGCGACATGAGCGGGCATCCTTCCATGCGCGCATACTTGAACAGCGGATTTCAGGTCATCACTTTCTGAACAGCCACAGGGCGAGGCTGACGACGACGCTGACAATGATTCCGGTGGTCAGCGGAAAAAAGAACTTGAAGCCGGGCCGTTCAACGACGATATCGCCCGGCAATCGGCCCAGAGGCAGTTTGGCGAGCAGGGGCCAGGCCAGACCGACGACAATCACGGCCAGTCCGATCAGAATCAGGGTGCGTTGCATGACGACCTCCTGTCCGGTTCGTGGCAAAGACCGAGGCGTCTGGCAAGAAACTTGAGGAGCACTATGATCATTCGAGTCGGATCATCCAATCCGGTCAAGCTGGCAGCCATTCGTGCCGTCATGGGCCCAAGGTTTCCCCGGGCTGTTTTTGAGCCCGTCAAGGTGGCTTCCGATGTGCCGGATCAGCCTCTGGGGCTGGACGAAACTTTGCGCGGGGCCAAAAATCGGGCCAGGGCCGCCTTTGCCCTGACTCCGTCGCCGTATCTGGCCGTGGCTCTGGAGTCGGGTCTGGTTCCTGTGCCCGAAACGCGCACCGGACATATGAATCTGACGGCCTGCGCCATTTTTGACGGCCGGGAAATCTACATGGGCCTGGGACCGGCATTCGAACTGCCGGAAGACGTGACCCGGATGGTGGTTCACGAAGGTCTGGAGTTGGACCCGGCCGTGCACCGGGCCGGTCTGACCGACAACCAGCGTATCGGTTACAGCCAGGGCATCATCGGCATTTTGAGTCGGGGCCGGGTCACCCGCGAGGACTACAGCCGCCCGGCCGTGTCCATGGCCCTGGTCGGCATGGGATTGTAACACACAAACATATCGAGGGAAAAAATGTCTCGTTCATATCTTGTCTACCGTTGCACCAAAGGCGAAGTCATCAAGAAACCCGAAGCCGTCATTTCGCTTTGGGATGAAGATCTGCCGCGATTTTCGGAAATCCTGGACGAGGCCACGGCCAACCGTCCGGACAAGGCCCGAAAGGAGAACGAATATTGGGAAATCGTCACCAAGGATAAAGCCGATCCCTACGATTGGGAGAAAGTGGTCAAGCCCATCAAGAACAAAGACCACGATCCCCTGGGCGACATGTGGCGTGAGCGGGCCAAGATCGAAAAGCTCATGGCCGAGGGCGCGACGCTGGAGCAGGCGCTGCAGGTCATGACGCCTTTCAGCCACACCTTTCGCTATGAGTCGGAAACCCCTAAGAATCTCATTCCAAACATGGATGATGTGAAATCCTGAAACAGGGTTCTTCTGCCGCTTTCAAATGCACTATCAAGGAGGAGTCATGACTACGACGAGCACGGAATTGGAGGCGTTTGTCTCGGACTGGGCGGACTGTGACGCCAAAAAAGCATTTCAGATTTTTCATCAGGCCTTGGCCGGGCTTGACGGGGCGGCGCTTGGGTTCAAGGCCCGTCCGGGTATCACCTACTCCCTGCGCGGATCGCACCCGAGTCAGCAGGGACGGGATCTGTTCGCCATGATCGACGTCATTGACGATGATCCGGAGCAGCGATGGCTGTCCGTCTGTTTTTACGACGACATGGTCACGGACCCTGAAGATCAAGGCGACTGGGTGCCCCAGGGCCTTCTGGGCGAGGACGCCCGGTGTTTCAACGTGGATGAACTGGACGAGACTTTTGTCGCGTACGTGGTCGAACGGATTCGCGAAGCCGGAGCCAAAGCGGCAGCATAGCTTTCACGCTTTCAGCCCCTGGGCGTTCCCATTAAATATGCGGAGGTAAATTGCTTTGCGACTGCACGGGGAAATATCCGAATGGCGTGATGACAGGGGATTCGGTTTTATCACGCCTGTGGGCGGGGGCGGCCGAGTATTTGTCCATGTCAGTGCTTTTGATCGGGGAAAGAGGCCCCGGCAGGGTGATCAGGTCACCTATGAGGTTGTTTCAGATGGGCCGAAGGGGGCAAGAGCTGTGCAAGTGCGTTTTTCTGGCTCTGTAACCAGGAAGTCGTCAAGAGCAACAACTGGTCGATGGGCGCTTCAGGCCGCCATGCTGGCATTGCTTGTGGGAGCCGGGATCCTGTATTCCCAACGGACTGGATTGAATTTGACGCCGGCAGCTTCAGGCTCTGTTCGAAACGAAGTGTCACAAGCGACTTTCAAATGCTCGGGGAAGCGAAAATGTTCGGAAATGACATCATGTGAAGAGGCGAAGTTTTATCTTGCGAACTGTCCGGGAGTGGAAATTGACGGCGATGGTGACGGTATTCCTTGTGAGTCGCAATGGTGCGGGTACTAATGCCGTCATAACGATTTGAAGCTGGAGGACATCATGGCGACCATTCTGGCGGCGGATATTGGCGGCACGAACAGCAGATTCGGCCTTTTTCAGACAGAAGACTGTCGGCAACCCCGGATGGTCGATTCCTGCTGCGTTTCCAGCAGCGAGGTCGGGTCTTTTGCCGAATTGCTGGATCGGGTCGAGGCTCTCGGCTTGCGTCTGTCGGACGCGGACCGGATTGTGCTGGCCGTGGCCGGCGTGGTGCAGAACGGCCTTTGCTGCCAGCTGACCAATGCAGCCTGGAGCATTGACCTGCGCCTGACTTCCAGCCGATTGCCGCAGGAGCGGACCACGCTGATCAATGACTTTGTCGCCCAGGCTGTCGGCTGCGTATCACGGGCCGTCGCAAATTCCCTGTCGCCGGTCCAGAGTCCCGGGGACGTCCCCGGGGTTGTCGCCGTGGTCGGGGCCGGAACCGGTCTTGGGCATTGCGCCCTGGTTCCCCGGCCTGGAGGCGGATGCATGTCCATGCCCCTGCCGTCCGAGGGCGGACATGCCCCGCTGGCCTGCATCACGGATCGTGAATTCGAATTTCAGAAGTTTCTGTGCCGGGAAACCGGGTATTCTCACCTTTTTGGGGATATCGTGGTTTCTGGCCGGGGATTGACGGCCATTCATCATTTTTTGACCGGTAAACGTCTGGCCCCAAGCGAAGTCGCGGCGGAGATCGGGCCGCAGAGCGAGACCACGGCCTGGTTCGCCCGTTTTTTTGCCCGGGCTTGCCGGGGATATGTGCTGCAGGTTCTGGCCGGCAGCCTGTATCTCTGCGGTGGCTTGGTCGCCAAAAATCCCTGGCTGGCGGCCAATGAGGACTTTGTGCGCGAATTCTGCGACTGTCCGGCGTACGAGCACCTGCTCTCGGCCATCCCCATCTCCGTGGTGACGCACGGGGAGGTTGGGTTGATCGGAGCCGCCATGTACGCCCAGATGTGCCTTGAACCCGCGATCTGAGGCAGACGCGAGCCGGTCATCCGTCCGGACCGGCCGCGTCCTTCATTACTTGAAATTAAACGTGATCCTCTTTTTCCGTTCGAAGCGCTTAACCGTGCCCGCCCACAACGCATCGGGCCGGCGCGAAGCCTGACGCATCAGCTACTTCTATCGCCTGTATTTTCAACAAGATGTCAAGCACCGACCGCAACGGCAGCCCGACGACGTTGGTGTAGGACCCCTGCACCTCGTCGACCAGAAACGCACCGATGCCCTGAATGCCGTAGGCTCCGGCCTTGTCCATGGGTTCACCAGTCGCCACATAGGCGCTGAGCATTTCCGGTGAATTCTGCGCCATGTGCACCCGGGTGGTCACGGTCCGGCACTGAGTCAGTCCCTGGCGGGCCTGAATGAGGCAAAAGCCGGTCGTGACCTCGTGCCAGCGCCCGGTCAGAGACCGCAGCATGTTCAGGGCTTCCGCTTGCGTGGCTGGTTTGCCGAGGATGTGTCCGTCACGGACCACGATCGTGTCGGCGCTGATGACGACAGCGTCCGGATGCCGGCCTGCAATGTCGTGCCCCTTGATGCCGGCCATGCGGGCCGCGTAGGCGTCCGGCGTTTCGTCCGATTCCGGTTCAGGCTCCCTGACCGTGCTCGGGACGACCTCGAAACACAGCCCTTGCCCGGCCAGCAGGGCCTGGCGGCGGGGCGAGGCAGAGGCCAGGACCAGAGGGCGGCAGGCTCGAAACGGCCCCGGACTCATTGCTCCTCCAGCGGGGCGAGCAGGGCGTCGCGCAGGGCCTCGTCCAGGGTGGGATGGGCGAAAATGTGCTGATGGGCGGTTTCCCTGGTCCAGCCGTCGCGAACCATGATTTCGGCCAGGGTGACCAGATGGGAGGCTGCGTGCCCCACGGCGCTGACACTGCACACCTTGTCCTCAATCCAGACGACCTTGACCAGCCCCTGGGCCTGGCCGTGGGCCTGGGAAATGGGATTGGCGCCGAGGTTGGCGCGGGAAATCCGGATTTCGCGGCCGGCGGCAGCCAGCTCGGCCGCGGTCTGTCCGACACGCATGACCTCGATGGAGCCGTAGATGCAGCCGGGCATGGGGCCGGGATCGTAGGCCTTGTCCGTTTCGCCCAGAGCGTGCAGCACGGCGTATCTGGCCTGGTGTTCGGCCGCATGGGCCAGCAGGGTGCGGCCGTTGACGTCGCCGACGGCATAGATGCCCGCAGCGGCCCGTAGGCAGTCATCGGTTTGTATCCAGCCCCGACCGGCAACGGTTATTGCGGCCCCGTCAAGACCCAATCCGTCCGTGTTTGGCGTCCGACCCACGGCCACCAGGGCTTTGTCCGTGCGGATCTCCGTTCCATCGGCCAGTCTGGTCACCACGGATTGACCGTCGTTGACCAGCCCGGCCACGGCCTGACCGGTCACGATGTGCCATTTTTTGCGCTTGAGCATCAGGGACAGGGTCTGAGCGATTTCGCCGTCCTCGGTCGGGGCGATCTGCGGGGCGGCCTCGATCAGATGTATTTCCGCGCCCAGTCGGTGCCAGAAGTCGGCCATTTCCAGGCCGATGGCTCCGGCGCCGATCACGGCCAGGCTGGCCGGAGCCTGATCCAGATCGAGCAGGTCCGTGGAGTCGAGAATGCGCTGATGGTCAGGGGCGAGGGCGGGAAAGACGGCCGGACGCGAGCCCGTGGCGATGATCAGCACGTTGAAGCCAAGGGGCTCTGAGTTTTGGTCCGCAATCTGCAATGTGCGATGTTTCGTCAGGACGGCCCGGCCCTCGATCAGGGTCACGCCGTGTTTTTCCAGACAGCACCGCATGGCTTTGTGGGTGGCGGAAACAAAGGCATTCTTGCGCTTTTTGAGGGCCGGCATGTCCATCCGGACCTGGCCGGTGCACAGGCGCAGCCGTGACTGGGCGTGCAATCCGTCGATATGTGCAGTCGCGCCGAGATAGAGTTTGGTGGGGATGCAGCCCCAGTTGAGGCAGGTCCCGCCGAGGTTTTGTTTTTCGATCAGGGCGACCGTTTTTCCTCTTTGACTGGCGAGCAGAGCTGCGGCATAACCGCCCGGACCTGCTCCTATGACAATGATGTCAAAATGAGGCATGTGGGTTCTCTTTTTGGTTTAATGGTGGCAACGAAGACAGGAATCGTATTTGTTTAATCCAGGGCAGGGTGGAACTCAACCCTAGACGGTCAAGACAAGATTCGTCCTGCCGAAGCGTCGGTCACGCACCGATAATGGGATAAGGATGTCGAACATCAATTCGCTATGTGAAGATCAGTGCTTTGCCGCCGGGGCCAAGCCATATGGAGATTCGATGCAGGATACGCAAAAGAAGCAGAGCGGTGGAAAGCGCAAAGGAGTCGCCTCGCTCTTCGATGATTATGAAATCAAGGATTTGTTCCGTCGGTATGTGCAGCTCCTCATTGTTGTCGAGGTGCTGATCTTTCTGGTGTGCTGGGTCTATCAACTCGGGCTGGACGAGGTGGCGGTCACGGGCAAGCCCGTGGATATCCCGTTTCCGTGGAAAGCATACTTCCTGGTGTCCTTTGCCGCACCTTTAGCCGTGACCTTTCTGGTCGGGATCGTGGTTCTGGCCTTCAATTCCTTTCTGTACGGCCAGCGGGGCACTCCCATCTTCAAAGAGGACGGTTCCGACGGCACGTCGAGCAAGCTGGCCCGCATCGCCAATTTTTGCTTCCAGCTCCCTTTTTTGCTGACCCTGTTTTTGCTGGGAGTACTGCTTGGCGTTGTCTACAACATGAACGAGATTCTGCTTTTTCTGGGACGCTTCGGCGAGGCGGCGGCCAAATTCGTGCTCATCGGCCTGGGCTGCGTGCTGGTGGCCGGGACCATTTTCGGCGTGGTGCGGATGGTGCTCAACTATAAGCTGCGCAAGAAAAACATGGAGTACGAGTACAAGCGTGAGGTCATGGAACGCCTGGGTATCGCCATTCTGGATGAAAAGACCATGATTGACAGCAACGGTCAGATGGTCGGACCACGTCAGATCGACGTTTCGCCCCGCAACTCCAATGTGCTGCCTCCCTCTGCTGCGGACGACGTGGCCAAGGGCAAACCAGACGTGCTGTGATCGTCGCGGCCCTGCGCCGTCTGCCCCGGAGTGTCTGCTCCCCTTCAAAAGCCCGGTTCGCCGGGCTTTTTTCGTCCGCGCCCGCCGGGACGTCCGCGTCCATTTCCGCTTTTGTCGTCCTTTTGTCACACAGCTGTCATCACCAGGCTGCAAACAACGATCAGTCCCCACCTTACGTTTGTGGCAACAAGGCGGACAATGCCACGCTCCGGGCCGTGGGTGCCTGTGAGAAACCACCGCAGGCAGCAGTAATGATAGGAATTCAAACCAAGATATCGATTCTGACCGTAGCCATTGTTCTTGTGACAGTCGTGTGTCTTTCGGTTTCCCAGATCTACCTGGCCAACAACGACGCCCTGGCCAAGGGGCGCGAAGGTCTGGGGACAATTTCGGCCATGCTGGGGGAATCCGTGGCGTTGCAGCACACCCTGATGCAAGACAAGGTACGGATCGACCGCGACATCATGCGCACCCAGTTTGCCCTGAGCGGCTTTCCCATTCCCGAAGTGCTGATGGACGCCGAGCTGGACCTGATCCCGCAGGAGGGTGGGGAGTCCGGACCGCAGATTCTTCCGGCCATGAAACACGGCTCCGTATATCTGCACGAAAACGCGGACGTGGTCCGCAAGGTCGCCCAATTGACCGGCGGAGTCGCTTCTGTGCTGCAGATGCACGACGGCAGGCTGGTGCGCATTTCCATGTCGGATGAAATCCCGCAGACCTTCTGGCGACAGGGCTCGTACATGACGGCCGATCATCCGGCCTATGCGGCCGTAGAGGCCGGGCAGGGATGGGAAGGCCTGGCCTATCTTGGCGGACAGTGGCGTCTGGTCGCCTATGAACCGTTCACGGACCTGAGCGGAGATCAGGTTTTGGGAGCTCTGGAAATCGCCCATCCGCTGATCAGCGAGGCCTTTGCCAGCTATGTACGCAAAGTCGGGATCGGAGGACAGGGTGGAACAATGGCCTTTGACGGCCAGGGGCGAACCGTCATCGACAGTCCGGAGATTCGGGATATCGGAAGCCTTGTCGACGGATCTGACCGGGAAAATGGCCACTTCCGGGTTACGTCGGAGCAGGGCCGACAGCTGGAAATTGCCCTGGAGACCTTTGCCCCTTGGGGCATGACCTTTGCGACCTGGGTCGCCACCGAGGACCTCATGGCCGGAGTGCAGGAGCGTCTGGTCAGCAATGCCCTGATCGGCATGATTTTTCCGCTGGTGCTTTCCGTGATTCTCATCGGCCTGGCGGTTCGCGTTCTGCTGGCCCCGGTCAGGCGCATGGCCCAGCTGGCCGAGGACGTGGCCGGGGGCAATTACACGGCGACCATCAGCTATCCGGCGCGGGATCCGTTGGGGCATCTGGCCGGAGCCCTGAATCTGATGGTCGCCAAGAGTCGGGAGGTGCTGCAGGAAATCGTCGCGGCCTCCGGTTCTCTGTCCGGGGCGTCGACAGCTCTGGGCGCGGCCGCTGACGGTCTTTTGGTCAATTCGGCCGGTACGGCCCGGCAAGCGCAGACCGCGTTTCAGTCGGCCAGCGGAGTCAGCGAAAATATGCACTCGGTGTCTGCGGCCATGGAGCAGGCCACGGTCAATGTCGGAATGGTGGCCGCATCAACCACCGAGCTGGCGGCGACCATCCAGGGGGTGGCCCAGAGCGCCGATCTGGCCAAACGCACGACAGCCGACGCCGTATCCAGGGCCGGAGAATCCGCCCGCTCCATGGCGCAGCTCCGGCAGGCGGCCAAGGACATCAACGCGGTCAGCGCGACCATTGCCGCCATTTCCTCCCAGACCAACCTCCTGGCCCTGAACGCGACCATCGAGGCTGCCCGGGCCGGCACCGCCGGACGCGGATTTGCCGTGGTGGCCGGGGAAATCAAGGAATTGTCCCGCCAGACCTCCGAGGCCACGGACAGCATCAAGGGCATGGTGCAGTCCATCCAGGCCGTATCGGATGTCGCCGGCCGGGAACTGGCGGCGATCATTGCCGTCATCGACGAGGTCAACGAGATCATCGCCTCCATTTCCGAGACCATAGAAGAGCAGAGCGGGATGACCGGCGATATTTCCGCCAGCATCAATCAGGCGGCGAAGGGGCTGCATGAAATTTCGGCCAATGTGGCCCTCAGTTCGTCCATGACCCGCGAAATCAGCCATGAGGTCGCGGGCGTGCTGGACAGTTCCAGGCACATGCAGAGCGAGAGCGACGTGGTCCAGCAGCGGGCGGAAAGCCTGGCCGGGCTGGCCGCTGATCTGCAGTCTCTGGTCAGTCGGTTCCGATTCGACACCTCCGAACCTCGGGACGTGGCGCAGGAGCCTCCACAGCATCAGGCTCGGGCGGTCTCTCGGTCAGGAGATTCGGATCCTGAGCAGATCGCCCCGTTGCATATCGCGGCTTGATGCCGAAACAGGCGACAGATCAGCGCGGCTCGTCAAAATAACGCTGTCCGTTGGTGAAGAGACCGTGGTCCGGAAAGCGCATCCTTGTTTCCCCTTCTTGATTTGGGCTCCACTTTTACATGGAATTGCGATAGCGCATCGGTGAAAGACGTTGCCTGGAGCTTGATCGCATCAATAAAGGAGGAAAACATCATGCGCGACAACCAAGACAAATCCGGAGGCTGGAATCCCTATCTGGCCGGGGCCCTGGTCGGACTACTGGCCATTGTCTCGGCCTATGCCACCACTGCCTGGCTGGGTAAAACCACATATCTCGGCGCTTCAACCACGTTTGTCCGTGGTGCGGGATTTATCGAGCAACAGTTTGCGCCGGATCACGTTCAGGCCAATGAATATTTTGCCACGTCAAAAATTCGCGTCGACTGGCAGTTCATGTTTGTGCTCGGTATTTTCGCCGGAGCGTTCATTGCCTCATCCACGGACAAGAGTTTCAAGCTGGAAGCCGTGCCGCCGAAATGGAAAGAGCGCTTCGGGCCGTCCGTGGGCAAGCGGGCGGTGGGCGCTTTTCTCGGCGGGGTGGTGGCCATGTTCGGGGCCCGGCTGGCCGATGGGTGCCCCAGCGGACACGGACTAAGCGGCATGATGCAGCTTTCCCTCAGCGCCTTTGTCGCCCTGGCCATGTTTTTCGGGGTGGGCATTGCCGTGGCGGCCATGGTTTACGGCAGGAGGTCGAAATGAGCACGGAACAGATTCTCGGTCTGGTCACGGGCATCCTTTTTGGATTTCTCCTGCAAAAGGGCAGGGTGTTGCGCTTTGAAAAACAGGTCGGAGCCATGCTGCTGCAGGACATGACCATTCTCAAGTTCATGCTCTCGGCCATTGCCGTCGGCATGGTCGGCGTGGCGGCCTTGGCGTCGGCCGAAATCATCACCTTGAGCCACAAACCCATGAACATCGGAGCCATTGTTGTCGGCGGAGCTTTTTTTGGAGCGGGCTGGGCCATCCTGGGCTTTTGTCCCGGCACGTCCGTCGGCGCTCTGGGAGAAGGGCGGTGGCACGCCATTTTCGGCATTGCCGGAATGATCACCGGGGCCGGAATCTATGCCGAGTTGTATCCGATGCTGAAAACCACAGTGTTGGCCTGGGGCGATTACGGCAAGATCGGGGTGCCCGATGCGCTTGGTTTGTCGCCGTGGGTGGTCATCGCGCTGTTCATCGGGGTGATGCTGGCCCTTTTCCGCTGGTTTGAGCGCAAAGGGCTGTAACCCCCGACCGCAAGAAACTCACGAGCGTCTTGATGGAAAAGACAGCTTTTCACGTTTGACCGACCACTGTCGACCGTGCAGACGGGCTGTTTCACCGCCCCGGGCAAGGCAGAGTGCCGCACAGGGTGGTGGAACAGCCCTGGTTCTTTTCATCCCGCCCCTTCCTCATCAGCACTGTCCTCCATCCAGACAACGTTCTTGTTTGACCAGGGCCTGAACTTCGGCCGTACTCAGGGGGCGGCCGGACCGTCCGGCCTGGTGGCGGATGGTTTTGACCAGATTCGTCAGGCAGTGCAGGGGGCCGGTTGCGCCCATCTGTTCCAAGATGGCCCGCACCGCGCCCCGGCCGGCCTTCGCTCCCACGGCCAGCCGTCGTCTGGCTCCGGTCTGGGCAGGGTCGTAGGGTTCGAACAGGGCCGGGTTTTTCAGGATTCCATCCACATGCAGGCCTGATTCGGCGGCGAAAATATCCTCTCCGGCCACGGGCCGGTTGCGGGCCACGGGGATGCGGGCGTGTCCGGATACCAGCTCGCACAGTTCGCGAACCACGTTCATGTCGTACACTTCGTAGCCCTGCACCAGCCGGAGATGCCCGGCCACTTCCTCCAGGGCCGCGATGCCCGATCTCTCCCCGATACCCAGTACCGAAACATCGGCCCATTGCGCCCCGGCGGCCAGGGCCGTGATGGCGTTGGCCGTGGCCATGCCGAAGTCGTTGTGGCAATGCACGGCGATTTCCATCTCGACCCTGTCCGCAAAGAAACGGACCAGTTCGCGGATGCGATCCGGAGTCATGACCCCCAGGGTGTCGGCCAGACGGATGCGCACCGCCCCGAGGCTTGCGGCCATGCGGGCCATGGACAGGGCGAAATTCTGGTCGGCGCGGGTCACGTCTTCCAGACCGATGCTGATGCGGCGGATGCCGCAGGAGTGGGCCATACCCAAGGTTTCGCGCAGCATGGCGGTCAATCCGTCGCGATCTGTGCGCAGGCGCTCCTGGATGTGCAGGTCGGACACGGGCAGTCCGATGCTCAGGGTGTCGATGCCCAATCCGGCGGCGCGGTAGATATCGACCGGACGACACGGAGACCAGACGCTCACGTCGCAGACAGCCCCCCTGGCCCGCAGGGACTTGACCAGTTCCGCCAGCCCATCCTGACCGACCCAGCCGACTTCGATCTCTTCCACGCCCAGATCCGCAATCCGCCCGGCAATCTGAATGCGGGCTTCCTGCGGAACGTAGGTTTCAAACATTTGCGCTCCTTCTCTGAGCGTCGTGTCGATCAGCATAACTCCTCCCGGGTTTGGCTGATGAAATGCACATGCAGTGCCACAGCAGGGCCGGGCAGGCAGCTGCCGTCCTGATTGGCTTGGCCGCCGTCGGCGCTGTCAACGCTTTCCGACGCTAATGTCTGAAACTACAATTTTGTACGTGTAGACTGTGTAGGTTGGCTTGCTCCGGCTAGCCGGGCTTGCAGTGAAAAATTATTATATTACAGGATAATATGATTGTTTTTTCGTTTTGGCACGACCATTGCCCTAGCGGTGTCAGGTACGGGACAGAAATTGTGAAAACCTCACCTAAAGGAGCAATATCATGAGAAAGATCGCAATCTACGGCAAGGGCGGCATCGGCAAGTCGACAACAACGCAAAACACGGTGGCCGGTCTGGCCGAAATGGGCAAAAAGGTCATGGTTGTCGGCTGTGACCCCAAGGCCGACTCCACCCGCCTGCTGCTGGGCGGCCTGGCCCAGAAGTCCGTTCTGGATACCCTGCGCGACGAAGGCGAGGACGTGGAACTGGACGATATCCGCAAAGCCGGTTTCAGCGGAACCTGGTGCGTGGAATCCGGCGGACCTGAACCGGGCGTCGGCTGCGCCGGCCGCGGCATCATCACCTCCATCAACATGCTCGAATCCCTCGGAGCCTACGAGGAATCCGAAGGTCTGGACTACGCCTTTTACGATGTTCTCGGCGACGTGGTCTGCGGCGGTTTCGCCATGCCCATCCGTGACGGCAAGGCACAGGAAATCTACATTGTCTGTTCCGGCGAGATGATGGCCATGTATGCGGCCAACAACATCTGCAAGGGCATCATGAAATACGCCGAGTCCGGCGGGGTGCGTCTGGGCGGACTGATCTGCAACTCCCGTAACGTCGATAACGAACGCGAGATGATCGAAGAACTGGCCCGCAAGATCGGCACCCAGATGATCTACTTTGTCCCCCGCGACAACGATGTGCAGCGCGCCGAAATCAACCGCATGACCGTGATCGAATGGAAACCGGAAGCCCCGCAGGCCGATCATTACCGCAATCTGGCCAGGGCCATTGATCAGAACAAGATGTTCGTCGTGCCCAAGCCGCTTGAAATCGAAGAGCTGGAACAGTTGCTGATGGACTACGGTCTGCTTGAAGCCGTTTAATTGGTCGGATGACACAATACATTTCATTACATCACATCGAACTCACAGGAGAGAAAACATATGATCATGGTCAGAGCAATTGTACGGCCCGAAAAAGCGGATGATGTCCTGGCAGCCCTCATGGACGCGGGTTTTCCGGCAGTGACCAAGTATTCCGTGGCCGGTCGCGGCAAGCAGCGCGGCATCAAGATCGGCGAAGTGACCTACGACGAGATCCCCAAGACCATGCTGATGAGCGTCGTCAACACCGCGGACAAGGATTTTGTCATCAGCGTGATCATGAAAGCCGCCCGCAGCGGAGCCAAGGGCGCGTTCGGCGACGGCAAGATCTTCGTCAGTCCGGTCGAGGACGTCTACACCATCAGCTCCGGTGTTTGTGATTCCGCATCCGAAGGAGTCTAGCCATGAAAGAAGTGATCGCGGTCATCCGCATGAACATGATGAACAAGACCAAAAAAGCGTTGCAGGACGCCGGTGTGGTGGCCTTCTTCGCTCATGAGGCCTTTGGGCGCGGCAAGGGATTGGTTGATCTCAAGCCGCTGGAAGGGGCCAAGAAAGGAATCGAGGAAGCGGTGGCCGTACTCGGGGAAAAGGGCAAGCTCTATCCCAAGCGCATGTTGACCGTGGTCGTGACTGACGACCTGGTGCCCGAGGTGGTCAAGGTCATCACCGATGTGAACAAGACCGGACAGCCCGGCGACGGCAAGATTTTCGTTCTGCCCATGCTTGATGCGGTCAGAGTCAGAACCGGAGAAAAGGGCGCCAAGTCCATTGAATAGAGCCGGTTTTCCCGCAGAAACCCGGACACACAAGGAGTACAACATGCCATCGACTGCAAAGAAGCTCGTCAACTGGACGCCCACGGACATCAAGGCGGACATGCTCGCCAAGTATCCGCCCAAGGTGGCCCGCAAGCGCGCCTCGCAGATTCTGATCAACGAGGCCCTGGGCAACGAAACCCCGGAAATTTCGGCCAACGTGCGGACCATCCCCGGCATCATCACCATGCGCGGCTGCACCTATGCCGGGTGCAAGGGCGTTATCCTGGGGCCGACCCGCGACATCGTCAATATCACCCACGGCCCCATCGGCTGCGGATTCTATTCCTGGCTGACCCGCCGCAATCAGACCGACGCGTCCGGCGAAGGCGACGAAAACTTCATGACCTACTGCTTTTCCACGGACATGCAGGACCAGGACATCATCTTCGGCGGCGAAAAGAAGCTGGAAGCGGCCATCCAGGAGGCCTACGACCTCTTTCACCCCAAGGCCATCGCCATATTCGCCACCTGTCCGGTCGGTCTGATCGGCGACGACATCCATGCCGTGGCCCGCAAGATGAAGGCCAAGTTCGGCGATTGCAATGTCTTTGCTTTCAGCTGTGAAGGCTACAAGGGCGTCAGTCAGTCGGCCGGTCACCATATCGCCAACAACCAGGTCTTTACCCATGTGGTCGGCGAAAAGGACGAGGCGGTCAAAGGCGAATTCAAGATCAACCTGCTCGGGGAATACAATATCGGCGGCGACGGCTTCGAGATCGACCGCATCCTCAAGAAGTGCGGCATCACCAACATCGCCACCTTTTCCGGCAACTCGACCTACGACCAGTTCGCCACGGCCCATCAGGCCGACCTGTCCTGCGTCATGTGTCACCGCTCCATCAACTACGTGGCCGACATGCTGGAGACCAAGTACGGCATTCCGTGGATCAAGGTGAACTTCATCGGCGCGAAATCCACGGCCAAGTCCCTGCGCAAGATTGCGGAATACTTCGGCAACCCCGATCTGACCGCCCGCGTGGAAGAAGTCATTGCCGAGGAAATGCCCGAAGTCGAAGCGGTGGTGACCGACGTGCGCTCCCGGACCGAAGGCAAGACCGCCATGCTTTTTGTCGGTGGTTCCCGCGCCCATCACTATCAGGATCTCTTTGCCGAAATGGGCATGAAGACCCTGGCCGCCGGTTACGAATTTGCCCACCGCGACGACTACGAAGGCCGGGAAGTCATTCCCAACCTCAAAGTCGACGCCGACAGCCGCAACATCGAGGAAATCGAGGTTGAAGCCGATCCCAATCGCTTCAAGCCGCGCAAGACCAGCGAGGAGATGCAGAAACTGCAGGCCGCCGGATACAAGTTCAAGGAATACGACGGCATGATCCCGGACATGGATCACCAGACGTTCATTATCGACGATCTCAATCAGTACGAAGCGGAAAAGCTGGTCGAGATTCTGCGACCCGACATTTTCTGCGCCGGCATCAAGGAAAAGTTCTCCATTCAGAAGCTGGGCATCCCCATGAAGCAGCTGCACAGCTACGACTCCGGCGGCCCGTATGCCGGATTCCAGGGCGCGATCAATTTCTACAAAGAGATCGACCGCCTCGTGAACAGCAAGGTCTGGAGCTACATGAAGGCCCCCTGGCAGGAGAACCCGGAACTGTCCGCCACCTACGTGTGGGAATAAGAGGAAAACGCCATGCTACTCAGACATACACCCAAAGAAGTCAGTGAACGCAGCGCCCTGGCCATCAATCCGGCCAAGACCTGCCAGCCCATCGGGGCCATGTACGCGGCCCTGGGCGTGCACGGCTGCCTGCCGCACTCCCACGGTTCCCAGGGTTGCTGCGCCTATCATCGCAGCACCCTGACCCGGCATTACAAGGAGCCCATTTCCGCAGCCACCAGTTCCTTTACCGAAGGCGCCTCGGTCTTTGGCGGCGGAGCCAACCTGGTCACGGCCATCGAGAACATTTTCACCGTTTATGAGCCCGACGTCATTGCCGTGCACACCACCTGCCTGTCCGAAACCATTGGCGACGATCTGCCGCAGATGACGGACAAGGCCAAGAAAAGCGGCAAGGTGCCGGACGGCAAGCACGTCGTGTACGCCAATACCCCGAGCTACGTCGGCTCCCACGTCACGGGCTTTTCGAACATGGTCAAGGGCATTGCCCAGGGCTTTGCCGAAAAGACGGGCAAAAAGAACGGCCGGGTCAACATCATTCCCGGTTGGGTCGAACCGGCCGACATGGAAGAGGTCAAACGTCTGGCCGCCCTCATGGGCCTGGACATCATTCTCTTTCCGGACACCTCGGGCGTGCTGAACGGGGCCCTGACCGGCGAATACAAGATGTTTCCGGACGGCGGCACACCCATCGCCGACCTGAAGGCCGCCGGTGACGCCATCGGCACCCTGGCCCTGGGCGAATGGTGCTCGGCCGACGCGGCCCGCTGGCTCGACACCCAGTGCAAAGTGCCGTGTTCGGTGCTGGACATGCCTTTCGGCCTCAAAGCCACGGACCGGTTCATCGACACCCTGCGCATGGTCGGCGGCGTCAGCGTGCCTGACAGCATCGCCTTTGAACGCGGCCAGCTGGTCGACCTGATCTCCGACATGCATCAGTATGTTTACGGCAAGAAGGTCGCCCTGGTCGGCGATCCGGATCAGCTCATCGCCATGACCGAATTCCTGGTCTCCATGGACATGCAGCCCGTGCACATCGTGACCGGCACGCCGGGCTCCAGATTCGAGAAGCGCATTGAGGAGATTGCGGCTGCTGCCGGGTTCACTCCCAATGTCAAGGCCAGCGGCGACATGTTTCTGCTCCATCAGTGGATCAAGAACGAGCCGGTCGATCTGATCATCGGCAATTCGTACTGCAAGTACATTGCCCGCGACGAGGACATTCCGTTTCTGCGCTGGGGATTTCCCATCCTGGACCGTGTCGGTCACCAGTACTTCACGACCCTGGGCTACAAGGGCGGGCTGTATCTGTTGACCCGCATGCTGGACCTGATCCTGTCCCGCACGGACCGTGACGCGCCTGAACAGACCTTTGAACTTGTGTACTGAGTAAGCCGGGCGGCGGATCAGTCCGCCGCCTTCCGGCACGGAGCCAGTTATGACCATCCGACCCCCTCATGGAAATCGCCCTCTGGTGGCTGTGGCCAGCAGCACCGGCAGCACCGTGGACACCCATCTTGGTCATGCCCGGGAGTTTCGGATTTACGGCTTTGACCGGGGTGTGATCGGGCTGCTCGGGACCCGTCCCGCGCCGAGCCCCGGCTCCGGAGACGCCCGGTGGGAGGGGGTGGGGGAGATCCTGTCCGACTGCGCCTACCTGCTGGTGGCCGGAGTCGGCCGCAAGCCTCTGGACATCCTGAGCGCTGCCGGACTGACGATCATCGAGGCCGAAGGATATGTCCAGAGTCTGGTTCGACAGCTCTATGCCGGAGTGGAATAAATTATTTCGATATGTTGGAGAAAAATATGGCGATCCCAGAGAGACTCATTCTTGTTTGTCAGAGTTTTCGGGTCGGCGGCGACCCCAAGGGCGTCTGCTTCAAGCAGACCGACGGGTTCCTGCAGTACCTGGAAGAAGAGATCCTGGCCCGGGGCCTGGATATCCTGGTCACGGCCACGGGCTGCATGAAGTTTTGCGAGAAGGGACCGGTCATGGTTGTCCAGCCGGACAACTGGTGGTTTGGCGGCGTGAACAGCGAAGAGGCCATTGACGCCATTCTTGACGGCATTGAGAGCGGCGAACCCTGTGCCGACTATCATATGAGTTGAATGGGCAGAATCAGGATGGACCGAGTCTGTCCGGGCCGGTCGGAGTATCCTCCATCCTCCGACCGGCCCGGCGGACACCACGGGCGGCATGATCCGGACATCGCGGACACCCCCGGATACGAGAGGGCAGGGCAAGGCCTGCCGGGAGCACACCATGAATCAGAACATACTTGAAGAACGCAAAAGCCAGGTGCACCGGATCGGCGAGGAGCCCTTTGCCATGGCCTGCAACCGGCCCAGTCTGGCCGGTGCGGTCAGTCAGCGGGCCTGCGTTTTCTGCGGCTCGCGGGTGGTGCTCTATCCCATTGCCGACGCCCTGCACTTGGTGCACGGGCCCATCGGTTGCGCCACCTACACCTGGGACATCCGGGGAGCCATTTCTTCCGGTCCGCAGCTGCACCGGCTGAGTTTTTCCACGGATCTGCAGGAAATGGACGTCATTTTCGGCGGCGAGAAAAAGCTGGAGGCCTCCCTGCGCGAACTCATCAACCTGCATCAGCCCAAGGCCGCCTTTGTCTATTCGACCTGTATCGTCGGTCTGATCGGCGACGACATGGAAGCGGTCTGCCGCCGTGTGGGTCAGGACACGGGCATTCCGGTTCTGCCGGTCATGAGCGAGGGCTTCAAGGGCAACAAGCGCGAAGGCTACACCGCAGCCTGCAAGGCCATGTTCCGGCTGGTCGGCACAGGGGACACGACAGGCATTTCACCGCTCAGCGTCAATATCCTGGGCGACTTCAACCTGGCGGGGGAAACATGGATCGTGCGCGAATATTTCCGTCAGATGGGCGTGGAAGTGGTGGCCAATGTGACCGGAGACGGCCGGATCGACGATATCCGGCGCTGTCACGGCGCGGCCCTGAATCTGGTCCAGTGTTCCGGGGCAACCATGGAACTGGCCAAGATGATGCAGGAAAAATACGGCACGCCTTTTCAGCGGGTATCCTACCTTGGCGTGGAGGATATGGCCGACTCCCTCTACAAGGTGGCCGATTTTTTTGCGGACCAGGATCCGTCCATCAAGGCCAAGACCGTGGAGTTGGTGCGCCGCGAACTCTCGGAACTGATGCCCAAACTGGCCGAACTGCGCCGGGATCTGGAAGGCAAAAAGGTCGCCATGTATGTCGGCGGGTCGTTCAAGGCCTTTTCCCTGATCAAGGCCTTCCGTCATCTGGGCATGCAGGTCGTGGTGGTCGGGTCCCAGACCGGGACCGAGGAAGACTACCGCGAACTGGCCGCCATCTCCGATCCCGGAACAATCATCGTTGACGACACCAACCCCCTGGAGCTGGCCCAGTTCATCAAGGAAAAAGACGTCGATGTCTTTGTCGGCGGGGTCAAGGAACGGCCCATTGCCTACAAGCTGGGCGTGGGCTTCTGCGATCACAACCATGAGCGCAAGATTGCCCTGGAAGGGTTTGTCGGCATGTATAACTTTGCCAAGGAAGTGCACATGTCGGCCATGAGTCCGGTTTGGAAGTTCATGCCCCGGCGGGCCGGGGTGCGGGTCGCGTGCAGCGGCCAGGAGGTCGTCAATGGCTGATACCTATGTTTCCACCACCAACGCCTGCAAGATGTGCACGCCCATGGGCGCGGCCCTGGTCTTCAAGGGCATCGAGAACGCCGTCCCCTTTCTGCACGGCTCCCAGGGCTGCGCGACCTATATGCGCCGCTACATCATCAGCCATTACCGCGAGCCCGTGGACATCGCCTCCTCGGCCCTGGGCGAGAAGAGCGCGGTCTACGGCGGCGGACCCAACCTCAAGAAGGGCATCCTGAACGTCATGCGCAAGTACGACGCGGCCCTGGTCGGCGTGGCCACAACCTGTCTGACCGAGACCATCGGCGATGACGTCGGCCGTTACCTCAATGAATTCCGGGAGGAGTTTTCCGACCTGCCTCTGCCGGAGCTGGTCCATGTGTCCACGCCCAGCTATTCGGGCACGCACATGGAAGGCTGGTTTTATGCCGTGCGCGCCCTGGTCGATCAGATCGTGCGCGACAAGGCCCCGGCCCACGGCGGCGTCAATCTGCTGCCCGGCTTCCTGTCGCCGGCCGATTACCGCTTTCTGAAGGATCTGGGAATCCGCGCCGGCGTACCCTTCACCCTGCTGCCCGACCTGTCCGAAACCATGGATGGGGTCATCTGGGATGACTACCACAGCCTGCCCGACGGCGGCACCCCGGTGGCGGCCATACGCGGCATGAGCGGGGCAGCTGGCACCATAGAATTCGGCATGTCCGGCGGCATGTCCGAATCCGCGGCCGGAGTGCTGGAGCGCAAGTTCGGCGTGCCGGCCGGCCGGACCCTGATGCCCATCGGCCTGCGGGCCACGGACAGTTTCATGGATCTGCTGGCCGAGTTCGGCGACTGCGACCTGCCGGCCAAGGACGCCTTTGACCGCGGACGTCTGCTCGATGCCATGGTTGATGGTCACAAGTACATTTTCGGCAAAAGGGCCGTGGTCTACGGCGAAGAGGATTTCGTGGTCGCCCTGTGTTCCTTTTTGGGCGAGATCGGCGTGCAGCCCGTGCTGGCCGCCACCGGCACCCAGAGCGACCGTTTCGAAAAGAAGATCATCGAAGTCCTGGGCGACGTCTGTCTGCACATGCCGGTTGTCCGCAGCGGGGCTGACTTCAAGGATATCGAGGATGAAGCGGCCGAGCTGGCTCCGGACCTGCTGGTCGGACACAGCAAGGGCTACAAGCTGGCCAGGGCCAAAAACATTCCGCTCATCCGGGTCGGTTTCCCCATCCATGATCGCTTCGGCGGCCAGCGCATCCTGCATGTCGGCTACGAGGGAGCTCTGTCCCTGTACGACAAACTGGTCAATGCGGTACTGGAAAAGAGTCAGGACGAGTGCCCGGTCGGGTATGGGTATTTGTAGGCGGGGTGTTTTGCGGACGTTCGGCGGGTCGGGCAGGGCATCCAGGGAGCGCGACGTCGAAGCCCCCGAAAACCAGGCTTTGCCTGGCGACGCACAGCCAAGCCCGTCATTGCGGGCGCAGCGCGGCAATCCATCTTTCCAGCGGGCGTAATTCGGCAATCCATCTTTGGTTTTCATCCGCGTCTTAAGGCGCGTCAACATAGACGGGAGGACCCCATGTCCCAGGAAAAAGACAGATCCAAGCATCCCTGTTTCAATAAAGCCGAGTCCGGGTCCTGCGGGCGGGTTCATCTGCCCGTGGCTCCAGGCTGTAATATCCAGTGCAATTACTGCAACCGCAAATACGATTGCGTCAACGAGTCCCGGCCCGGGGTGACCAGTGCGGTGCTGCCGCCGGACAAGGCAGTGGAATATCTGGACGAGGTCCTGGCCAAGGAACCACGCATCACCGTGGTCGGCATTGCCGGGCCGGGCGACCCCATGGCCGACGCGGACAAGACCATTGCCACCATCGAGGCCATCAACGTCAAGTACCCGGACATGCTCTACTGTCTGTCCTCCAACGGCCTGGCCCTGCCCGGGCACGTTGACCGGCTGGCCGAGTTGGGCGTGACCCACGTCACGGTCACGGTCAATGCCGTGGACCCGGAAATCGGGGCCCGGATCTATTCCTGGGTGCGGATCGGCAAAGTGGTCTACCGGGGTGTGGAAGGAGCACGGATGCTGCTGGAGCGGCAGTTGGAATCCATCCGGCTGCTCAAGGCCAGGGGCATCACGGTCAAGGTCAATTCCATCGTCATTCCCGGTGTCAATGACCACCATCTGGCCGAGGTGGCCAGGGTCGCGGCGGAGCTGGGAGCGGACATCCAGAATCTCATCCCGCTGCATCCCACGGCGGACACGCCCTTTGCCGCAGTGGACGAACCGTCCAAGGAATTGATTCACGAACTGCGGACCCAAAACGGTCAGACCATCCTGCAGATGACTCATTGCCGCCGTTGTCGGGCCGACGCCGTGGGCCTTCTCTGTTCGGACCGGTCCAGCGAGCTGATCCCGGCCCTGAACCGGCTGGCCTGTTCGGGCAAGGAAGTCCGGCCCTATGTGGCCGTGGCCACGCGCGAAGGGCTGCTGGTCAACATGCATCTGGGCGAAGTGCCCGGTTTTCAGATCTGGGCGCCTCAGGGCAATGGGGCGCGGATGATCGAGGAGCGTCAGGCCCCGGAAGTGGGCTGCGGCCCGGATCGCTGGCGCAAGCTGGCCGAAATCCTTCACGACTGTTCCCTGGTCCTGGTCGAAGCGGCCGGCAAGCAGCCCAAGCAGGTCCTGGCCGAACACGGCATCACGGTCTTTGAATGCGGTGGTATGATCAGCGATATCGTCACGGCCCATTTTCAGGGGGGAGATATCATGCGCTACAAAAACCGTCCGCACAAAGCCGGCTGTGCCGGTATGGGGGGTGGCTGCGGCTGACGCCGGAAAGCTCTGAAATCAGAGCTTTTCGTCGTTGCCGCGTTCAGTTCGGATGATCACAATCGGGCAATGAAGCTTTTTCAGGCAAGATCGAAAATGGTTCGTATGTCTTCCTGAACGGTCGGGCTGGATGCGTTCTTGAGCCGGTTTCCCGGAACGCCACCGGAACGCCAAGCGTCCATGAGCGGGAGAGAGTCCCCTGTTCATGGACGTTTTTTTGCGTCCTGTGAAGTCGGTCGGCTTATCGCTGCCTGAAAGCTAGAAGGTGCTCGGTTGATCGCAAGGGGCGTGAGATAAAATCATGAGTGACGGGATTCAAGCACCTGCCGATAACTCAGAGCCACCAGCAGTGTTGGAGGCATTGGCTGCAAATTCACCCACCCACCTTGATCAACACCCTGGCCTGTCAAGAACTATTCTCGACATCGCCCCCGGCAGTTAGGAAGAGCAGGGCAGTGGATGGGGCAGCTCTTTTCTTGACGGGCAACTTTCAAGATGTGTATTCATACACACATGAAAAGCCGGGACGTTATCCGCAGACTCAAAAAAGAAGGCTGGTTCGTGGTCAACACCGAAGGTTCCCACGTGCAGCTCAAACACCCCGAAAAGCCGGGCAGGGTGACGGTTCCGCACCCAAAATCAGACCTTCCCGTCGGCACGCTCAAAAGCATTGAGCGTCAAGCGGGCATCAGCTTGAAATAGAGAGGTACGTCATGGCCAGTTATGTTGCCATCATTCATAAGGACGAAGAAACAGACTTCGGCGCGCTCTTTCCGGATTTCCCCGGCTGCGTAACCGCCGGGGCCAGCCTGGACGAAGTGGCCGCCATGGCCAAGGAAGCCTTGGCGTTGCATGTTAAAGGAATGCGTGAGGACGGCGAACAACTTCCCGCTCCTAGCACTTTGGAGCAGGCCATGAACCACGAACTGGCCAAAGACGCCGTGGCCTGCTTGGTGGTGGAGCTGGCCGAAGGGCAAAGGACGGTGAGGGTCAACATCACGTTGCCTGAAAACGATCTGAAGGAAATCGATGCCTTTGCCCGGCGTGCCGGCCTGACCAGATCAAGCCTGCTGGCCATGGGTGCGCGGATGATAATGCAGGGAAAAATCCAGACCGACACAACCAAGCCTGCAACGCGGAGGGGAGGAAAATCAGGTTCCCCCAAAACTCATGCCGCGTCCTGAGCCCAACCCCGTTTAAACCGCGCCTCAGCAGCACAGAATCGTCTCAAATCGGAGTCACGTATCAGGATACACTCCAGACACGCGATCGGCTTCTTGAATAGATCGGCTTTCACCCAGATGGTTCGGGCTTCGAACTGCATCTGTTCACGTACCTTAATTCACTCAAACAGCTATTTCCTTCTGATACAAATATCTCTGGAATCCGACAAAAATTTTGTTGATCTCTTCCGCCTTGCCCAGGTCCGCCATGGCATCCTTCAGCGAGTTCCCGTAGCGCAGCCGCAAGAGAGGAGTCAGTTTCGCCTGGTCCAGTTCTTCCACGCCGACATTCACGTAGTGGCCAAGGACAAAGTCCAGAAAAGCCTGCTGTTTGCTGTTGAACCGCTGCTGGATGCTGATTCTGGCCCTGGCCGCTCTTTCTTCCCGCGTCAGGGGCACATCGGCGTAGGCCACATGAGCCAAGACGTCGAAGATGTCGCATTTTTCCGCTTCGATGATTTTTTGCATTTCGGCGAGTTGTTCCTTCCCAAAGCCCTTCTCCGCCAGACCGTCCAGAAGCCGACGCCGGGTATCCGGGACGCTCCAGATGCGGCGCAGCTCGTCTTCATCCTGGAAGAATTCCGGCAGTCTCCCGAAGAGCGCTTCCATGAACTGCGCGGCGGACATGGGTGTTCCATCCGGATGCCAGAAACTTGTGGCCACCATATGCTGGATGGTGCGTTCCTTGCCGTCGGCCAGCTTGATCCTGGCCCTTTTGGCGCATGTGCACGGGCACTGTCCGCATTTCGGGCATGGGCCCTTGGGGCATACGCATGGCCGCTGACCGCACTCCGAACAAGGTGGTTTGGGACATGCGCATGGATACTGCCCGCAGATAAGACATGGCGCAGGGGGCTCCTTGACGCAGACGCAGGGATATTTGCCACAGATCGTGCAGGGTTCGGATTCAACGGGTTCACCGTCCCATTCGGGATCGTTGAAGTGGTGATGAGCCTCCACGAAGTCGTAAATCGTGAAATAGTCCTTGCCGTCGTACAGGCGTGTGCCGCGTCCGATGATCTGCTTGAACTCGATCATGGAGTTGATGGGTCGCATGAGTACGATGTTGCGGATGTTGCGGGCATCCACGCCGGTGGACAGTTTCTGCGAGGTGGTCAGAACTGTGGGGATGGTCTTTTCGTTGTCCTGGAAGGCCCGCAGGTGCTGTTCGCCGAGCACCCCGTCATCGGCCGTGACGCGCTGGCAATAGTTCGGGTCCCCGTAGGACTTGAGCTGGTTGACCAGGTCGCGCACGGCCAAAGCGTGGTCCTGGTTCGCGCAAAAGACCAGGGTCTTCTCGCGCTGGTCCATGAGGGACATGAAAATTTCGACCCGTTTCTTCTCCCGCGCCCTGATTTCGATGATGCGGTTGAGAACACCGTCCCGACTGGTTGGGTAGGGCTGCTTGAGCATGTCGAAGAACGTCTGGGTGTCGAGCAGGGCGATGACTTCGTCAGGGCTGGCGTGTTGCTTGGCAGGCAGTTCGAACCACTCTGGCTCGCCTTCGGCAAAGATGCGCTTGAGATGGTCCGGCGTCATGGCAACCAGGCTTTCTCCGGAACGCATGAGGTAGGCTCCGTCGAGTTCCATAGGTTGACCCATGGGACGAGAAGGGATGTCGAAGACAAGTACTCGGCCGTCAGGGTGGGTGAGTTCCACTACGTCGACGCGAATGCGGAGTTTCTCCCGGATTCGAGCCTTGATGGTGTCCAGCCCGGGAGGGGTGGCGAAAGCGTTGGTACCGACTACGCGACGAGGCGGCTTGTTGGTGACGCCCAGAACCAGATGGCCACCGCGCTCATTGGCCAGGGCGACGCAGTACTGCAGCAGTTTGGTGGTGTCATATTGGATCTTGGCTTCCTTGAATTCAAGGTGCTCGGTTTCTGCGGGAACAGTGAGCCAGTGTTCAAGAGTTTCCAATGTGATCATGGGGTTGCCTATAGCTCGCCGGAAAAGGCTTTGTGAAGCAGGGATTGTTTGAGTTCGTCGAGGGCGGCAAGTTTTCGCTGATAAATGGATTTGAGGCGCTGGATTTCATCCGCGAGTTCATCGATCTTTTCCACGATTACTTTCTGTTCTTCGAGGGGGGGCAACATTATTGGAAATTCGGAAAGAGCTGTATTGCTCAAGTTCGGCATCACCGCTCCACCTGCAAGCTTTTCAAGTTGTCTCCTGCACTTCTCTGAGCGCAAGAACATCACTAAGTATCCAGAATTGCATCGTTTTGAAGGCTTGATGAAAAAGCTCCCAGTCCCACATAGCCAACCGTCCTCTGTGTCAGTGACCAAAGCGCAGCGCCCCATTTCGCCTCGCCGTCCAATGACAATGTCTCCCTTGCGCATGATGTAGCTTCCGAGGCGTTTCGCGGTTAGTCCCGATACAGTTTTGCGTAGGTCGGGCACGATTCCTGTCTCGGTGATGTGTGCTGGGTTCACCAAGGGTATCCCTTTCTCAACATAGTCGCTCTTGTGAAGTAGTGAGCCGAAAGGCCCAGTGAGAACACACCTTCGGTTGCTGCGCCAAGCGTAGTCTCCATCCACCCCTTCCCACGCTGGGTGAAGACGGATTGGAGATGGCTTTCGAAAAGGGCGCGGGCGTTTTGGAGGTTCTTTTCGGCGTTGGCTTTGGCAGTGGCGAGGCCCGCAAACGCTTCGTTGAGGATGGCGACGATGCGTTGCTGTTCGGTCAGCGGGGGGAGCGAAATCTTCAGCGAGAGAACTTGTTCGCGAGAGATGCCCGGAATTGCAGCGCCTGTGGACAACGATTGGAAGTGGTCGAACGTCGAACTGAGAATCGCGTGAATGAAACTTGGTTCAGCGCCCGTGACGCGGACGGCCATCAACTGACGGCTAATCGCGACTTCGTCTTCGTCGAGCAGATTGATTTTGCCAACCCCCGAGCCTTTCACCGTGATGAGCACATCGCCGCGCTTGGCTTTAATCTTCGGATGCTCCGTCCACTTCGAGATGACAGGATTGGTTGGTCCGAAATCGGAAGGCCCGGTTAGATAGCCGACACCCCAGGACTCGGTGTTGTAGTCCTTCGACTCAATATGCTGGCCAGAGATAAGTTGACAAACCTCGCCAAGTGTTTTCGTTGGTCACCCCTTCTTCATAGTAGAACCTTGATTTTGCCCATTCCCTCGGTGTTTTCAGCAGAATGGCAGATGGGAATCATGGGAAGTATGTGATTGAAGTGTGTCATCGGCATCATTTCTTGTGTTGCTGTTTGCGGTGCGCGAGTCGTGCCTGGAACATCCGTTCGCGGAGGCCGCCTTGTTCCAAAAAATCTTTTTCCAGTCGACGCAGTTGCTGGTCGAGCAGGTAGTTGGTCTGGTGAATCAGGCAGATGGCTATGTTGGCGATGACCTCGGGCGGACGGGTTGCAAAAAATTCGCGGTAAAGTTCAAAGGTCTGCGGGGTCTTGCGGCCGAGGTGGCGGACAAATTGCGCTTCCTTGGAGTCTTTGTCCCAAATGGTGTGGTCGCGCACGCGTAGATAGTCGCGGTAGTCGGCGAGCAGCTCTTCGAGGCTGGCCCGCCCGACATTGGTCAGCTTGATCTCGGATTCTTTGGAGGTGAGCCCGGCTTTGCTGCCTTCAAGGATGTTCTGTTTGCCGGAGCGTGCTGACTGGATCATCTGGTCCACAGTGCGGTCGCCCTTGCCAAGATACTTGTGCGCGAAGCGATGTGTGATGTCGTAGATGACTTCGGCTTTCTGAAAAGAAAGAAGCGTCTGGTAGTCGCCGCGCGGGGGGATGATGGGATGGTTGGCGGGCGGCTGTGGCTGAGAATGGGAGATATGAGAATTATGGGAGCCAGGGGGAATATGATTATCTGCATTTCCATGCTTTTCATTCAGCGCATCATTCACATGCTTCCCATATTTCTCATCAGTATTCATAGCAGTTCCCGAATAGTGGCCAGTACTTTTGTGCTCTCAGCATCCAGCGCCGCGATTTCGTCCATGATTTCCTGCGGGCTGCGGTGCTTCACCTCTTCGCCGTTGTTCGGGTTCTTGACCGAAAGGTCAAAGCTGGTCCGATCTATGTTGGAAACATCAGCGCTCCAGCTTTTGGGCGAATCAGCCTTGCTTTTCTGCAGTTCCACAAACTCAGCTAGATCGGCGTCGTTCAAGGCCGTGGTCTTCCCCAAACTGCGGCCGGGATCGAGCTGATAGAACCAAACCTTGCGCGTAGGGCGGCCCTTTTCGAAAAAGAGAACCACAGTTTTCACTCCCGCACCCTGAAACGTGCCGCCGGGGCAATCGAGTACCGTATGCAGATCGCAGCTTTCCAGCAGGAGTTTGCGCAGACTCACCGAGGCGTTGTCCGAGTTGGACAGGAATGTATTCTTGATGATCACTGCCGCCCGGCCGCCGGCTTTGAGCATTTTGATGAAGTGCTGCAGGAAGAGGAAGGCCGTCTCGCCCGTGCGGATGGGGAAGTTTTGCTGGACCTCCTTGCGTTCCTTGCCGCCGAAGGGCGGATTGGCCAGGATCACGTCGAAGCGGTCCTTGTCCTGGATGTCGGCCAGGTTTTCGCTCAGGGTGTTGGTGTGGATGATATTCGGTGCCTCGATGCCATGCAGGATCATGTTCATGATGGCGATGACATAGGCCAGGGATTTCTTTTCCTTTCCGTAGAAAGTGCGTTCCTGCAGGGTCTTCAGGTCGCCCGTGGTCAAGTCCGGCTTGGCCGAGAGGTAGGCGAAGGATTCACACAGAAAGCCGGCCGAGCCGCAGGCACCGTCATAGATGCGCTCGCCGATCCTGGGCTGCGTGACCTGGATCATGGCCCGGATGAGCGGGCGCGGCGTGTAGTATTCCCCGCCGTTGCGGCCCGCGTTGCCCATGCGCTTGATTTTCTCTTCGTACAGGGCCGAGAGTTCGTGCTTTTCGCTTTGGGAGCCGAAACGCAGTTCGTCCACGTGGTCGATGATGTCGCGCAGGGTGTAGCCGCTGCGGATCTTGTTTTTGATCTCGCCGATCTTGTATTCGATGGTGCCCGGCCCGGTGGCCCGCTGCTTGAAGCCGTGCAGATAGGGGAAGAGCTTGCGGTCCACGAAATCGACCAGATCATCCCCGGTCATGGCCCTGTTGTGGTCCAGCTTGCCGCCGCCGTTCTTGGGCGCGGCCCAGGCCTCCCAGCGATAGGGCGAGTCTAGGATGAACGAATACTCCCGCCCCTCCAGTGCCGCTTCCGTGGCCTTGTCCAGCTCCAGCGCGTCGAGGTATTTGAGAAAAAGGAGCCAGGATGTCTGCTCCGTATAGTCGAGTTCCGTCGTGCAGCCGCTCTCTTTCCAGAGTGCGTCGTCGATATTCTTGAATGCTTGTTCGAACATGGTGTCCCAAAGCGAAGAAGTGCGGCAATTCAGCCGACACATGTTGAAGAAAAGGCCGGCAAGGCCGGAAATCCAGGGGTGTTTTTAGGGTATAACTACCGTATGACACAAGAAGAATTTGTCGTTTGATGTCTTTCGACTTCCGTGCAACAAATTCCCTCTTTGGGTGGCGTGGTGCAGGTGCGTATCCCAGACAAGGACATCGTTTAGCCTGTTTCTAATGCGGAAGAGACTGCGGTGGTCAGGGAAGAGTATATTCTTGTCGCCGGAAAATTGGGACAAAATGGTGCTGCGTGCGGGGAATGGAGTGGGGAGAAATTCAAGACAAAAATAAGGGATCAGACTTTTACATCTAACCCCTTGTTTTCTTTTGGCGCGCCAGGGAGGACTCGAACCCCCGACCGATTGCTTAGAAGGCAATTGCTCTATCCACCTGAGCTACTG
>CAZYZA010000002.1:0-55386 GCA_964651415.1 uncultured Desulfovibrionaceae bacterium
GGCCCGGTAGGTCGGCAAGGTGAAGGCCTCCGGCAGACCGAGGCGGGCGCGGTCGGACGGTGTTCTGATGACGCGTCCGGGATCAAAGCCCAGGCTGGGCATGACATCCCGGGCGCGCAGCCAAAAGGACTGGCCGACCAGCCAGGACGGCCGGGCCGCTTCGTCATGGTCGCCGCTCGGCCATCCCCCGGCCGGCATGCGCCAGGCAATGTCGACGATGCAGCCTGAACCGGGGCAGTCCGGCAGTGGAATGGACAGGTGATCGTTGTCCACGCTGACCTCGACGGTGCGCCACTGCACCCTGGCCCATTCCAGCTCGCAGTCCGTGGGCAGGCTGGCGTGAAGGGCCCCGCCGTCCGCCCTGACCCCGCGCAGTCGCCACCAACCGCGCAGTTCCCGGCTGTCCGGCAGGATTGTCAGCACGACTTCGCCGCCGTTGACGGAGAAATCCCCCTGGTGTCTAAGCCACATGGTCTCCCAGGCCGCGTCGTTTTGGTGGCGTTCCTCTTTGGTTTCATAGCCGCCCTCGGTCACAAAGCGCTGGTGCAACCAGACCGCGCAGCACAGCAGCAGAACAACGCCGGCGACCGCGACCAGACCGGGACGGCCGGTCAGATTTGTGCGGGAGCGGCGCAGCCGCGTTTTCCATCCGTGGTCAAGGCCGCGCCGGTTCAGCGCGGCGGCCAGGGCCAGGAGAATGACGACCAGGGCGAGTTTGAAGAGGTTGCCGGCCAGCAGTTTTTCGGCCCAGGGTGCAAATTCGGTCAGTCCGGACAGGGAGATCTGCACCCCGCGTCCGATCTGAAAGGGCGGGTAATTGACCAGCCCGACCTCGAAATTGACCACCATGATAAAGGCCGCCAGGATCGCGGCCGCATGCGCCGTGCCCGGATGGCGGATCAGGGCGTGCAGGAGCAGGGTCAGGGCGGCCATTTCCAGGATGGCCGGAGTGAGGACTGCCAGTTGGTGCACCACGGGCAGCAGCGCCTGCCCGGACGGTGCGGCCATGATGGCGATAATGACCGCGCCGGAGGCCGGGAGGAGCGAGCAGATGACCACGATGATCAGGGCGGCCACGGCCCGTCCGATCAGGCGGACGCCGTCCGGGGCCGGGGCCGCGTCGAACATTTCCGTCAGACCGGGCTCTTCGTCGCGACGGGCCGCCGTGCCGACCATGGCCGCGACCATAAAGACCACGATCAGGTAGAAGGTGCGCATCAGCACCGGGGACGCGTATTCGGGGCGAGGAATCATGGGGCCGTAGGCGTGGTGGATACCGTGGGCAAAGGCTGCCGCCACGGCCAGTAGGACCAGGAAGGCCAGGGCGATCCATAGCGCACGACGGGCCAGAATCTGCCGGGCCTGCCACAGGGATTCGGCGGCCACGGCCCGCCACCAGGCTGTTTGTTCAATGGGGCCGGGTCGCACGCCTTGGGCGACCGGCAGCACCCGGCGGCAACGCAGCGTTTGGGGCGGAGCCTTGCGTGCGGTGCGGCCCAGGACCAGCGATTCCCGCGTGGTCCGGGCAATGACCGCGCCCAGGATCAGAAGCGGCAGCACCCCCCAGATGAGCCGGTTGCAGAGCAGGCCCGGCGTCAGGGCAAGTAGAGCCGTGCTTTTTTCGTGCGGGGTCCACTGATCGACGACCTGATGTTCGGCTTCGGCAAAGCCGGAAGGGTCGAGCACGGTGACCAGGAACGGGTCGGCGTGGCCTTCCTTGAAGACGATCATGGACACCATCCAGAAGGCCATGAGCAGGGCGGCCACGGCAAAGGGGCCGCCCACGCCGCGTGTGCGCAGGGCCGCGATGAAATACAGGGCTCCGGCCCCGGCCGCCAGGGGCAGGGTGAAGATCAGTGCGGCCCAGCCAAAGGCCATCCAGGGCGCGGGAGCCACGGATCCCGCCGGGACCGCGCCCATGAATTCCAGCATCGGCGCAAGGAGAAAGCCCAGGATCTGGGAGGTGCCCACGGCCAGGGCCACGCCCAGGGCCCCGACATAGCGGGCCGCGAGCAACTGGCGCAGGGAAAGGGGAGCAGCCAGCACGATTTCGTCCAGATGGGCTTTTCTGTCGCGCAGGATGGGCTGGGCGAAAATCCAGGCCCAGGCGAAAAAGAGGAAAAAGGCGTCGCCCGAGGTCATCAGGTAGACCAGGCCGGGGGCGTTGCGCGGGATGTCGATGGCCCCCATCTGCTGCAACTGTTCCGCGTTGGTCATGACGATCAGAATGTAGCCGGTCAGCACGACGTAGATGAGCGGCAGTACGCCGCCACGCAGTCCGGCCCGGAACTCGTTCCAGGCTTCACGCAGGAAGAAACTCATTTACGCCTCCTCGTCGGTCACGCCGGCCGCATCCAGGGCCGCGTGGTAGGCGTCTTCCAGGGTGGGTCGGCGGCTGGTGAAGTCCGGTCCGGGTGACTGATCGGCCAGGACCACGGCCAGGGTGCCGTCCGGAGCAGCAGTCAGACGGGCCGAAGAGGGCAGGGCCTGGCCGCGCGGCACCACCCGCGACCACAGCCGGTCCAGGAGCCGACCGGTCAGTTCGCCCGGCGCGCCCTCGGCCACGATGCGGCCTTTGGCCATGATGGCCAGGCGGGCGCACAGGTTTTCCACGTCCTCGACGATATGGGTCGACAAGAGGACCACGGCTTCCTCGGCCACGTCGGCCAGAACACGGTGAAAGCGGTTGCGTTCAGCCGGATCAAGCCCGGCCGTGGGCTCGTCGACAATAAGCAGGCGCGGTGAGCCGATCAGGGCCATGGCAATGCCGAAACGTCGCATCATGCCCCCCGAATAGGTGGCCACGGCGCGGTGGGCCGCGTCGGACAGGTTGACCCGCTCAAGCAGAGTTTCCACCTCGGCGCGACGTTCTTTATGGCTGGTTCGCCCTTTGAGCCAGGCAAAGCGGTCGAGCAGATCCCGGCCGCTGACGCCGGGATAGGCCCCGATCTGCTGCGGCAGATAGCCCAGACGGCGGCGCAGATGGTCGGGATCGGCCAGGGTGTCGACCCCGTCCAGGCGGATTTGGCCGGAATCCGGGGCCTGCAGGGTGGCCAGAGTGCGCATGAGGGTGCTCTTGCCGGCTCCGTTGGGGCCGAGCAGCCCGTACAGGCCGGGCGCAACGTCGAGGTCAATGCCGGCCAGGGCCTGGACCCCGCCCGCGTAGGTTTTGGTCAGGCCCCGAATGCTCAGGCCATGGAAATCGGACATGGGACAATCCTCCGGATGATGTGCGGTGAGACATCGGATATTGGTGTTTCATGACAGGGTACTTCTGCGTTGCGCACCATGCTGGATTGGCCGGAGATCATCCACTCTGATCAGGAAAAAAAGTGCCGCGAGTGGGAAAGAAGGGGGCGACGTCGAGGCGTGTCGTCGCCATCGGCGGGGCAATCCGGCTGTGTGGAACATTCGTATTGCTTTTTGATCCTAAATGCGTACAGATTTCGTTACATTTATTTCTCTTGAATATGTTTATCTATCTGTTATAAAATATGAAATATGTGACAAAACTTGTTTCAAAACGAGGCTTTCCATGAAAGACGTGATGACGTTCAAATCCGGGCTTTTTCATTTCAGCAGCACCTATGATCCCGCAGAAATCAACAGCCTTCTGGTGCGGGCGAATGTGCTGAACGAAATGGTTGCGGATCTTCCGATCTTGCCGGAACTGTCCGCCCGTCTTGAGCCGGACATCATGTACAGCTCCATCTCCGGGACGGCGATGATCGAAGGCAATGCCATCATTGGCGAGGACGTCAGGAGGATTGCCCAGGGTGAGGATCTTGACCGCTACACGCACAAAGACAAGCAGGAGATCAGGAATCTTATCGCTGCGTATTCGTGGCTGGCGAACGTCGGCGGCACAGGCGCTCCATTTGTTTTGACCGAAAAGGTCATCAAGGAAATCCATGCCCTGGTGACCCGGGACATTCCCCATGAACACAATGCGCCGGGAATGTACCGGAACGTAAAAGTCCGTGTCGGCGATAATGCGCACGGTGGCGTTTATACGCCGCCGAAAATTCTGGAAGATATCAAGATGCTGATGGGAGAATTCATAGACTGGATCAACAGCGATGAGATCACGTCGCTGGACCCATTTATTCGCGCCGCCCTGGCTCACTATTATTTTTGTCTGATTCATCCATTCGGAGATGGCAACGGGAGAACGGCGCGACTTATAGAGGCCGCGTTGCTCCAGTCGTCGAACATCAGGTACGTGCCCAGGGAATTGTCCAATTATTATTATCGCAACGTAGATGAATATTATGCATCATTCTCGAAAAGCATCAGGCTGAAGAATGATATGACGCCATTTGTCACATTTGTAATGAATGGCGTGGTTGCAGGCTTAATGTCGGCAAAGGAATCAATTATATACTTTATCAGAAGATTTTCTTTGCGCGAGTATTACTCCTTCGAATTGAAAAATAAGCATATCACCAAGCGACAGTATGAACTTCTTTTGTTGTTGCTGGAAAACCCGATGGCTCTGTCTTTAAAGGATTTGCAGGAGAAGCGGCCATTTTTGATAGTGTACGGCAAGGCTTCGACACAAACCGCGCGTCGGGATATAAAAAACCTGCTGTCCAGAAATCTGCTCCAGATGGAGGCAGGCGGAAGATATGCGCTCAATTTCAGAGTGCTTGGTTGATTATATTTTTCGTTTCCGCAGCTCTGTTTTTATGACCCAACTGCAAAAAGTCTGAAATCGTCTTTAATCTGAGATTTGAAATAGGAAATTTCAGATACTTACAGCAATATTCCGGATAACTTTGAGCCTTTTTGCAGTAACGTCTTTTATAATTCTTCCGTGTGTTGTCCGTCCGGTACTACAGCAACTCCGGTCAAGAGTGTGGTTCTTCCATGGAGTTTGAAAGTCGTCATTCCCTTTCTCAGGTGATGACGACTTTTACAGTTGAGCCCGCATGGTCGGGGTGAGTTAGTCCTGCGCGGGACAACCCGGTGCGGCCTTGGTCTGGCCGGGGGTGGACAGGTTGCGGGTTTCCACGGCGTTTGCGTTTTGTTCGCACGCCGTGGCTGTGGTTCCATGCAGGCGGTTCAGGATCCCAACCAGGGCCAGAAGCGCCACCGCAGCCATGTAGGGCAGACTTGGCGAGAGATGGTATAGACCGCCGCTGGCCAGAGGCGCGACGACCATGGCCAACCCCTGGGCCGCGGCCACGGTTCCGGCGGCCAGCCCCTGTTCATCGGCGCGAACCGCGTTGGCGGCCATGGCCTGCAGGGCCGGAAAGACCATGCCCATGCCGCATGCGGCCACGGCGTATGCGGCCATGAGGCCGGGAGTGGAACTGACCAGGACCACAAGTCCGAAGCCCAGTGCCCCTATACCCGAGCCCAGTCCGAGCCAGGTTTGCGGATGGACGGTTTTGCGGCGCAACACCAGAAACTGCGTCAGGATGAGCGTCACGCCCACGGCCGTCATGGCTAGGCCGGCGGCCCGAGCTGCGTCCTGGGGCTCCAATCCGAGCCGGTCCAGGGCCAGAAAACCGACGCAGACCTGGGCCGCAATGACGCAGGACGTGGCCAGAAAGATTCCGATCAGAGGCAAACGCAAACGATGGTCGGACAACCGGCAGCCCGGACCGGCCGAAGGTGCGGCGGCCCTGGTACGGGGCAGGGCGATCCACAAGAGCGCCAGGGCCAGGGCCGGCAACAGGACCGCGAAATAGAGCGGCGCGGTCAGGCTGTACGAGGCCAGCAACCCTCCGGCCAGGGGGCCAAGAACCATGCCGGCCCCGTTGGCCGCCCCCAGGGCGGCCATGCCCGAGGCACGGTTTTGCGGACCGGTATGATCGGCGACAATGGCTGCGGCGCATGTGGGAATGGCGGCGTAGAACCCGCCGATGACGCCCCGGATCAGACTGAGGGCCAGGAGAGTGACGATCAGGGCCGGCGGGTCGGCCAGGGTCTGCTCCAGGAATACGGCCAGGGCAAGGTAGGCCAGGCAGAACCCGGCCACGCCCAGGAGCAGCACGGGTTTGCGACCGTGACGGTCGCTGGCGCGCCCCCAGAAACGGGCCAGGAGCATCCAGGCCAGTCCGGCCAGGGTCACGACCAGGCCACCGTGCCACTCGGCCAGACCCAGGGTGCGGACCATGGGGCCGATAACGGCCACAAAGGCCATCATGGCTGCCAGGCACAGGGCGTTGGCGGCCAGCAGGGGGGTGAGCTGTTTCATGAATGCGTCTCCCGGACGGCATGCAGATGCCAATCCTTGGCCAGACCCTGGGCGTCCCACATGGCGCGGTAACGGCCGTTTGCGGCCAGCAGCTCGCTGTGTTTGCCCTGTTCGACCACCTTGCCCTCATCCAGGACCAGGATGGCGTCCGCGCCGACAATGGTTGAAAGGCGGTGGGCGATGACAATGACGGTCCGGTCCCGGACCAGGGCGTCGATGGCCCGCTGCACCGCGATCTCGCTTTCCGTGTCCAGGGCTGCCGTGGGTTCGTCCAGGATGACGATGGGGGCGTTCTTGAGGATGGCGCGGGCAATGCTGATGCGCTGGCGCTCGCCGCCGGACAGGCAGCCGCCGATGTCGCCGACTCTGGTCCCGTAGCCGTCAGGCAGGCGGGAGATGAACTCATGGCAGTGGGCGGCCCTGGCCGCGTCCTCGACCTCGGCGTCGGTGGCCTCGGCGCGGCCCATGCGGATGTTGTTCAGGACTGTGTCGTCAAAGAGATAGACGTCCTGGAAGACCACGGACACGTGGCGCATGATGGTTTCGGGGTCCATGTCGCGCAGGTCCACGCCGCCGATGCGCACGCTTCCGGTTTGCGGATCGGCGTAGCGCATGATCAGCCGAGTGACTGTGGTCTTGCCCGAGCCCGATGGCCCGACCAGGGCCGTCAGCGAGCGTTCGGGCAGGGTGAAGCCGACGTTGGTCAGGATCTGTTCCGGGTTGTCGGTGTAGCGGAAGCCCACGTTTTCAAACCGGATATCAAAGGATTGGGGGATGCCGGGTTGGATGGGCGCGGGCAGGGGCGGTATGGCCATGAGCTGTTCGACCTGCTCGAACCCGGCCTCCATGAAGTCAAAGGCATCGGACAGGTGGAACGTGATGGCCAGGGGTTCGGCAAAGCGGGCCACGACCACCAGCAGGGCGGTCAGGGCAGCCGGATCCAGGCTGCCGGTCAGGATGAACCACACTCCCAGGATCATGACCAGGACCAGGCCGATCTGCACCACGGACGAGGCCAGGAGACTGATTTTCACGTCGCGCAGCTGGGCCTTTTCCTGAGTCAGGCGCAGGTGGTCCAGGGACTGGCGCAGACGTTCGGCCCGCACGCCGGTCTGACCCGTGGCCCGCAGCACGGGCAGGCCCTGGGCGTATTCGATCAGGTCGGCCGAGGTGCGGGCATGGGCCTCGGCCAGGGTGCGCATTTTTTCCCCGGCGTTGCGGCGACGGCGGTGGTAGACCGGCATGGCCAGGGCCAGCAGCACGAGCATGGCCAGGGCCAGTCGCCAGTCCACGAATATGGTCACGATCAGGGCCACGGCCGGGGTGACGATGGACGTGACGAAGGTCGAGGAAATCATGCCCATGGGCGTGATGACCTCGTCGACGTTGCCGGCCAGCACGGCTGAAAGCTCACCGGTGCGTCTGCGGTACAGTTCTTCCAGGGGCATGCGCCGCAACTGCCTGCCCAGGCTCACCCGCAGGTCGTGGGTCACGTCGGCCAGGGCGCTGGAATAGTCGAAGTCCCGCGCCTTCCAGCGCAGAACCGCGTCGAGGACCGTGCACAGAACCAGGAAGGCCAGCCACCACGCGGCGGCCCCGGTGTTGATGGGCGAGGTCAGCATGAGGCGCAGCAACGGATAGAAGGCGGCAAAAGCCAGACCCTGGACCACGGCCGAGAGCAGGGAAAAGAGCATGCTGCGGCGTAGGAGCGGGGCCTGATCACCGGCGGCGAGCTGCATGCGCCGCCAGGTTTCGGCCAGGGAGGGGACGGGGCGAGAGGAATCGGTCAGAGTGTTCATGGCTGCTCCTTGTCAGGACCGGGTTGCGTCGTCACGGCCCAGGGTCCAGCCCTGGGCCTGTTCGTAATTGCGCCACAATCGGGCGTAGACGCCGTTCGCGGCGACCAGGTCGTCGTGACGGCCGCGTTCGGCCACCCGTCCCCGGTCCAGGACCACGATCTGGTCCGCGTCGCGGATGGTCGAGAGGCGGTGGGCGATGATGATGACCGTGCGCCCTTGCATCAAGTTGGCCAGGGCCGCGATCAGTGCGGCCTCGTTTTCCGGGTCGGCAAAGGCCGTGGCTTCGTCCAGGACGACCACCGGGCAGTTCTGGAGGATGGCCCGGGCAATGGTGATGCGCTGGCGCTGGCCGCCGGACAGACGCACGCCCCGGTCCCCGGCCTTTGTCGCGTAGCCCTGGGGCAGAGTCGTGATGAAGTCGTGGGCCTGAGCCGCCCGGGCCGCCTGTTCGACCTCGGTGTCCGTGGCCTCGGGACGGCCCATGCGGATATTGGTGGAGATGGTGTCGTTGAAGAGAAAGGTGTCCTGGAAGACAAAGGACACGTGGCGCATCAGGTCCTCGGGCCGGATGTCGCGCACATCGGCGTCGCCGACGCGGACCGACCCGTCGGTCACGTCCCAGAAGCGGGGGATGAGCCTGGCCACGGTGGTCTTGCCCGCGCCGCTCGGTCCGACCAGAGCCGTGATGGACCCGGCCGGAACGTGGAAACTGACGTCGTCCAGAGCGTTGTCGGTCCGGTTTTCATAGGTGAAGTAGACATGTTCAAAGGACACGGACGCATCGCGCGGCAGGCGGCGTCCCAAGGATACGGGCAACACGGGGGCGGCCTGCAGGTCCTGGATGCGCAGGGCGCCGGCACTGGCCTTGCGGATGAAATGATTGATCCACATCAGCGGCATGAGCGATTCGGCCATGCCCGTGCCCAGCAGCAGGGCCGCGGCCCAGGTCGGAAAATCGAGACTTCCGCCGGTGTAGAGGAGCAGGCCGCCCAGGGCCAGGGCCAGGAGAGTCGGCAAGGGGCCGAGAATGAGAATGCTGATCTTGGCGCTGACAGCCGAGACTTCCAGCCATTTGGCCAGGACGTCGCGGAATCCGTCCAGGGCCGACTGATAGCGGCCAAAGGAGGACGCACCGTCGTCAAAAGTGCGGACCACTGGCATGGCCTGCACGAATTCCACCACGGCCCCGGCGATGCGTTCACGTTCATCGTCGTAACGGCGCTGCAGTTCGACATGGTCGCGCATGGCCAGACGCATGGCCAGGGCTCCGACCACCAACAGTCCCAGGGCCAGCAGGGCCAGACGCCAATCAATGATCAGCATCAGGATCAGGGTGGCCAGAGGCGTGGCCACGCTGCGGCCGATCATGGGCGTGGTGTCGGCCACAAAGGCGTGCAGGCTCTTGACGTCGTCCTGCATGACCTTGGTCACGGTGCCGGTCCCGGTCTGGAGCAGATAGCCCAGGGGGACGCGAGCCATGTGCTCGGCCAGACCCGCGCGCAAAATGGTTTCCAGGTGGAAGGCGGCCATGTGGGACACGATGAAGCCCTGGTTGCGCAGGTAAAAACCGGCCCCGGTCAGCACTACGGCCAGCACGGCCCAGGGCCAGGGGCCGGGATCGGGACGAAGGAGCTGGGCGATGATCACGGCCAGCACGCCCACGGCCGCCAGGGCCGCAATGGCGCCCAGGGCGGCCAGTCCCATGGCCAGATGGATACGGTTGCGCACCGGCCGCATCAGGGCCCAGATGCCGCGCCCAGGCAGGGTTTCGGTTGTTTCGGTTGCAAATACTCCGGCCCGGCCAAGGCTTGGGTCGCAGGTGGATGTGTTCATGAATGACCTCCGGGAATTGGGTTCCAGGGATCATGGCGAATCAACGCCGCCTCTTCCACCCCGTGAGGGAGAAAGACTGCCGCGAGCGGGAAAGAAGATGCGGCCCATGGTCGATGTAGGGCGGGCCAAGCAGATGACCTTTCCTGTCGTTGCGCCAGAACGGCATTGGTGATAACCAGCTGGAACTTTTTTGATCAAGGTCGCACGCGAATGAACGGACGCGGGTGATAGTGGTCATAACGCTGACTTTAATTGAAGCATAAAGCCGATCTCAGTGGGGCGTCACGGGTGGACAAGGTTGAGAAAATGCTTTGGGTAGAAGTGGTTACGTCAGCGGAAATGATGCGATGAATCTGTGCGGTTTTAATAAAATTGATGGGTGCCGGATTTCTGAAGTCCGTATAATAACAAGTTTCACCCACCAACTCCTGAATTACTGGGATGAGAATTTTTGTCTAAAAGTTTAGAGTCATGAAAATATTTAAGGATTTGACCGGCAAGGCGAATAAGAAATGTATCAAAATGAAAATACGATAGAAATAGACAAGTCGTTTATTTTAAAAGAAGACGAAGCGACTTACCATTCTCGCTGCTCAGGGGAACTGCTACAAAATCCACACCGGTATCGCCTTATAGACCTATTTTCAGGGGCCGGCGGGATGTCGTTAGGCTTCTCCGAGGTTTTTGGGCAACCTTTTCAATCCGTTTGGGCAAACGACTTTAATCAATTTTGCGTTAACACATATACTGAAAATTTCGGCCCACATTGTATTGCCGGAGACATTGTCGAAATACTTGAACAAGGCAAAATTGAAATCCCCAAAGCTGATGTCGTAATTGGTGGTCCTCCATGCCAGGGGTTCAGCCTTTTAAATAAAAATCGTGAAAATGACCCACGAAAAGAGTTGTGGCGGCCTTACTTAGAGGTTGTCGAAAGGTCTGAGGCATCCATTTTTGTCATGGAAAATGTTCCTCAGTTGCTTGGAACCTTTGAGAATGGTGAAATTGTCGAAGCAGCAAGGTCGCTCGGCTTCTATGTATGGCAGGACAAATTAATTGCTGCGGATTACGGGGTTCCTCAAACTCGTACCAGAGCTTTTATAATCGGTTGTAAATTCGTAGATCCATCCGTTTTGTTTCCACCTCGGAAAACTCATTTTAATCCCAATGGCAACGGAAAACCATTAACGCTTCCCTTCAATAGGGAGGAGTATCTGTCAACTCCCCCAAAATGGAGAACAGTAAAAGACGCTATTGCTGATTTACCTCCTCCGAAAGGGACAGAAATTAGAAATGTTGATCCTCCATTAAATTTACACTTTGGGAGGAATCCAACCGAACTCAGTCGGAAAAGATATATGGCAATACCGTATGAAGGAATGAACCGTTTTGACTTGCAACGTATTGCACCTGAGTTAACGCCTGAATGTTGGATACGAAAGAAGTCAGGAGGCACTGATTTGTTTGGCCGACTCTGGTGGGATAAGCCTTCCGTTACGATACGCACTGAATTCTATAAACCCGAAAAAGGGCGCTATTTACATCCCGAGCAGCACAGGCCAATTACCCATCGGGAAGCTGCACGATTTCAAAGTTTTCCTGATAGTTTTAAGTTTTTGGGCTCTAAGATAGAGATAGCCAAGCAAATCGGCAATGCCGTGCCGCCGTTACTCGCGGCGCGGGTGGCGGATGTTGTAAGATTACTTCTTGACCAAAAGCATGGAAAATGGACGTCTTCTCAAGAGAAAAGCGAAGTCAAATTATGTCGCGCGTAAGCGGCGTGAATACCAAGCCGGAAATAGCCGTCCGCTCCCTACTTCACAAATTGGGATTTCGATTCAGGCTCCACCGAAAAGACTTGCCGGGAAAGCCTGATATAACATTGCCGAAGTATCGAAAAATTATCTTTGTCCATGGCTGCTTTTGGCATGGCCATGCAGATTGTTTACGTTCTAAGCGTCCTTCAACCAATGAAGAATTTTGGCGAGAAAAACTGGATAAGAACATTGAAAGAGACAAATCAACTGTTAATGCGCTTCAAGAACTAGGCTGGGATGTTTTAACTGTTTGGACCTGTGAAGTGAAAGACATTAATAAGCTGAAGGGCAAGCTCCTTTCGTTTCTCGAAAGATGACTAGTGAGTGACGGGTATGAAGTCTGAAAAAATCAGAAAAGAACTACAGGAATTATTAACTAATTTTGAGCAGGAATTAAAATCCGACAGTTTGCGGAACAAAGTTCTTTCCCTTGTCCCTTGTTTTAACCATCTGCGTGATCTCGGAAAATCTCTTATTCCGTCCAACATTGCAAGAAGTGCCAGGGATCGAATACTCCATTATTTTCAAAAGTATCCAGCCGTAGTTATAAGCGGAGATGAGTTGCTTGTCGTTTCCGGCATCCAGGAATATGCCCGAAGAGTTAGAGAATTGAAAGTTCAGTTCGGGTGGTCGATTGTCAGTGGACTGACGACCAAGCAAATGGCGGAAGAAAACGAATTCCCTCTTCCGAATATTGATGTAACAACAATGGGGCCATCCGATTATATCTTGCTTTCTACACAGCAAGACAGGGATGCGGCCCATCGTTGGAACCTTGCCAATGAAATTAGAAGAGAAAATATTTCCGTCCGCGACAAAATATTGAAATATTTGAGGGCAAACGTCGGGCAAAAAGTAACCGGCGAAGAATTGAAATATTTAGCAAAAGATAGGTCGGAGTGGGCAAGAAGAGTCAGAGAGTTACGCACTGAATTTGGTTGGCCTGTCGTCACCCAGAATACCGGCCGTCCGGATCTCGAAGTCGGTATGTATCTACTTGAGGCCGATCGCCAGAGCCCTGAGCATGACCGGCATATACCCGACCCGGTAAAAAGAAGTGTCCTCCGGAGGGATAGTTACAAATGCACCCTATGCAACTGGTCCCACGGAGAATGGAATAGGTCGGACCCGCGTCACTTGGAGTTGCATCATAAAAAACATCATGCCGAGGGCGGTGATAATACGGAAAGTAATTTAATCACCGTGTGTACGATTTGCCATGACGAGATACACAGAAAAAAGTCATAACTACGGAGATGTCGAACCAAGTGATTGCTTCGTCGAAGGCTTCCGCGCAGATTCTGGCTTCTTATGATGACGAAATGCGTCTCATCATTGAGCACACCCCCGCACATACTCGACAAGCTCCCGGCCAAACTCGGTTTGAACCTTGATGCCGTCCCAGGCCGGGTCCGCGTCATTCAGATACTGCAGGGCGAGGTATTTTTCCCCGTTGTCGCCCGGTCCCAGTCCTGAGAAGAAAAAGCCCATGTGTTCCAAGTCCTCGGTCAGCACGGCGGTTGACGGGCTGGCCAGCGGCATGAGCAGGAAAACGACCGCCAGGTTCTGGCTGCGGAACAGGTCGAGTTGGGCTCGGATCTGCGGCAGGATGTCCCGGCCGCAGTCCTGCACGACCATTGTTCCCCAGCCTTCCTTGAAATTCGACGACGATTCAATGTGCGAGAGGTTTTTGGGCAGATCCCGGGTGCCTGGTTCGGCAAAATGCTCCGTGATTCCCAGGTGCGCGCAAATGCGTTCAAGCATGGGGCGATGGCGTTTGGGTGCATAGAGCGGGGTGTCGTTCCCGGATGTGAAATACCGGCACAGGGCGAGATTGGAGATGCGTGCCGGCCGGCCGCTTGTATCGCGGTGCCAGGCCTGGGACGGTGGGCTTGCCGCCAGGAGCAGCGAACATTCCCGCAGTCCCAGTTGCAGGACGGCGCGCTGGGAATAGACGTGATTGGTGACCGCCAGGGCGCTGATCACCTGCGCGCCGCGTGTCTGGGCATTGGCAACCAGTTCCACGGCAATGGTCTCGATGCAGCCCCGTCCCCTGAAACGCTCGTCGACCAGGGCAAAGGTCAGTTCCTCGGATTTTGCCCCCGCAGTCGCGACCACCAGGGCGCCGTGCCCGATCACTTCTCCGTCCGGGGTTATTGCCACAATCGAAACCATTTCCTGCTCCTGCAGCATCTCCCGCACCCGCGCCGGGTAATAGATCTGTTCATTGAACAGCACGGCCCCGTGGGAGCGAAGGGCCAGACGTGAAATTCCTTCCGCGTCATCCGGCCCTGCAAGGCGGATGACAAAGGGGGCATCGCTACGGTCCTTGGCCGGTAGTGGTGCGTTCGTACCTTCGTGGTTGAAAGCGGCAGGGAGGCTTTTGCGCAGGGTGATTTCGCGTTCGCCATTGTCCAGGACGGCAAACCTGGCCGTATCCACGAGACTGCGGATCAGAAACGGGCTCAGTCCCGTGGTGTCGCCGTTTGTGTGCAGGCGGGCGGGGTCGAAGCGGGGAAGCTGCTCCTCTTCCAAGGGGAGTCCTCTGGCGCGCAGAGAGATCTGGATTCCGAGCATTGTCCGGGACACGTCCACGGACATTGTTTCGCCCGGCGCGTTGTAGCCCAGTTCGAGAGTGTAGAGCACGGCTTCCTCCAGGGCCAGGCAGATGCGCTGCACGTCGGGCTCAAAAAATCCGCTGAGGGCGGCGAATTCCCGGGCTGCCGCTTTAAGAACAGGGAGTAATTCGGACCGGGCCGGGAGGCGGAATGAAATGGTGTTCTTGAGCTCCATGTGGTCCCTCGGAAAAGACGCATGGCAAATGGTTGAAGAAATGTTTCTGCAGACATGTCAAGGTTGGCTTTCGTCCGTCAATACGGATAGCGCCGGAGAGGGATGCTTTGTCTGTCCTGGGTGCGCCCCATGACGTCGCGCCGGGATGTAGAAGACAGAGGGTTACAGACTTGGGCGCAATGTGAGGGAGCTCAAAGCGTATCGAACATTCCTGCGTTTTGTGCGCAGCGTGTTTGCACCGGGGTGCTCTTTCTTGGTGGCATCGGGGCGAAGAGAGTGCCCTGTTGTGTCACGTCCTGGCCAGGTACGAGGACGGTAGCCGCCCGTGATGGCGCTTGAAGGCGGCGCTGAAGTGGCTGGGATTGGAATATCCCACGGCCAGGGCGGTCTGCAGGATGGTGGACCGGCCGGATTCGATCATCTCCAGGGCGTTTTCCATGCGCAAGGTGCGTACGAATTCGCCGATGGACTGGCCGGTGCGTCGGCGGAATCCGGCTTTGAGATAGCATTCGTTCAGTCCCACGCGGCGGGCCAGGGCCGCGATGGTCGGCGGATTGGGCCATTCGGCCCGCAGAATGTCGATGGCGTCGTCGATGGCCGGTTTGCCCCGGAGCGCGGCCTGGGGGCGGTCCGGATAGTCAGAGACCAGAATTTGGGCCAGAAGGTCCAGGGCCAGGGATTCGAAGTGCAGTCGTCCGCAGACCGTGTTTCGATTCGAGGCCAGCAGACGGGCCGCAGCCTGGACCAGCGGGGCGGTCTGGTCGGGCCGGCGGGACAGGGGGTGTATGCCCTGGCCGGGCAGGCCGCACATCGGTTTTTTGTCGCGCAGGATCACTTCCAGGCTCCGGCTCATGCCGCAATGGGCGTCGCCGAGCCAGGTTTCGATCATGGTGCGCGGTAATTCCAGGGATACGCCCCGGATGACCCGGTGCGAAGGCTGGCTGTAGCGCAGGCATTCGGCAAAATTGCGGCATAGCCACAGTTCGCCCCCACGGATGGTTTCCCGTCGTTTTGTTTCCGGAGCCGCGACCTCAAATTCCCCTGTCATCATAAGATTAAAGCAGACGGTTTCGCGGGCCAGATTGTGGTCGCTCTCGACGGCGCGAAAGAGTTCGTAATCGCACATGCCCACTCCCAGACCCTGGTTGATCTGGATCAGTTCGGTCCAGCCTCGTCCGGTTTCCGCAGCCAGTTCCAGGCACAGGTGCGAGCTGCCGGGGGTGGACGTGGCCGAGGCTTCAACAAAAAGGCCCTGTGACAGATAGTGGCGGCGATAAAGTTCGACGAGGGAAAGATTGAGGTCCGAATTTTTTCCTGGGCTTGGGTCAAGGCTATACATAAGAAACCTGCAAGGTTGAGGTCGGGAGCTCCGGGAATGGCCTGCGGTTAGGGTTCTCTGCCGGATCTGCTCTGCGACCGGATGTACATTGGATGAATTTGATATGACGCAAGCGGACAAATCATTATACTTAGGTGTGGCTAATAGTTTATCGCCTCTAAATTTGCAAGCTGTTTTCCGGGCGCAATAATTCCCAGCGTTCATTCTGGATACCCGTGTGTCGTCCAGGTACAACTTGAAAACGGTGGCTCGCTATTTAGGTCTTTAATCCCTGACGGTTGTGTCGGAAGACACAGGTGTCCGGGATTTTCCTTTGCTCAGACCGGGGTATTATTGAGTCGCGCGCAAATTTTGGATTTTCCACAAGTAGGTCATCCTCGCGTCCTGACTTCGGGCTGCCGGAAAAGAACTAAGTCTGGCCATCGGCACCAAACCGGGTTAAGGCGAATCCAGTCTGCGGAGACCGCAATTCAACTCATTGCCGTGGTCGGAGCACGAGTCCAACTGTATGCGATTGCACACGAAAACCATTCTGCTTTTTGTCGCGTCAGGCCTTGTCATTTTGGCTGTGGTCGGGACGATGCAGTTTCTGGTCCTGCGGGAACGAATCCTGACGACCATGGACGAACAGATCAGCAAGCAGCTGGAGCATCTGGATTTCGCCCTGACCAGATTCCTGCAGGACGTGGAAGCCGATGTTCTCGGACTGGCCTCCGACCCTCGACTCAATGTCCGTGACGACGCCGAATTCACCAACTTCCTGGACGCCGACGAAGACGCTTTTGTCTACAACATCGGTCCTGCCGAAGAAGATATCATCGCGGTCCTGAGTGCGTTTTATCTTACGCATCCCAATGTCAATTCCGCCTACATGGGGCGGGAAAACGGTAGTTTTGTGCGCTCGCACAGTCGTGCGCGGCCGACTCGTTACGATCCACGGGACAGGCCCTGGTATGTTCTGGCCAAGAGCCAGCCCGGCAAGGTCGTTCGCACCTCACCCTATCCGTCCTTAACCACGGATGACGTCAACATCGGTGTGGTTGTCTCCCTGCTGGATGGACGCGGCGACTTTTTCGGCGTGGTTGGGGCCGATATCACCCTGAACGCCCTGACCGAATATGTCTCCTCCTTCCAGATCAGTTTTGGCGGGCAGGTTCTTCTCCTGGACGCGAACGGGACGGTTTTAGCCTCCCGTAACCGGGAGATGCTTTTCCAGAATATCGATTCTTTCTTCTCTGGCGGTGCTGACGTGCTCGGTCCGTCCGGCTCGTCTCCGGTGCTTGTCGACGCGCAGGGTGTTCACCACCAGGCCTACGTCCGCAGTTCTCCCGGCACGTCGTGGGTATTTGTGGGAATTGTTCCTCAGCGCAGCGTTCAGACGCACATTCGTCTGCTCGTTCTCGAAAATCTTGAGTTTCTGGCTGCCGCCATTGCCCTGTTGAGCTTGGCGTCAATTTTCGGATTGAATCGCAACATCCTCAATCCCTTGAGCCGCCTGACCAACGGAACGCAGCACGTGCGGCAGCAGGGAGACCTGGGGTACCGTTTCCATGTCGGTTCGCGAGACGAAATCCGCGAACTGGCCGAAGCCTTCAATCAGATGCTTGAAACTCTGGACCGGACGGATCGCGAACTCCGGACTTCGCGTCAGGCCTTGCAGGAAGAACGCAATCTGCTCGACGACCGGGTCAAGATCAGGACGCGGGAGTTGGAAGTCCTGAATCAAACGCTGCAGCGCGAGATCGGGGAGCGAACCAGGGCGGAACAAACGGCCGAAAAAGCCAATCAGGCCAAAAGTCTTTTCTTGGCCAACATGAGCCACGAAATCCGCACACCGCTCAATGCGGTGCTTGGTTTTACCCAACTGCTGCTCATGGACCCGCAGCTTGTGCCGGACCATCGGCGTTCTCTGGATACCGTGCATCGCAGCGGCGAACACCTGCTCATGCTGCTGAACGACATTCTGGAAATGTCCAAAATCGAGGCTGGCCGGGTCGAGCTTCACCCTGTCCATTTTGATCTCTGGGCCATGCTCGAAGACCTGGAGGCGACCTTTGCGGTTCTGGCGACCAAGGCCGGGCTGACCCTTGAGGTTGTCCAGGCCGGAGAGTTGCCGCGCTGGGTGCTGGCCGACGAGCAGAAGCTGCGCCAGGTCCTGCACAACCTGCTGGGCAACGCCGTGAAATTTACGCCTGCGGGCGGGATTGTGCTTCGGGCCATGCCGGAGGCCACGGCTTCGGGTCAGGGGATCCGTTTCGAGGTCGAGGACAGTGGGCCGGGCATCCCCGAGGAATCCCGTGATTCCGTCTTCCGAACCTTTGAGCAGCTTGCGGCGGACAAGGCCCACAAAGGCGGGACCGGGCTGGGTCTGGCCATCAGCAAGGCATACGTGGAACTCATGGGCGGAAGCATTGCGATCACCGGGCAGGTTGGCGTGGGCAGCGTCTTCGCGTTCACCATGCCCTATGTGCCTGGTCAGGCCGCTGATGTCGCAACCCGGCAGATTTCCAATCAGGTTGTCCGCTTGGCCGACGGTCAGGGCGAAGTTCGCATACTGATCGCCGATGACAACGACGCCAACCGCGAAATCCAGACGCGCCTGCTCCAGTTGGCCGGTTTCGCAACCTGTGAGGCCGCTGACGGCCAAACGGCCTGCGACCTGTTCCATTCCTGGCAGCCTGATCTGATTCTCTTGGACATGATCATGCCGGTCATGGATGGGTTCGAGGTTCTTCGCCGTGTCCGGGGAACCGCTGCCGGACGGGATGTGCCGATCATCGCGGTCACCGCCAGCGTGCTGCGCGAGGACGAAGAACGGGTGCTCGCGGCCGGGGCCACGGCGTTTCTCAAGAAACCATTCAAACCTGTTGAACTTTACACGCTGCTGCAGCATCTGTTGCATCTGCGCTACCTGGAGATGGACGAGACCAGCTTGCCGGTACGGAAAGCGGTAGACCCGGATGCGGAGCGTCGGGCCGTGGCCGCGCTGACGGATCAGATCCGGGAAGATCTGCTGCAGGCGGCCATCAGTCTGGACATGGAGCGCGCGGCCGAATGCATTGCCCAGGCCCTGCTGGAAAACCGGGACGCGGGAACAGCTCTGGAGCGCTTGCTGCACGAATTTCGTTTCGACGCCATTCAGGACCTGTTGGCCGCTGCTCATGGCCGCAGCGGAGACGGCTCTTCATGAGCGCGTTGTCAGTCGCCATCCTAATGTCTGGCATGAGGTGCCGATGAACGTTCATCCCTCCATTCTTATTGTTGATGATCTGGTTGCCAATCTGAATCTGCTCCGGGATATCCTGCAGGGCAGCGGTTTCAAAGTCCGGCCGGCCACCAGTGGCCGCCTGGCTCTGGAGGCCGCTCGTCACACGCCGCCGGATCTGGTTCTGCTCGATATCAACATGCCGGAAATGAGTGGCTACGAAGTTTGCAGGGCCTTCAAAAGCGAACCGTCCCTGGCTGAAATTCCCATCCTGTTCATCAGCGCCCTGGGTGAAACCGAAGATAAAATCCGAGCCTTCAACGAAGGTGGCCAGGACTACATCACCAAGCCGTTTCAGGTCGAGGAAGTGCTGGCCCGGGTTCGGACCCACCTGGAGTTGCGCCGGGTCCGGCTGGAACTGATGGAACGCAATGCCGGGCTTGCGGCCGCCCTGGACCAGCTCAAATCCGCCCAGAGTCATCTGGTTGTCGCGGAAAAGATGGCTGCTCTCGGCGTCATGGCCGCGGGTGTGGCGCACGAGATCAACAACCCCCTCAATTTCGTCAAATCAAGCGTGCACAGCCTGTATAAAGACATGCAGGACCTGGCGTCTCTGGCCGAGTTCTGTCAGGAGCGCGTGCCCGCCCCGCTCATGGCGGAACTGGCCGCATTCAAGCACGGCATTGATCATGCCACCCTGATGGCGGAAATCCCCAGTTTGTTTGCCAGTATCCAGGAAGGGTTAGAGCGGGCCGAGGACATCGTCAAAAGTTTGCGGGCTTTTGCCCGTACCGATGATGCGATCACTGCGCGGATCGACCTGCGGGCAGTCATGGATTCGGTTCTGCTCATGCTGCGCAGTCGGTTCAAGGACGGCACGCGCATGAGCAAAGACTACGCGGATCTTCCCTTGGTGACTGGAAATGTCGGCAAGCTCAGCCAGGTGCTGATCAATCTGGTGGTCAATGCCCTGGACGCCGTGGAGAGCAGGTTTGGTGCTGGAGGAGAAATATCCATCCAGACCGGTCGCGTGCAACGTGACGGCATGTTCTACGCGATGCTCAGCATTGCCGATAATGGGTCAGGCATTGCGGAAGAGCATCTGGCGAAAGTGTTCGATCCCTTTTTCACCACCAAGGCCGTGGGTAAAGGGGTGGGGCTCGGGCTGTATATCTGCAGCAACATTATAGCGGAACACAAAGGATATATTGAAATTTCCAGTCAGGTCGGAGCCGGGACGACGTTCACCATTCTTCTGCCGGCAAGCGAGGACACAACATGCTGACATTGATTCCATCCGGGCTGCCCACGGCAAAGCCCCGCGTACTTTATGTTGATGACGAAACAGAGAATCTTGTTTCCTTCAAGGCCCTGTTCCGGCGTGACTACGAAATTTTTCTGGCCCAATCAGCGCATGAAGCCATGGACATCCTCCGCGCCGAGTCAATGGACGTTCTGGTCACGGATCAGCGCATGCCGGAAATGAGCGGCAGCGATCTGCTCGAACTGGCGGCAGCGGAATTTCCGCACGTGGCGCGTTTCATGCTGACCGGGTACAGCGACTTTGATCCGTTGGTACAGGCCATCAATAAAGGTAAGGTGCAGGGATATTTCTCGAAGCCTATCAAGCCCGGAGAGGTTGCGGAACAGATCACCAAGAGCCTGGAGGTTTCTCGCCTCAAGGAACGCAATCGTCAGCTGCTCGTTGATTTCGAAAAAAGCCAGGCCCTGCTCAGGCAGGCCCACGCCCTGGCCCGTATCGGAATCTGGAGTTGGGACCTGACCACGAACCAGGCGGTCTGGTCCGAGGAATTGCGTCTGATCCTGGGCTGGAGCCCTGACGCGCCCACGCCGAAGCTGTCTGAGCTGCCCCATGTTTTTTCGCGGGAAGATCTGGAACAATTGCAGGCGGCTATTGATGCCGCTGCGCTGCTGGGCCGGGACTACGAGCTGGAATTGCAGTGTCGCTGTCCCGGTGACACGGTTGTCTGGGTCAAGCTTTTCGGCGGTCCGACCAAGGACGATGGCGGACGGATTACAGGGGTACACGGTACGGTTCAGGATATCACCGAGGTCAAGCGCAGTCAGGACGAACTCCGCCGCGCCAGGGATGTGGCCGAGGACGCCAATCGAACCAAGAGCGAGTTTCTGGCCAACATGAGCCATGAGATCCGCACTCCCTTAAGCGGACTGCTCGGCATGATGCACCTTCTGGAAAACAGCGCCCTGAGCGAAGAACAGCAGGATTTTGTGCGTCTGGCCATACAGTCCGGCAAACGCCTGACCCAGCTTCTGTCGGACATTCTGGATCTGTCACGGATCGAGGAAGGGCAGATGCCCGTCCGTAACGAAGCCTTCAAGCTGCCGGAGACCATTGCGGCTCTGCAGGAGCTCTTTGCCCCTCTGTGCCGGGAGAAAAAACTGTCGCTGGTCACGGACATCTTCTCCGGTCTGCCGGCCACGTTGGTCGGGGACGAGGGGCGTGTCAGGCAGGTGCTCTTCAATATCATCGGCAACGCGTTGAAATTCACCGACTGCGGCCACGTCCGGATTCATGTCTGGGAGCTGTCAACTCGCGAACCCGGAAAGATCCGGCTCGGCGTGTCGGTGACGGATACTGGTGCGGGCATATCCGAAGATATTCTACCCCAACTGTGCAAACCGTTCAGCCAGGCAGCCAAAAGCTTCACCCGCCAGCACCAGGGCGCGGGTCTGGGACTTACCATCAGTCAGCGTCTGGTTGACTCCATGCATGGAGCATTGAGCATCGACAGCGTTCTGGGCGAAGGGACCACGGTGCTGATCATGCTTCCTATGGCCGTGGCCGGCGAAAGTCCGCGCCAGGCTCAGGACCATCGGAAACAATCCGCGCCGCACCAAGGAGCCATGACCATTCTTCTGGTCGAGGATGACGACGTCTGCCGCATCTCGGCCCAGGCCATTTTGCGGAGCATGGGGCATCGGGTGCAGACGGCGGTTCATGGCCAGGAAGCCATCGACGTCCTTGGACGCCAACGCTTTGATTGCGTGCTCATGGATGTTCAGATGCCTGTTCTGGACGGCGTGTCCGCGACTCGGATGATCCGTGAAGGCCGGGCCGGAGTGCTCGATCCGCAGGTGCCGATAGTGGCCCAGACGGCCTATGCGCTGGCGGGAGACTGTGACGCGTTTTTGCAGGCCGGAATGAACGATTACACGGCCAAGCCCCTCAGCGTGCAGGGCCTGTCCGAAGTCCTGGCCAGGGTGGTGCATGGGCGTGACGTTGCCGCCGAGTAAGGCGATTTTTGCCAGTAACTGACTTATTTTACGAGCGTTCGATTTTGCCGGGAGGCGCGTTTTGATGGTTCGGGCAGGGTCCGGAGTAAGATACCCGGAGTCGTGCTGCATCGTGGACATGGAGTGCAGCCTGAATGGACAGAGCTGGAAAAGTTTACGTCCCTCGGAGACGCGGATTCTCGCGATTCAAAGCGTTCAAATGTGATCTGATCGCACTCCAAAAGTCGTTATCCTCTTGAAAAAGGGGCGTCATGTGTTCTTAACTTTCTGAAATAAAAGATGCGCTCCGATTCTGGCGGTATGTGTTCGTGGGAATGCTTTGCAGGCTTCTCCTGCTGCCGCTGCAGACACAAAAAAGCCCGCTCGCCAGGTATGGAGAGCGGGCCGCAAAGGGAGAGGAGAACGTTGTTTACGGCATGGGCTTGGCCTGAACCCAGATCACGGCGTCCTGCGAGAGTTCTTTGTCCTTGTGCTTGTCTTCTGGTCCGACGCCCAGAGCGGCAAAGCCCCACCAGCCGGCCTTGGGCAGGGCGTAGACGAACACGCCGTTGGCGTCGGCCTTGATGGTCTGCACGGCCAGGCTTTCATGCGGAGCCTCGATGGCCGGTTTTTCGCCGAACTTGTTGGCGGCCATGTCCGGTTCGTGGTTCAGGAATTCAACTTCGATTTCAGCAAAGGGCACGGGTTCGCCGCCGCCTTTGACGATACCGCGAAAGACATTGCCGGCCCACAGGCCATAGGGCTTGTCCAGGGGCACGATTTCAGCCGGGAGGCCCATTTCGGCATCCCAGTCCGTGGGAGCGCCGGCCGCATTGACCACCATTTTGGTGAACTGCTGGATGTAGCCGTCTTCCTTGGCTTCAAAATACGGAGCCGGGGTCAGGGCAAAAACCCAGTCACCCATGCCGCGCAGGGCGTGGGTCGTCTCAAAGGCCTTGCCTTCGTTGGTCAGGCTCTTCCAGTTGATGGGTTTGAGGGTGGCGGTCAGGTCCTTGACTTCGCCTTTGTGCAGCACCTCGAACTTCAGGGGCGCTTCCATGTCCATGGTGTGCCCGGCGTCAAAGGGATGGGTGAAGACCAGCTTCAGGGGCAGCTCCCCGCCTTTCTCCAGGGCCGATTCCGGGGTGTAGACCATCTGGAAATGAGCCATGGCAGGGGACGCAAAGGCAAACAGGGCCACCAGGGCCGAAACAACCAGACTCTTCTTCTTCATGATTTCTCCTTGTTCAGGGGTTTAATGGATTTGTGAGCCGGGGATGACGATCTGATGCCCTTCGCCGGCATCGAATTTGACGCTGTATTCGCCTTCGGGTTTCTTGAAGCTGAACTCCGAGACTTCGTTCATCTTGCCGGATTCAATGACGCCTTGGGCCGAATCCAGGACGGCTATGCCCACGCCGGCGGCCGAGGAACCATCGGAAAAACCGCCTTCGCAGGTCACGGTGCCGTCGCCGTTGTCCCAGCAGGAGCACAGAGGGGTGTGGGCCAGGGCCTGCGACGCGGCGGCAAGCATCAGGACAATAAGGAACATGAGGATTTTTTTGGACATAATAACTCCTTCGATATGGTTGTTGGCTTATCGGGTCAGGATTGGCCCGAATCCGGTTCCAGGGGTGGATTGGGGATAAAGGCCGCGCCCACGGCCAGGGCCAGGGCCAGGCAGTAAAAGGCGATCATGGCCTGCAGCCCGGTCAGGCCGAGAAGAGTGCCGCCGGTGAACACCAGCACTGCCACGACAATGCCGAGAGCGATCTGCCCTCCCAGGGAAAAGAGCATGTAGCCCCAGGAGCCGCTTTGCAGCTTGATGGTGATCAGCGTGGCCAGGCAGGGCGGATAGAGAACCATGAACAACATCAGGGCCAGGGCGTGCAGGGCGGTGAAGCCTGTTTCGGTTTCCTGCATGGCGGCGGACACGTCGCCGCTGCTCGCGTCGGCGTCCTGCTGGTAGAGGGCGCCCAGGGTGGCCACGGTGTTTTCCTTGGCGGCCAGGGCCGAGAGCAGGGCCACATTGATGCGCCAGGTAAATCCGGCCCACTGGGTCACGGGTTCCATGGCCTGACCGATGCGGCCGAGAAAGCTCGCGTCGATGCGCGCTTTCTGGACATCCATGCGCACCAGCTTGCGGTCGCGCAGCAGGTTGCGCAGTCCACGGCTGATCTTGCCGTAGTCTTCGGCCGGCTGACCCTTGACCATCAGCAGGTACACGGCGTTGCGTTCTTCAAACCGCTGGTCGATGCGCAGCGCATCCTGTTCGGTCGTGGCTCTGATCTTGGCTTGTCGGTATGCGGCTTCGAATTCGAGCAAGTCGGGAATCTCATCCGACTGAAAACGGCCCTGCAGAGGCGAGGCGTCCACGATCTGCATGAACGCGGCCATGGACTGTTCGCCCCTTGCCTCGAATTCGCTCATGGATTTGTCGTCCACGCCGGGAAAACGCAAAAGGGCAAAGACGATGATCGCGACCGCAGCCACGATGGACGTGATTTTTTTGACGAAGAGCCAGACTTTTTGCAGGGCCGGACGCAGCACGCCGCCCAGGGTCGGCAGGTTGTAGTCCGGCATTTCCATGATGAACGGGGCGCTCTCCTGGTTTCTGAGCACGGTCAGGGTCAGGAGCTTGGCCACGGGCAGGGCCATGAGCAGGCTGATGGTCGAGATGAAGAACATGGCCAGGGCCTGATGCTCGGCGAAATAGGCGCTGATGAGCAGGATGTAGAGGGGCACCTTGGCCAGGCAGTTGAGCATGGGGATGATCAGGATGGTCGCCAGTCTGGCGCGGTGATCGGGCACGGCCTTGGTCGACATGACCGCCGGCACGGCGCAGCCCCCGACGTACACCCCGCCCAGCACCAGCGGCAGGGTGGCCTGGCCGTGCAGGCCGAAGCGCTGCAGCAGGCGGTCCAGGATAAAGGCCATGCGCGGCATGTAGCCGCTGTCTTCGAGAATGGCGATCAGGGTGAAGAGGATCAGGAAAATGGGAATGTAGTTCAGCAGGGCATTGACGCTGTCCACCACCCACAGCCCCAGGGCGCGGACCATGGGGTCGTCGACAAAGCCGGCCGAGGGCAGGGCCAGGCCGACCAGTTCCTTGAACTTGGCCAGAAAAGGCCATGTGTAGTTGGTCAGGTTGTACCCCTGGACAATGGACAGGTGGTACAGCAGGTAAATGATGGCGACCAGGATCATGGGGCCGATGAATTTGTGGCAGACCACGGCGTCGATGCGGTTGGTCAGCTTGCGCGATGAAAAAGCGTTTTTCTGACATGATGCGACGACTTCATCGGCCAGCTGGTACCGGCATACGGCCAGATGACGCGACACGGATTCGCCGTGCTCCTCCTCGAACTCCCTTGTCAGGCGCTGGGCCAGGTCGACCAACTCCTTGCCGTTTGCGATCTGCTTGCGGGCATGGTCCAGGGCGAACTCGTCGCCTTCGAGCAGCTTGATGCGCAGCCAGCGGGCCGGAACCAGGAGATGAGCTTTTTCCTGGGCCATCCAGTCTTCCAGGATCTGGATTTTTTCTTCCAGCGGGCCGTAATCGATCTGACGCGGGTGGCGGTGGGTCCGGGCCTGATCGGCGATGGCCCGGATCAGCTCGGCCTTGCCCTCTCCCTTGGCGGCGGCCACGGGCACGACCCGGATGCCCAGGCGTGTTTCGAGCAGGGCCAGGTCGATCTCCACGCCCTCTTTCTTGGCCTTGTCCATCATGTTCAGGGCCAGCACCACCGGACAATCCATTTCCATGAGTTGCAGGGTCAGGGCCAGACTGCGGCGCAAGGTCGAAACATCGGCCACATTGACGCAGACGTCGGGCTTGGCCTCCAGCAGAAAATTGCGGGCGACCCGTTCTTCCAGGGAATAGGAGGTCAGGCTGTAGGTTCCGGGAAGATCCACCAACTCGACCGTTGTCTGATCAGCTTTGAAATGGCCGGTTTTTTTCTCGACCGTGACGCCGGGATAGTTGGCCACATGCTGATAGGCCCCGGTCAGCATGTTGAATACCGTGGACTTGCCGCAATTGGGCTGTCCGGCCAGGGCCGCAAGACGTGCGTTGGTCTTCACCGGGGCTCAACCTCCACGTAGCGGGCCTCCTCGTGGCGCAGGCTGAGCAGGAGTCCGTCAACCTCCACTTCCATCGGGTCTTCCAGCGGGGCGTTGCGCAACACCTTCAGCTCCACGCCGGGGTAGATGCCGAGATCAAGCAGGCGTTGGCCGAGCCTGTCCTTGGCGTGGAGGTTTTTGATGGTGCAACTGTTGCCGGGGATCAGATCGCTGAGAACCATGAGCTTCTCCTTAAGAGGCTTGTCCGGGGTTCGGCCGCCGTGCGGCTTGAATCCGGACTGTAAAAAATAGGGACATGTTGTTTTGATTTTATATATCTGTAATTAATATTAAAAAAATAAGTATGCGCGTGCAAAATGTATGGTTCGTCTAATGCATGGGTCGTCAAAAAAAGGCTTACGTATCCGTCTGCCCACCTGGGCGGGTTGATTTGTTGTGCCGGGCCTGGGACGGCTTGATGCCGTAGTGCTCGGTAAAGGATTTGGAAAAATGACTCATGTTGGAATAGCCGACCTCCAGGGCCGCTTCCGTTACGCTCCGTCCCTGATCGCGCAGCAGGTGCATGGCGCGCTCCATGCGCACCAGTCGCAGATAGCTGTATGGCGGCATGCCGCAGACCAGGGGGAAGACCTGCTTGAACTTGGACAGGCTCATGCCGACCTCCGTGGCCAGGGACTCCAGGTCCGGGGGGGATTCCAGGCGGGTCTCCAGGATGGACTTGGCCTTGTCTATGGCCTGGACGGTGTGCGGAGGGAGTTGGCTGCTCAGGTCCGGGCCGGCTTCCTGAGTGAAATGCCAAACCATCTCCAGGGCTTTGGCCAGCAGGAGCGGCGCGGCCCCGACCTTGGCCTTGGTGACGGTTTCACGCAGGGCGGCCAGGGCCTGATGGATGGAGGCGGTCATGGGGCGGTGCATGTGCATGGGCCGCCCGCTACTGATGGCGTCCTGCAGGTCGCGTCCCAGAGGGGTGTCGCCGACGAGCTTGCCGAGATCGGCCGCCGGGCAGACCAGTTCCAGCAGTTGGGAGCGCTGGTTTTGGAAGCACCTCGTGCACGAGGAGTTGTCCGGATGGTAGTGCAGCAGGCAGTTGCCGGCCGGGACAGAGACTTCCTTGCAATGTTCGCCGCCGGTCACGCTGATGCGCAGGTCACCGTTCAGGCACATGACCATCCAGCAGGTGTCCATGTCGTGGGGTCGCACGGATTCTGCGCCGTCGGCGGCGGAAAGGTCGCGGAAAGTGACGCGAAATCCCTCAAAGAACCATGTGGTTTCCTGTGGATCGTGAGTGCTCGATTGTTTGGGAAGTCTGGGCTTGCCGGCCATGTTGACTCGTGCGGCGCAGTTTCCCGGCTGAATACGGATCAGGTTTTTGATGGGGACTGCGCGGTTTTTTTATTAGTTGAGTTGAATTGTTCACGGGGTCAGTAAACGTTTCTGTTTGCTCTTGGCAAGTGCTTTGCGAGGATGATTTTTATTCCTCAGGCTCTTGGCTTTATAAGTTATGCGCAGGTGGTTCTCGGCTTTTCTTTTTTTTATTTCATTTTTTCATGATGTTACAGGATTTGTGTGTTTGTCCTGGCCATGCCTGTCGGGTTGCTGTTTGTTGTTGAAGGCGTGGCGGGCTGCGGGGATGATGTTGACTGTGGTGGTCGGATAGGGCTAGGTGTCTGTTGTGGTCGTTAGGTATTGCTAATGATTTTCGGAGATCTATTGGTGTATTTCGTTGAATTTATGGTGTTAATTTTCGTCCTGCTTGCTTGGAGTTTTAGGGTGGGAACTCGGCTCCGGGCTCCCCGGAGTGGCAAAAAAAAATGGTTACAGTTATGTCACAATCTATGACTCGTACGCACTTCAACCCGGCAGCCGATGCTTTTGATACTTACCGAAGCTATCTGCTGGAACTTCGGCCATACGTTCAGATCGCCCACCATTTGCCGGGCCGCTTGCGGGTTCAGGTGCGCTCCGGTCTGGCCGCGACCAGGGCGCTTGGTCGGTTTGGCGCAACCGGAACTGACGTCATCACCCGGTTGCTGCCCGGAGTGCGTTCGGTCCGTCTCAACCCCATGGCTGGATCCATGGTGCTTGAGTATGACCCCAAGAAGCTGGCTGTCGACCTGGTCGATTCTTTTTTCCGGGTGGACAGCCCAGAGCAGGCGGCGCACGTGCTTGATCGCCTGCTTGGTCTCAATCATGCCAACACAGGAGGACGAACATGAATGAATCATCTCAGAAATTGTTGTTTTTTTTGGGTGGAGTAGCCCTGGGCTCACTGGCCGCCATGACGGTGGCCCGCAATTCGGAGAAGCTGCGCCCGGTTGTGGCCGAGGTTGCGGCCGGGGCCATGAACATGCGCGACAAAGCCGTGGGCGCACTGGCGCGGACCAAAGAGGACGTCAGCGATTTCATGGCTGAAGTGGAGTACGCCCGCAGTGCCAAGAAGAAAGGTGCAAAGCAGGACGCCGAACAGGCGTAAGACGCCGGCGGACGTGGTTTTCAACGTTTTAAGGAGACAGTGTGGCGCTTTCCATTGTTCATGATTTGCCTGGTCGCATGCGCTTGCGCGGTGACGATCCTGTTGTGCTGCGGCGGGGCATGGCGGTGCGCGCCACGGTGGGCGTGCTTGACGTCCGCTACTCCGGTCCCGGTTCCAGCCTGCTGGTTGTTTATGACCCGCAGGAACTGGACCGGAGTGATCTGCTCCTGGACCTGCATGACATGTTCGTCAACGAGGCCCTGGATGCCGAACTTGCGGAACGTGGCCAGGATGATCCGCAAGAGTCCTTGACGGGCTTGCTGCTGCCCCTGGCTTTGCGTCCGCTCTTGCCCATGGGGCTGCGGCAGGTTTTTGCCCTGAAAAATGCCTGGCCCAGACTGCGCAAGGGAATGGGCAGCCTGGTGCGCGGCGTTTTGGACGTGGACGTGCTTGACGCTGCGGCCATCGGCATCTGCATTGTGCGGCGGGATTTCCGGACCTTGGCCACCCTGTCTTTGTTGCTCGGACTGGGTGAATTTCTCGAAACCTGGACCAAACGCCGTTCGGAGCAAAGCCTGGCCGACTCTCTGGCCAAACACACGATCAAGGCCTGCCTGCGTCATGGCGACGAAGAGCTCGTGGTGGACGCCACGGTGCTGAGGGCCGGCGATGTGGTTGTGGTCCGACATGGCCAGTTCATCCCGGCCGATGGCGTGGTCATGGACGGCGAAGGTTTGGTGGACCAATCCCTGATGACCGGGGAAGCGGCCTTGCAGGAAAAGCGGCCGGGCAAGGCTGTTTTTGCCGGGTCCATGCTGGAGGAAGGGGAGTTGCTCATCCAGACCACCGAGGATGGCGACAAGTCGGTCTGGAGACGAACGCTCATGCTGCTGCAGGACGCGGATCAGCGCAAGGCGGGGATTCAGGGGCAGGCCGAGCGCATGGCCAGCATGCTGGCGCCGTTTTCCCTGGCGCTGGCGGCCCTGGTCTTCATCATTACCCGCGATCCACGGCGGGCGGCAGCCGTGTTGCTGGTCGACTATTCCTGCGCCATCAAGCTGGCCACGCCTCTGGCCGTGCTCTCGGCCATGCGCCAGGCCACGCATCTGGGGGCCACGGTGCGCGGCGGAAAGCACCTGGAAGACCTGGCCCAGGCCGACATCTTCGTCTTCGACAAGACCGGCACCCTGACCATGGCTGCGCCGTTCATCAAAGAGATCGTGCCCCATAACGGCTGGAGTCGCGAGGAGGCGTTGCGTTTGGCCGCCTGCCTGGAAGAGCATTTTCCGCATCCGGTGGCCAAGGCCGTGGTCCATCAGGCCGAGGTTGAGGGGCTTGATCACGCCGAACGGCACGCCATGGTCGAATATGTGGCCGCGCATGGTGTGGCCAGTTGCCTGGATGGACAACGCGTCCTGCTCGGCAGCCGGCATTTTGTCGCTGACGACGAAGAGGTGGATGTCAGCCCGCTTGATGCCCATGTCGCCCGCTGGGACGACGAAGGCAGCACCATTCTTTATCTGGCCGTGGGCGGAGAATTGGCGGCCGGTTTTGCCCTGGAGGATCCCGCGCGTCCCGAGGCTCCGGCAGTGGTTGCGGCCCTCAAGGATATGGGAGTCAAGCGCGTCATCATGCTGACCGGGGATCTGGAAGGGATGGCTGCGCGTACGGCCCGGGAGATCGGCGTGACCGAATGGGTGTCGCAGGTTTTGCCGGACGACAAGTTTCAATACATCAAGGACTTGAAAGATTCCGGCCATGTCGTGGCCATGGTCGGTGACGGGCTCAATGACGCGGCGGCCCTGGCGGAGGCGTCGGTCGGGTGCTGCATGCGACAGGGCGCGGACATGGCCCGCGACGCTTCGGACATTGTGCTTTCGGCCAACGATCTCATGGCTCTGCCCCGTCTGCGCTCGCTGGCCACGGCCACCTTGAGTCGGGTGCGCTTCAATTTCACCTTTATCGTCGCGGTAAATTCCGCCCTACTTTTAGGCGGCCTGCTTGGCTTGTCATCGCCGGCCCTGGGCGCGTTGCTGCACAATTCGGCGACCATAGCCGCGGCTGTCAATGCTATCCGGCCGTATTCCCTGCCTGCAAACCCGGAACCCACAGGAGTCGAGTCATGATAACTCATGCCATTCCAGGTCGTATCCGCCTGCGTCATCCGAGTTCACCAACCCAGGACGCCCTTGATGAGCTCATGGCGCGGATTCGGGCTTTGGCCCCGTCCGCCACGATTGAGCATAGCCAGCGGAGCGGGGCGTCGTTGATTCGCTTTGATGAGACCGAGGTGTCTGGAGACATTGTCCGGATGCTGGGCGGAAAGGCGGACTCCGGCAATGCGCCCCGCGCTGGTTGTGCTGGGTTGCGCTGGCCTTCCATGGGCACGATTAAACGCGGCATGTCCTTTTCGTTGGTCGGCTCCCTGGGATTGCTGGCGGCCCGGCGCGAGGGTGGCCATGCGCTGCTGGGCGGCATCTTTCTGACCCTGTTGGCCCGGCATGTCTGGGTCTACAGAAAGCGGCTTTGGAAGTAGGCCTGTCTTCGCAGAAATGGCGCGGCTCAGTCTGAGTCGCGCCGCGTTGCAAGTTTGGTGTGATTAAGCGCTTGTGATCTGATTGAGGGTTTTGGATTGTTGACATTTCGTTATTGTCCGGGATATCTGCCGGCTTAATAATTAGCTCAGTCTAATAAATTGCTGAACTCTGATGCTGTAAGTGTCTTTTTTTATGAAGATTGATTTCTGTACCGTGCTTGCAGGTTCGAACTACACAGGCGGTTCCGGCGGTGTCCGGGTGATGGTTTCAAGGAGGTTTGCATGAACATGTTTACGGATTTGACTGGTGGGTCAGTTACGGCGGACATCGCGCCAGTGACGCTTTCGCGTCGCAAGGTCTGGGATGTGGATCAGGTTTTCCGCTGTCCGGTGGTGGGCATGTGTCTGAGCGTCAAGGAGCAGCGTCTGCTCTGCCGCAAGGTCGGCGCTGATGTGCACCAGAAGTCCGACTTTGCCGTCCACGAAATGATCGTGGCGACCATGAACGGTGAAAACCCTCTGTCCCGCAAGCTCGAAAGCCTGCTGTCCAAGAAATATGAGGTTTCGTGCCAGCACTACCTGGTCATGCCGGAGGAAGAATTTTTACGGCATTGGCGTGAACATCTGGACCGCGGCGGGTACGACGGCCTGCTCTGGGCCGCGGCGGTGCGCCCGCTGACCAATGCGGCTCTGGTCGAGATCTTCGGAACATTGCACATGACCATGCACGAACACGCCAAGGCCTACGGACCTCTCAAGGCCGACGCGGCCGCAAACGAGGCCAGATATTATCGTCTGCGGGTCCGGGCCAGGGACGTGGAAAAAGAAAACAAGGTCCTGACATCGGAAAACGAGCGGTTGCGACAGGCCTTGGAGCGTCTGCAGAGCCGCGTGGCCAAGGCGCCGGATCCGGACAGCAAAGAGAAGATCGTTGCCCAAAATCCTGTCGAGGGGGACAGCGGCCCGTCTTCAGGTGCCGGCCGGCATGACTTGGCCCGCCGCGTTCAGGAATTGGAGCACGAACTGGCCGGCCATGTTCAGGACATGAAGGATTTGCACGAACTGTTGCATGAGGCGGAAAAAGAGCGCGACCGCATCCAGGAAGAGTTTTCGGCCCATCTGGCCATGGATGCGGCGATGCGCAAGGCCTGTGCCGGTGTTGATTGCTCCGGCGGTGAGTGTTCGCCGCAGTGTCCGTCGTATTCCCTGTGTGAAAAACGGGTGCTGATTGTCGGGGGAATAGAGCGCATGGAGAAGTCGTACCGGAAGTTTATTGAAGAACGGGGCGGCATTTTTGAGTATCACGCCGGCCACATGAAGTCCGGCGGAAAGGCCCTGGAGAACAGCGTGCAGCGGGCCGATCTGGTTTTGTGTCCCGTCAACTGCAACAGCCACGGGGCGTGCCTCAAGGTGAAGAGCCTCGGTAAGAAATACAAGAAGCCTGTTCATATGCTGAATAATTTCAGCTTGAGTTCCCTGGCCCGAACCATGGATCAGCTGCACAATTCCAACTAGACAACCAAGACCCGAGATTGATCGTTGGGGCCGGGTCGGGAAAGACCGCCGGCCCCGTCGATCTTTTTTGTCGGGCATTCCAAAACAAGAAAGGTGAGAATATGAAACCATCTGAAGTCGCCAGCGCCCTCGATGTGCTGATCGAGGTCCGCCAACCGGTATTTTTGTGGGGAGCGCCGGGCGTCGGCAAAAGCCAGGTCGTGGCCCAGGCGGCGGCCGGACGTGGCCTTGAGCTGATCGACGTGCGGGCTGTGCTGCTCGACCCCGTGGATCTGCGCGGCATTCCACGGATTGACGACAACGGGAACGCTGTCTGGTGTCCGCCGTCATTTCTGCCCCGCACCGGCCACGGAGTGCTGTTCCTGGATGAACTCAACGCCGCTCCTCCCCTGGTCCAGGCTGCATGCTACCAGCTCATCCTGGATCGCAAGCTGGGCGAATACGACCTGCCGGATGGCTGGATGGTTGTGGCCGCCGGCAACCGGGACTCGGACCGGGCCGTGACCCATCGCATGCCGACGGCCCTGGCCAACCGCCTGGTCCATCTGGATTTCGAGCCGGATCTTGATGACTGGCTGCGGTGGGCCGAAGAGGTCGGGATTGATCCGCGCATCCGGCATTTTTTGCGCTTTCGGCCCAAATTGCTGCATCAGTTTGATCCGGGCCGGACGGAAAAGGCGTTTCCGTCGCCGCGTTCGTGGGAATTTGCCTCGCGCATTCTTGGCGCCGGGGCCGCCTGGAGCACGGTCCGCGATCTGCTCAAGGGCGCTGTCGGCGAGTCCGCCGCTTTGGAATGCCTGGGTTTTCTGCGCATGTATGAGCGTATGCCCGATGTGGAACAGGTGCTGGCCGACCCCGGCGGGGTACCCATTCCTGAAGAACCGGCCGTTATCTACGCCTTGTGCGAATCCCTGGCCCGGCGGGCCTCGAAACTGACCATGACCAGCCTAGCCGTGCTGGCGGCCCGGTTGCCGGTGGAGTTCGGGGTGCTGCTGATGCGCGATGCGGCCATGACGGATCCGGACATTGTCGAGACCGACGCCTTTCAGGTCTGGGCCTGCGCCAACAGCGACGTTCTGGTCACGGCATGAATGCGGCCCGGGAAAAGATGATCAAGGCCAGGGCCGATCTGGTGCTGGAGCATCCGTTTTTCGCCACCCTGGCTCTGCGTCTGGAACTGCGCGAGGATCACGCCTGCGTCTCGGCGTGGTCCGACGGCGTGGTCCTGGGCTACAATCCGGCCTACATCGCGTCCCAGTCCCTGGACGCGGTCAAGGGCATGCAGTGTCATGAGGTCCTGCATCTGGCCTGCGGCCATCACACCCGGCGCGGCCACCGCGATCCCGGCTTGTGGAACCGGGCCTGCGACCTGGCCATCAATCCCATATTGCTGGCGGCCGGGATCACGTTGCCCCGTGGCTATCTGGACGACCCTGCCCACCATGGCAAGAGCGCCGATGCCATTTACGAACAACTCGTCGCTGATTTGGAAGAAAGTCGGGGCGGGGCCGAAAACGGTGCCGATCAGGACGCGGCACCGGATGAGGATATGGACGCTTCGTCCGGTGGAGCCCCGAGCCTGGGAGGCCGGGACCGGGTTGGGGCATCGGGCGGAACCGATGATCAGCGGTCGGGATTTCGGCAGGCGGCCGGAGGCGGAGGACAGAGCGCCGGTCCCGGCGACAACGCCGATCCGGGCATGAGCGGCGAAGTGCGCGACGCCCCGCGGCAAGCGTTGGATTCCGACGGGGACCAGACCGGGCCAGACCAGGACGATCAGTGGCGCATGGCCCTGACTCAAGCGGCGCGCGTGGCCAGTGAGGCGGGGGACATGCCCGCTGACCTGGAGCGGCTGATTTCTTCGCTGCTTGCCCCGCGTCTTGGCTGGCGAGATTTGTTGCGCCGGTTTCTGACCGAAACGGCCCGCAACGAGTTTTCCTGGGTCCGGCCCAACCGCCGCCACATCCACGCCGGTCTCTACCTGCCGGGCCTGGACAGTCCGGAGTTGGCGACCATCGCGGTGGCCGTGGACGTTTCCGGGAGCGTCGACCAGCCTCTGCTGGACGCCTTTGCGGCTGAGGTTTCAGTCGTGCTGGAGGACTTTGACGCCAGGCTGGAGCTTTTGACCTGCGACGTGGCCCTGACTTCGCGCCGGACCCTGAACCGTCAGGATCTGCCGTTGTCCCTGCGGACCACGGGCGGAGGCGGCACGGATTTCCGGCCGCCGTTTCAGAACCTGGAGCAGGACGGCGTCTATCCGGCCTGCCTGGTCTATTTTACCGATCTGCAGTGTGCGCGCTATCCCGAGGAACCCCTTTTTCCCGTACTTTGGGTCACCCCTGACAAACCTGAACGCCAACCGCCGTTTGGGGACGTGGTGGTCATGGAGAGCTGCTGATGAAAATTGAATGGAATATTGAAAAGAAGCGGGGCAACTATCGACCCATCCTGCACTACAGCGTCACCTTGAACGAGCTGGAACGGTCGTTGTGCCTGGAGGCCGTGGCCGTGGAATGCACCATTCCCAAACCGCCGGAAGCGAGCTGGTCCTACTGTTGGCCGGGCCAGAACGAACGGGCCGTCTGGACGCCGACCAGCTTCTATCTGCTGATCACGCCGTCGCACAAGGACGGCACAAGATCGGACTCCCTGAAATTGCCTTGGCGGGAGGACAACGCCTATCCTGAAGTGGAGGAGTCGTTTGCCCTGCTGCGCACGGCCTTTGAGTCCGCGGTGGCTCAAGCCATGGCCAGTCCGTCCATGACCACCAGCGGTTCTCTGGAAACCAGCCCGGCCATGCGCCAGACCATGGCCCCGACCTTTGCGGCCCAGCGCATGCTCAAAATCGTGGGGCGATAGGATTGGCGAGGGCTGGGGCTGAGCGTGCGCCCCGGGCTCTCCCGTCTGTCCCTGCCCGGTCAATCCTTCTTGTCGATACAAGTTTTCGCCCCACCGTGCAGAGCGCGCGCGTGGGGCGATGTTGTGTGGCAGACCCTTGGTCCGGCTCACGGCAAAACAGATCTGCAGATTCAGGCGGATGAGTCCTGGTCGGCATATTTCGTGTGAAGAGTGGGTGTTTGAGGTCCGGAGATGGTTTCTTGATCAGCCCGCAGCAGAGGCAATCATGGCCGCGTGCATTCCAACGACAATGGCTGCCGCGACGATGCCGAGCAGCAAGCGCTTGCCGAAATCCAAAAACATGTTGTGCTCCTTAGCGGGTGGGAGGTGAGAGGGTGTCGACACGGTGCTGCCGGCGCATGGGTTTGACGGCCCTTGAAGAGGGCACTCGGACATTGCTCAGGTTTTGCGGCAGAGTTGCCGCGGTGTGCGCCGCAGGGTCAGTGCCTGTAGTCGACACCGGAAATCGTGTCTACAAAAATGTCGGTCGGTATTACCTATGGTTTCGAATTCATGGCTTTTTCGGCCCCTTGCTTTTGTTTGCAACGAGTCGCTGCGCAGGGCGGGGCGGCGGACTGGGCCGCCGCCCCGGACAGGAGGTAGAAGGCTTTGGGTCTCAGGAAGCGAGACGGTTTTTATTTTCAGCGATACGGTTGTAGAGCCAATTATCAAGGCCGACGTGGCGCTCAACCAGGCGCAGCGACATGTTGAAGCAGGAATGGGCCTTTTGGCGGCGGTCCTGCTGGGCGTACACCAGCCCCAGGCTGTTCAGCACCTTGGCCCGGACCATGGGCAGGTTTGACTGGCGCAAGACGCCCAGGGCCTGCCGCAAAAGGGCTTCGGCTTGTTCCGGCTGGCTGGAGTTGGCCAGGATCATGGCCTGCTTGCATTGCTTGGCAGCCTTGATGGCCGGGTGCGAGCATTTGCCGCATGAGGGAAAGAGTGGGGTCATGATGCCTCCGTGGTAACAATGTTAGAGTGCCATGCCGATCTGATAGATGGTCACGGACACGCCGTAGGCCAGAACCGTGTTGAAGGTCACGGAAAACGCGGCCCATTTCCAGCCCAGCTCCCGGCCGATGACGGCCACGGTGACAAAGCACGGCGCATAGAGCAGCACAAAGGCAATGAGGCTGACGGCCACCCAGACGTTCCAGGCCGGATCTTTACGCAGGCGCTCGGACAGCGAGGCGCTTTCTTCGGGGTCGATGTCCCCCAGGGAATAGGCCGTGCCCAGGCTGGAAACGATGACTTCCTTGGCGGCGAATCCGCCGAGCAGGGCAATGTTGGTGCGCCAGTCGAAACCGGCGGGCTTGGACAAGGGTTCCAGGGCTGTGCCGACTTTGCCGGCCAGAGAGAACCGCAGGGCCGCCTGGCTTTCCAGATTGTTGATTTCAGCCAGGGCGTCGTCCAATTCTTCGGGGCTCTCCCAGGTCATGGCTTCAATCTCAGCTCGTTGGGCTTCAAACTGATCGACCTGGTCTTCGGGCAGGCCGGGGAAGGTCATGGCGGCCCAGAGCAGGACCGAAATGGCCAGGATCACGGTGCCGGCCTTTTTGATATACTGCCAGACCCGTTCCCAGGTGTGCATGCACACGCCGCGCAGTGTCGGCAGGCGGTAGGGGGGCAATTCCATGACAAAGGGCGTGGCCGCGCCCTTGATGACTGTTGAGCGCAGCAGTCTGGCCGTGAGCAGGGCCATGACCCAGCCCGCCAGGGTGATCCAGAACAGGGCGCTGGCGCCGGAGCCGGGAAAAAACGCGGCGGCCAGGAGCAGAAAGACCGGCACCTTGGCGCCGCAGCTCAGAAAGGGAGCGGTCAGCACCGTGGCGATTTTTTCCTTGGGACTGCGCAGGGTCCGGGCGGCCATGACTCCGGGAACAGCACACCCGCCGGGGATGCCGCCGGAGATGATAAACGGCATGACCGAGCAGCCGTGCAGGCCGAACATGCGGAAAACCCGGTCCAGCATATAGGCCATGCGGGCCATGTAGCCCGAGTCTTCCAGAAAGGACAAAAAGAAAAACATGATCATGATCAGGGGCACAAAACCAAGCACTCCGCCCACGCCGTCAATGATGCCGGAAACCAGGAGGGAGCTCAGCATCCCGTCGGGCAGGTTGGCCGAAACCGTATCGCCCAGCCAGCCGAACATGGATTCCAGCCACCCCATGGGCACTTCGCCCAGGGTAAAGGTCAGCTCGAACATGGAGTAGATGATGGCGAACATCAGGATCGGTCCGGCCAGACGGTTGGTCAGCACGCTGTCGAGCTTGTCCGTGACGTTGAATCTGGCTTCGGTCGACGGGCGGGTGATGACTCCGTCTTTGAGCAGGGCGGTGATGAAGCCGTAACGATAGTCGGCGATGAGGGCTTCGGGCTCGGTGTCCAGGGTTTGCCGGCAATGCTCCGCCAATTCGCGGGTCATGTCCAGCAACCGGGCATGGGTCTGGGGAGTGCCTTGGCCCAGGGCCAGGATTTCGGGATCGTTTTCCAGATATTTGAGGCCGATCCAGCGCGATGGATAGCGGTTTTCGAGAAAATTGGTTGATTCGATCAACAGCTGCATGCGGTCCAGGGTTTCGTCCAGATCGTGTCCGTAGGAAATACGCAGAGGGGTCTTTTCCGGCTTGTCCTGAACGATCCGATATGTGGCCTCAAGCAGGGCTTGGCGGCCTTCGCCGGCCCGCGCGACCAATTCCAGGACAGGCGTGCCGAGCAGGGTCGACAGCTTCTGCGTGTCGATGGTCACGCCCTTGCGGCGCACTTCATCCATCATGTTCAGGCCGACAATGGCCGTCGATCCCAGTTCCAGGATCTGCAGCACGAGATACAGGGACCGTTCCAGGTTGGTGGCGTCGAGGACCGTGATCACGGCGTCGGGCTGCTTGTCGACGAGAAAGTTGCGGGCCACCAGCTCGTCCTGGGTGTAGGCGGTCAGGGAGTAGGTTCCGGGCAGATCGACCACGGTCATTTCCAGGTCATGGACCTCCAGCTTGCCTTCGCGTTTTTCAACCGTGATGCCCGGATAGTTGCCGACGTGCTGTCGAGCCCCGGTCAGGCTGTTGAAAAGGGTGGTTTTGCCGGAGTTGGGATTGCCCATCAGGGCGATGGTCGCATTCATTGGGGCATCTCCATGGGCGCTTCGATATTGACCGCGATCAGGTCGGCCTCGTTGTTGCGCAGGGTCAGGGTGAAGTCGCGCAGGCGCAGGGCCACCGGGTCTTTCAAGGGCGCACGACCCACGATCGTGACCTGGGTGCCGGGGACAAGCCCCATGTCGCGTATGCGTCGGCCCAGTTCGCCCGTGGCGCTGACGGAAAGGATGGTGCCTGTCTGGTTCGGCTGCATGGATCTGAGACAAACAGTTTGGGACATGTTGGCTCCGAAATTAGTCGTTTCTAATGTTGTTGTGGTCGGAATTACTGATTCGTACGGGTTTGTCCTTGTCGGGATGGACCGTGGCGAAATCAGGACTGCGTCGTGTCTTTATCGGGGTCTGGGCAGTGGCAGTTGCCTTGCGGCTTGGCGCCTATGGTGCCCGAACAAACGGTGCATCCGCAGCAGCCCTTGTTTTTGCTGCTGAATTTTCGCACCAGATACACTCCGGCGACGGCGATAATGCCCAGGGTGATGAGCAGGTCAAGATTCATGAATTCACCTCAAGATGTTTGGCTAGGTGAATTTATTATGGGTGGTGGCAGGGGAAAGTCAAATAAAAAAGTTAGAGTTTGTGAAACTTGAGCCGTAGCGTTTATCTGCGAGAGCAGCGGAGTGACGCCCGGCGTTGATCTGCATCGGCGACCGGGGAAGGCTTACGGCTTGATGTAGGCCCAGCCTTGCTGCTGCAATTCGATCAGGGCCACCACGCCGGCCGGAACCACCAGGCAGCCAGGACAGATGTCGGTGGTGGCGATGTCGAAGTGACGCAGGGCGTTGGCGCACAGAAAAATCGTCACCTTGTCGTCAAGCAGCCGGAGAACGCGCCCGCTGTGCGGGGCGTCGGTGGCATGGCGGAAAAAGTTCACGGCCGGGCCATTGACCAGCAGGGTGATGCGGGCCTCGGGCTTGGCTTTGCGCAGATTTTCCAGGTTGGTCAGGGCAATGTTCAGAATTTTTTCTTCGTCGAGGTCAAGGTGAAAAACGGCTTTCATGTGGACTCCAGGCAGCGTGATGGTCAGGATGCGGGGTGACAGCCGCAGTTTCGCAAGTTGTCACGGTGGACTGATTGATAAAACGTGGTGGCATCGGCCGAGAGTTTCGGGGGCGTGCCGTCGCGCACCCCTTGCAGGTACTCCAGCGTGGCGTCGAGGATTTCCTTGCCGCCGGTTGGGCCGTGGGAGGGAATGACGGTTCGTACTCCCTTGTGCTCCCGCCATCGCTGCAGGCTGCGTATCCATGCGTCCAGATTGCACCCCGCCGGGATGGTCGGGCACGGCAACTCCACGGCGTCTCCGACCAGCAGCAGCTTGAGGTTGGGGATGAACGCCACGATGGAATCCGGACTGTGTCCGGGCAGGGCGTGCAGACTGACGGAGATGTCCCCCAGATCCAAGTCCAGGTGGCGGTCAAAGGTGATGACCGGCGGCACAAGGGTGATGCCGCTCCACTTTTCGGGTTCCCTGCTCTGCATGGCGGCCAGCGTGGATTGAGCTTCGCCCTGGAAGCGCTCCAGACAGGCGCGGTGGGCAATGACCAGCGGGGTGCCCAGGGCGGCGGTGCCGTGAACATGGTCCCAGTCGGCGTGGCTGTAGACGACAAAACATGGTTGGTCGGCGCAACTGCCGGCGAAAACGGCCATGTCGCGGGGGTGGGTCAGGGTGTCCCAGACCAGGCTGAACCGGCGGCCACGGATCAGGAGCGCGCGAACGGAAAAATCCTCGGTTTCGACTTCGTGGATGGTGCTGGCGTAGCTCATGGAGGCTGCATATGATGTTTTGCCGGTTCAGGGAAGAGGCTGGAAGGGCTTTGGTGGGCGTGCGGCCGTGTCGGCCCGAATCCGTTGCAATGATGTGGCGTCATTGCCGTGAACGTTGAGCCTTCAGGGCCGGGTTGGTGTCGGCCCCAAGGGTGAGGCCCTATTTTCCGACAGCAGAAGCGTCACGGAGCCGGGCATCAACGGGGTGTCGATCTTTTTGCCGCGACGGCCGTGGGGATCATGCTGCAAAAAGTCTGAAATCGTCTTTCATCAAAAATGTGAAGTATAAAATTTCAGATAGTTGCAGTGGTGTTTCGGAGGACGGTTGAGCCTTTTTGCTGGAACGTCTGGGTGCGAAGATTTGTTTCACGGTGCGCATTGTTCAAAAGCCAGTTGTTAAATTGTCGTAAAAGCAGATGGTTGTGTGATTTCGGCAATGCGTTTTCGGCCGAGACGAGCTATTCAGGCCTGCTGTTTGCGGAATTCATCGCCATGTTTCATGTAGATGTACGTCCATGGGCGCTGTATTCGCGGGTGATGCGTGGTTGGGCACGGGATGACGGGCGTCGTCTGGTCGCGCTGGTTTATGATGAGAAACAGGATGGCTGAAAACGGGGAATACAAAATACCCCCTTGTGTATTGCTGCATGGAGATGGTAAAGGCAGCCCCGGACGATTGATCAGGGCTTAAACCGTCGCGGTGGCGGTTTTTGTTTCATCCATGCTTGTGCTGGTCAATCGTCCGGATTCTTTTGACATGACGGCTGTGTCTGGCGGATAAAATCAAGAGCCTTTTCTGCAGAAAGGGGACGGGCAATGTAAAAGCCTTGATACAGATCGCAGCCCATGTTCCGCAGTTTTTCCAAATGTTCTTTTGTTTCCACTCCTTCGGCAATGATCTCCATCCCCAGAGTCTGACCCAGTTGAATCACGGCGCGGACAATGGCCTCGCTTTCGGCGTTGGCGTGCAGGTCGCGGACAAAGGACCGGTCGATCTTCAGATAGTCCAGGGGAAGGCGGCGCAGATAGGCCAGGGATGAATAGCCCGTGCCGAAGTCGTCCACCGACAGGCTGACTCCCATCTGACGCAACCGTTCCAGAATCTCCTGGGGCCTGGTCAGGTGTTTCATCAGGGAGCTTTCCGTGATTTCGAGCTTGAGGCAGGCCGGGGGCAAGCCGCTCTGGTCCAGGGCCGCCTGTATTTTTACCGGAAGGTGGGCCAGCCCGAACTGACGGCCCGAAATGTTTACGGAGATAGTCAGATTCTCTCCCGTTTCCATGTTCCAGGCGGCCATGGTCGCGCAGGCTTGGTTCAGCACCCAGTCCCCCAGGGCGTGGATGATGCCCGTTTCTTCGGCCACGGGAATGAAACGGTCCGGTGCAATGCGTCCCTGCGCGGGATGGAGCCAGCGCACCAGGGCTTCAAAGCCGAACAGGCATCCGTCTGTCTGGATGATGGGCTGATATTCGAGAAAAAGCTGGCCGCGGCCCACGGCGTGGCGCAGATCGTTTTCGAGGCTCATGAGGTCCACTGCCTGGCTCATGAGCCGCTTGGTGAAGACCTTGAAGCAGTTGCGGCCGTTTTCCTTGGCCCAGTGCATGGCGACATTGCCGCGCTGGACGATCTGGTCCGCGTCCGCGTCGTCCTGCTCTCCGATGTAGATGCCCAGACTGGCGGAAATCTTGAATTCCCGGTCTTCGATGCGGTACGTTTGGCGCAGATCCTCTTGCAGGCGTCTGGCAATGGCCACGGCGTTGCCGGGACTGTCCAGGCCGTCCAGCAGGATCAGGAATTCATCGCCGCCAAAGCGGCAGACCGTGTCGGACTCGCGGATGCCGGCCGCCAATCGGTCGGCCACCAGCTTGAGCAGTTTGTCGCCCACGGCGTGTCCCTGACTGTCGTTGATGACCTTGAAGCGATCCAGGTCGACAAAAACCAGGGCAAATCTGTGCTTGGGGTCGCGGCGGGTGCGGGCCAGGATGTTGCGCAGGCGGTCGCGGCACAGGAGGCGGTTGCCCAGGCCGGTCAGGTCGTCGTGCATGGCCATGTGCCGCAGTTTTTCCTCCATGGTCTTGCGCGTGCTGATGTCCATGACCGAGAGGATCCATTGGGAGCCCGAGGAGCTGAAGCACAGCAATACGTGAATCGTCGACCCGTCGCTGTGCCGCCACATGCATTCCAGGGAGCCGGGCTGGACGGGCTTGCCCCCAGTCGCGTCCAGATCCTCCATGCCTGTTTTCAGGCGCAGGAAGTCCTGAAAATCGGGCATGAGCCAGGCAATGGGCATGTTGTCCAGCTCTTCCAGGCTGTAGCCCGTGATACGCTGCATGTGCGCATTGGGATTTTGCAGGCGGAAATTGCGGCACAAGGCGATGCCGACCGGCGCGGTGCGGAGAATGTGCTCCAGCTCGGCTTGTTTTTCGGCCAGGTTTCTCTGGGCCAGAGTTCGTTCGCTCACTTCCTGTTGCAGATCCTGGTTGGCCAGGCGCAGGGCCAGCGAACGTTGCCGGACTTCATGCTCCAGGGTTTGCTGCTGCGCGAGCAGCTGTTGCCGCGATTCCTGCAGTTCCATGGAGATCCGGCTCAGGGTCCGGGCCATGTCGCCGATTTCGTCACTGCCCAGTTTGTCCAGGGCCACGGAACCGCCACGGCGCAGGGTTTCGGCGGCGGTGAAAACAAGACGCAGGCGACCGCTGATGTGGCGGCTGAAAAAAAGTCCCAGGAGCAGGAGGGCGGTCAGGGTCAGGCCGAGGGCGATGAACAGCCCCTGGCGCAGTTCAAGGGTCGCGGCGTCGAGAACCTGGGCGGGGCGGATCAGGCAGATGGACCAGGAATGCTCGGTCGCCGGGTAAATGGCGGCGACCATGGTCCGGCTGTCATCGATGAATTCAACAATGTCGGCCCGGCCGCGCCGGGCGGCCCGCGCCACGTCGTCCACCGAGTAGGTCGACAGGATTTGGCCCCCGCCCGAGGTGGAGACGATGAAGCCGCGCCGATCCAGGATCAGGGCCTGGCCTTGGGCCGGGAAAACGCTGGTCATGATCCGATCGAAAACGCTCATGTCGAACCGGCCGACCAGGGCGGTGCGGATCTGGCCGTCGGCGTCGATCACGGGTGCGGCCACGGTCATGAAGGGTTCGAAAGGTTTGAGTCTGGGCTGCACGTCCGACAAGACCAGGTGGCCACGGTGCACGTCCTTGAGTCCGGGCATGGGCGGCCATGCCGGTGCGTCGTTCGTGCCGGAAGCGGTCCGGTCGGTATCCGTGAAGTCAATCCGGCGTATTTCGCGCAGGGATGCGTGGTGGGCGCTGAACGCCGACAAGGTTGCGTGCAGGTCGTGCGTGGATGCCGGAGCCGTCACCGCCGAGTGTTTGGCGAGAAAAGATACGGCATCGACGCCGTTGCGCAGCACGGCGTCGACCTCACGGGCGGTCTGGGCGGCCAGGGATTGCAGGGCCTGACGGCTGGATTGGCGCATGGACTCGTGCAGCCAGCCCATGGCGAAGGTCGTGAACAGGACCAGGGGGATGATGCCCACCAGGACCATGGCGATGTTGATGCGGCTCGCCAGTTTCATCCGAAAAGGTTGAGGGATGCGGGTGTCAGGGATGAACCGGGCATGGTCTGCTCCTGGTCAATTCCAGGCCGGCTGGCACGTCGCGGGCGCGCAATCCCGGCTGACGACGCGGTTGCGGCCTTCCTGCTTGGCCCGGTACAGGGCCTGATCCGCGGCCTGGATCAGGTCGGAGGGCTGGCAACCCGGGGTCGGAATCACGGCGCTGACTCCGAGGCTGATCGTGACCACGTCCAGCACCGACGAGTCCAGGTGTTCAATGTTCAGCCCCGTCACGGCCAGACGCAGGCTTTCGGCCAGATGCATGGCCCCGGCCAGGTTGGTTCCGGGCAGTATGATGCCGAATTCCTCGCCGCCATACCTGGCCGCCAGATCGGCAGGGCGTTTGACCATTGCGTCCAGGGCCGTGGCCACGCTGCGCAGGCAGCTGTCGCCGACCAGATGGCCGTAGCGGTCGTTGAAGGCCTTGAAATGATCCACGTCAAGGATGATCAGGGACAACGGGTTTCGTTCCCTGGCCAGACGTTGCCATTCGGCCTGGAGGGTTTCGTCGAAATGACGGCGGTTGGCGATGCCGGTCAATCCGTCCAGGGACGATAGCAACTTGAGCTGCCGGTTTTTTTCCTCCAGCTCGGCCTGCAGGGCCTCCAGTTCCGCGATTTTGGCGTCAAGTTCACGGGTCTTGGACTGCAGGGCCCGGCGGTGACGATGTATTTCCAGGAAGACATAGACCTTGCTCAGCAGCATCTGCGGGTCCAGTGGCTTGAACATGTAGTCCACGGCGCCGGAGTCGTAACCGCGCGAGACGAGATGGCGCTCGGCATGATTGGCGGTGACAAAGATGATCGGAATGTGCCGGGTGCGCTTGTTGCTGCGCATCAGTTCGGCGGTCTCGAATCCGTCCATGTCCGGCATCTGCACGTCCAGGAGGACGAGGGCGAAATCGTAATCCAGCAGCAGGCTCAGGGCTTCCTGACCGGATTCGGCGCGGACGATGTTCAGATCCGGGCTCTCCAGCAGGTGCTCCAGGGTCAGCAGATTCTCGGGACGATCGTCCACAATGAGGATGTCAAGCGGGTTGTTCATGGTCATGGGGGATCAGAGTGTTCAGGAAAGGACCAATGTCCCGCAGGGGCAGGACGTGGTCGGGCTTGGCGACTTCGATGGCCGCCATGGGCATGGCGGTGGCCGCGGCTGTTTCCGGGGACTGGACGACGGTCAGCCCGCCCAGGGCCTTGATGCGGGCCAGCCCCTTGGCTCCGTCGTTGTTGGCCCCGGTCAGGACAATGCCGACCAGGCCGGAGCCATAGGCCTCGGCAGCGGTTTCAAAGAGCACGTCCACCGCCGGACGGGAAAAATTGACCTTGGGCTCCTGGCTCAAGTTCAGGCTTTGATCCGCTTCCACCAGAAGATGATAGTCGGGCGGGGCGATGTACACTGTCTTGCCGGCCAGCACTTCCTTGTCTTCGGCTTCCTTGACTGTCAATGCCGACATGTCGTTCAGGAAGACGGGCAAAAAGGATGTCGAGTCCGCGGAGAGGTGTTGCACGATCATGACCGGCAGGGGGAAATCGGCCCGCAGTGCCGGGATGATGGCCTTGAGGGCTTCCAGGCCCCCGGCCGAAACGCCGATGACCACGGCCCGGGCGATCATGCCGACCTCCGTTTGCGATAGATTTTCTCCTTTTCCAGCACGGGTTCGAACTGGCCGGCATGTTTAGAGAATTTGAGGCTCTCCTTGCTGCCGAGGCACAGGAACCCGCCCGGACAGAGACTGTCCAGGAACAGGCCGATGACGCGGTCCTGCAGCTCCCGATCAAAGTAGATGAGCACGTTGCGACAGATAATGAGGTGCATTTCTCCGAACACTCCATCCGTGACCAGGTTGTGTTCGGCGAAGTGGACGCGGTCTTTCAGGAAGGGGCGCAGCTCGGCCTGGTTCGAGGTCGCGATGTAATAGTCGGCAAAGGAGTTCTGCCCGCCGGCCTGCTGATACTTGGTCGTGTACTCTTTGATCTGCCCCACGGGAAAGGCCGCTTTTTCGGCCTGGTCCAAGACCTTGCGGTTGAAATCCGTGGCGTGGATCCGGGCCCGCTCGCCCATTTCGGCTTCGTGAAGCAGGATGGCCATGGAATAGACTTCCTGCCCGGCAGCGCACCCGGCATGCCAGATTTTGAAGAACGGGTAGGTGTCGAGCATGGGCAGGATTTCTGCCCGCAGGGCGCGGTAGAACGAGGGATCCCGGAACATTTCGGACACATTGATCGACAGGTCCTGCAAAAAGGTCTGAAACATGTCCGGATCGCGCAGAATCAGGTGCTGCAGATGGGAGATGGATTCAAGGCCGGCCAGGGTCAAGCGGTGTTCGGCCCGGCGTTTGAGATGGGCCAGGGAATATCGACGGAAATCGTATCCGTATTTCAGATAGATTCCTTCGAGCAGCAGCCGCAGCTCAATGCGTTCGGTTTCCGGTGACGGCTGATTCATTGGCGGTACAGCCAGACCCGCAGCAGAGACAGGAGCTTGTCCATGTCCACGGGCTTGGAAAGGTAGTCGTTGGCCCCGGCGTCAATGCACTTGCCCTTGTCTCCCTTCATGGCCTTGGCGGTCAGGGCGATGATGGGCAGATTCTTGTGCGCCGGGTTCTTGCGGATTTCCCGCATGGCCTCGTAGCCGTCCATGCCGGGCATCATGATGTCCATCAGCACCAGATCAATGTCCGGGTTCTCGGCCAGTTTGGTCAGGCTTTCCCGGCCGTCGCGGGCGATGACGATGTTGATGCCTTTGTCCTCAAGCACGTTGGTCAGGGCAAAAACATTGCGCATGTCGTCGTCGACCACCAGAATGTTGCGGCCGGCCAGGGTCGATTCGGCTGCAGGCGCAGTCTGGAGCATGTCCTGCGTTTCCCGGGGCAGGTTGGCTTCAACGCGGTGCAGGAAGAGCGTGGTTTCTTCCAGCAGGCGTTCGGGCGAGCGGACGCCCTTGACGATGATGCTTTCCGCGTACTGGCGCAGCTGCAGTTCCTCGTCCGCCGTCAGTTCCCGTCCGGTATAGACAACCACCGGCAGGCCGGAAAGGCGCTCGTCGGCCCGAACCGCCCGCAAGACGTCAAATCCGGTCATGTCGCCCAGACTCAGGTCCAGGATCATGCAGTCAAAAATCTGGGACGAGAGCAGTTCCAGGGTTTCGGCGCCGCTTGCGGCGGTCACGGTTTCCACGTCGCCGTTGCCGATCAGCTGGCGAATGGACTCGCGCTGCAACGCGTCGTCGTCGACCACCAGCAGTCGGCGCAGCGGACGGGTGACAAAGCGGCTGATGCTCTCAAAAGCCTCTTTCAAATCGTCCACATCCACGGGTTTGGTCAGATAACCCATGGCGCCCATGCGCATGGCGTCGAGGTTGCTGTCTTCGGCCGACATGAAATGCACCGGGATGTGCCTGGTCTTGGGGTCGCTCTTGAGCCGTTCCATGACGGCCCATCCGTTCATGCCCGGCAGGCCGATGTCCAGAATAATGGCGCAGGGCGAGTGGAAGTCGGCAAAGTGCAGGCCCGTCTCGCCGTCAGAGGCCACCAGGGCCTTGAATCCCATGTCCTGGGCCTGGTCGCGCAGGATGCGGGCGAAGTGGGGATCATCCTCAATGATCAGCAGGGGTTTGTCTTCCGGCGAAAGACGGGATCGGTCGTCAGGCACATAGGGCGCGGCAAGCTGTTCCGGTTCGTCTGTGGCCGTTGACGGCTCCGGTGGGGCCGCGACTGCCTCGGTCAATTTTCCGGTGGGCTCCTCGGCAGGGGCTGCGCTGACCTCTGGCGCATTCGAGCTTCCAGCGTGGACTTCGGGCAAAATCACGGAAAAAGTCGATCCCTCGCCGGGGATGCTGTGCAGGCGTATCTCGCCGCCCAGAAGTTTGGCCAGTTCCCGGGAGATGGATAGTCCAAGGCCCGTGCCGCCGTACTTGCGGCTCGTGCTGCCGTCGGCCTGGCGGAAGGCCTCGAAGATCGTGGCCTGCTTTTCGGGTGGAATGCCGATGCCCATGTCCCGGACCGCGATGCAGACCGCCTTGTCCGCCGGCACGGGGCTGTGGGTCAGGTCCATGTCTGCGCCGGGGCGGGATATGCTGAGCGTTACGCTGCCCTTGTCCGTGAATTTGAAGGCGTTGGACAGCAGATTGCGCAGGATCTGCTGCAGGCGGTGCGCGTCGGTGACCAGGGCTTCCGGCAAGCCGTCCTCCTTTTCCACCAGGAAGGCCACGCCCTTGTCCGCCGCGATGCCTTTGAAGACGCGCTGCAGGTCGGCGATCATGGTCGTCAGAGGCATCCTGTCCAGGTGCAGTTCGACTTTGCCGGCTTCGACCTTGGACAGGTCGAGGATTTCGTTGATGAGCCGCAGCAGATCCGTGCCCGACGAGTGGATCGCCTTGGCCGACTCCACCTGTCGCGCGCTCAGGTTTTCCTCTTTGTTGCGGGACAAAAGCTGGGAGAGGATCAGGATGGAATTGAGCGGGGTGCGCAGTTCGTGGGACATGTTGGCCAGAAATTCGGATTTGTATTTGCTCGCGATTTCAAGTTCCTGTGCCTTGAGCTTGAGCTGCTCCTGGGCGCGCAGCAGTTCCTTGTTCTTGCGGCGGATGGCCACTTTCTGCTCTTCCAGTTCCTGGGCGCGTTCGCCCAGCTTGTCGTTGACGGACCGCAGTTCGTCCTGCTGTTCCTGCAGGCGGCGCTCTGATTGGCGCAGCGCGTTGGTCTGCTCGGCCAACTCCTCGTTGGTGACCTGCAACTCTTCCTGCTGGGCCTGCAGTTCGGCCTGGGACGCTTTGAGCATGTTGGTCTGTTCTTCCAGTTCCTCGTTGGCCACACGCAGCATTTCCTGCTGCTCCTGGGCCTGGCGCAGGAGTTCGGCGATGGTTCCGCGCGATGTGGCCATGTCGAAAACAATGGCCGTACTGGTCATGGTTTCGCCGATGAACTGACGCTGCAGGGTTGAAAAATCGTGTTCCGAAGCCAGCAGGAAGGCCCCGACCAGCTTGTCGTCCAGGTACAGGGGCGCGGCCAGGAAAAAGGCCGGAATCTTTTCCTCCACGCCCTGGTTGTAGGCGGGAGCGTCCTCGGCCAGGCGCGAGAAGGTCAAAATTTCCTTTTCCAGGGCGGCCTGACCCACCAGACCGTCACCGAGGCGGAAGCGGGAGAACTGCCCCTTGCGGTTGGTAAAGGCATAGGATGCGGTCAGTACCAGCTCACCCTCCTCGTGCAGAAAGAAAAGCCCCATGGGGCATCCCAGGTGCTTGCAGGTAAAAGTGATAAACAGCCTGGCCAGTTCGGCCGGGCTGTGTTCGCCGCGCAAGGTGTCGTCCAGTCCGGTTTTACCCTGGCTCAGCCAGTTTGAATCGCGCAGATTGCGGGCCATGCGGTTCAAGGCCTTGGCCAGCATGCCCAGTTCGTCGTTCTGACGAAGCTCCAGGCGGGCTTTGAGATCCCCGGCCGAGATGGCCTCGGCAAACTGCACGCCTTGCTCCAGGGGTTGGCTGATGCGCCGGGCCAGTCCGTAGGCCCCGGGGGCGATCATGGCCGCCAGCAGAACTCCGGTGGCGGAAATAACCAGCAAAAAAGTCCAGATGGGACTCAGGACTTCCAGACGGTCGATCTTGGAAATGAGCATCCATTTGGTGCCCAGAATATCCATGGTGTTGAAGGCCACCAGCACGCGGTTGCCGGCGCTGTCCGAGTAAACGCCCCGGCCGCCGTCAAAGCCTCGGTCCAGGGCGTCGTGCCAGTAGGCCAGGGTCCGTTCAAGGGTGTAGCCGATGACGTAGCGTCCCTGCCCCATGGTCTGGAGATCGCTGCGCAGTTCAAAGCGGCGTTCATGCTCGTACCAGCGCAGGAGGTAGGATTCGCCGGTTTCACCGAGGCCCTGTCGCGACGGCATGATCTGGTTCACGAACTGGGCCGAAAGTCGCACGACAATGACCCCGGTCAGGGTGCCCTGATAGTCGCGCAAGGGGTATCCCAGGAACGCGGCCTGGCGGTACTGGTCCGGCTCGTAGGGTTCGAAGTCGGCGAAAGCCACGTCGCCGTCCTGAACAACCTTGTCCCACACCCGGGCCAGGGCCGTGTGCTGGAATCGTCCGCGGGTCACGCTGGTGCCCAGCTCCTGGCCCTGGCCGGCGGCGTACATGATCTGGCCGTGACTGCGGTCCATGATGTAGAGATCGGCGAAACCGTTGGCCGCGATGTACTGCTTGAACTGGGAATCGTATTTTCCATGGATTCTCTGATATTCCGCGCTGGCGACCGGATAGGGCACTTTGTCCCCGTCATCCAGGTGCAGTCTGTTGAAATCATCCAGCGCTTGCTGGGTCTGACGGAAATTTGCCAGAAGTTTCAAGCCGTTGATGCGTTCGTCAAGAACCGTCTGCAGCTTGTCGCGCTTGATGGTCTGGATGGTGCTCAGCTGGTCGAAGGCCAGGTCCTGGAGGGCCCTGGAAGCGGAGAGACTGCCGATCAGGGCCACGATGCCCAGCGGCACGATGCCGGTCATGATAAAGAGAAACAGGAGTTTGGGTTTCATGCGGATGTTGTTGAAAATCATGATCCGTCCTGTTTGGTTGAAGTCTTTGGCTGTTGGTTGGAAACTTGGGGCTCAGTTATGTGATTTTGCGTCCAACTGCAACGAAACAGACGGCTTTTTTCGGCGGTCAGGCCGCGCGTAAAGGCGGCGGGTCCGGGGGGCAGATGAAAAAATCTTGTCCTCTGTTGTGGTTTGGGTTAAGCGTTACGCGCATTTTTTGGACGCCCGCCGATGTGCGGGGACAATCCCAGGAGATTATTGTGGATTCTGGCGACAGTTGCGATCCCGGATCGCTGAATTGTATCGAAATTATTACTGCCCGACTCTCCCGCCCCGTTCGCTTCTGATTCCGGAGCCACCGGCGGAGCTTCGGCGCTCTGGCAGGTGGACCATGCTCACTCAAGTATCCCAACGAGTTGTCGTTTTGCGTCGTTTTTTGCTGCCCAGCGCGACGCATCTGCATTTTGTTGCGCCCTTTGACCCGTACTCGTGATCGAAAACCAGCAACCGGAGTTTTGCCCATATGGAAGATGGCCCGAGTTTTATCATCTGTTTGCCCGGACGCAGCGTCGATCCGGTCGTGAACGATAATCCCCGCAGCCGGGTGCCGAACTGCCCGCAACGTATTCTCGTCATGTCAGTGTCATGATCTGAGTCGTTCATGGTTCGCTCCCGCACGGGTTCCGAAGGAGACGAATCATGAAAACTTCCGTTATTTTTTCCACGCTTCAGAATTTTTTGACTTCCGACAGGATGGAGGAACTCCGCGCTTTCTGCCTGGATCTCCACCCGGAAGACCTGGCCGCACATCTGCATTTATTCCCGCTCACTGATCAAGTGCGCATTTTGCTTGCCATCGGCGAGGAGGCGGCTGCGGAAGTTGTCTGCCGTTTGGGCAGCGAAGACCAGCAAGAGCTGTTTCAGTTTCTTTCGATCGAAGCTCGGACAGGCATCATCGCGCACATGCCTTCGGATGATCGCGCCGATCTGTTCAAGGACCTGGATGAGGACACAAAGGCGAAACTCCTGCCCACCCTGGATCAGGTGGAGCGGGACGACATCCTCAAGCTCTCGGCGTATCCGGAAGGAACGGCCGGAAGTATCATGTCGTCGGACTATGCCGCGTTCTCGCCGGACCTTTCCGTACAGCAAGCCCTGGACAAGCTGCGCATTGAAGCGTCCGAGAAAGAGACCGTCTATTGCCTGTATGTCATTGATTCCCAACGCAGACTGATCGGCGTGGTCAGCTTGTCGAAATTGATCATCGCGCGGCCGGAACTCACGGTCGGAGAGATCATGAAACCAAGTCCGGTTTTTGTCCGCGTCGGGGACGATCAGGAAGTGGTGGCCCGAAAGCTCAACAAGTACGACCTGCTGGCCATCCCCGTCATCAACGGCAACGATGCATTGGCCGGCATCGTCACCTTTGACGACGTGCAGGATGTCATGATTCAGGAAAGCACGGAGGATTTTCATCGCATGGGCGGCGTGTCCCACAAAGGACCCGCGGATCTGGGCAACATCAACATGCGCGAGGCTCCTTACGGCCTCATGATCAGGAAAAGATTACCCTGGCTGCTGGTCCTTGTGTTCATGAATATTTTTTCCGGAGCAGGGATCGCCTATTTTGAAGACACGATCAACGCCGTGGTCTCCTTGGTTTTCTTCCTGCCGCTTTTGATCGACAGCGGGGGCAATGCCGGCAGTCAGGCCGCGACATTGATGGTCAGGGCGTTGGCGACAGGCCATGCGCAACTCCGGGACTGGTTCCATCTGCTTGGGCGGGAAGTGCTTGTGTCCTGCGTTCTTGGGGTCTGCATGGCCCTGGCGGTATCGGTGATCGGCGTGTTCCGGGCCGGGCCCGAAGTGGCGGTCGTGGTGGCGATGACCATGATCTGCACGGTGCTTTTCGGCAGTCTGGTGGGCATGTCGTTTCCCTTTTTGCTCAGCAAGATGAAAATGGATCCGGCCACGGCCAGCGCGCCGCTGATCACGTCCATTGCGGACATGGGCGGCGTGTTGATCTATTTTTCCATTGCCAGCTATTATTTGCGGGACATGATCGTCGCGGGCGGCTGAGCGCGTTGGCCAAGTGCTTGACCTCGTTCTGTCATGACTGGCAGCTTCAGCGGTCAGCCCAGACCAGGCGCAGGCCGAGCAGCATGAGGATGGCCCCGGCTCCCTTGTGCAGCCAGGCCGAAACCGTCGGGCGGGCCGCAAGCCGCGCATTGAGCAGGCCCGCGCCCAGGGCGACCAATCCGAAGCAGATCATGGTCAGGACGACAAAAGTCAGTCCGAGGATCAGCATCTGCAGAGCCGGACTACCCTGAGACGGGCGGACAAACTGCGGGAAAAAGGCCAGGAAAAAGACCGCGACCTTGGGATTGAGCAGGTTGGCCAGAATGGACTGACGGAAAATGAGTCGGGCGGTCTTGTGCTCTCCGGCCGGCGACAGGGTCAGGCGGGGATCGGCCCGCCAGAGTTTGACGCCGATATAGATCAGATACAGTCCGCCGGCGATTTTGATCAGGGTGAAGGCCGTGGCCGATGAGGCCAGGATGGCCGACAGGCCGCACACCGCCAGCAGGGTGTGGCCGATGTTGCCCAGGCTGAAGCCGGCGGCAGCGGCCAGGGCCGCGGTCCGTCCCTGGGCCACGCCCCGGGTCAGGACATAGATGATGTCCGGGCCCGGCGTGAAGATGAGGACAATGGACGTCAGGCTGAAGAGAACGAGTTGGTCCAGGCTGATCATGGGATACCTCCGGAGTTGAAGGTGGTTTCGATAATCGATGATCGGCCGTGCCGCAAGGACCGAAGTGGGCTGCGCTCTTTTGTCCGCAGACATCCCCGCCAGACTCTTATGGACTGGCGGGGATGTCTTGTTTCAGCGGGCTGAACTCAGGAAATTGGTCACTGTGGCGTTTTTGCAACGTCGATCTATTTGGCAAAGGTACATTTGGGATAGGTGCAGGTGTTGCACTGCAGGCACAGTCCGCCTTCGGCCAGCCGGGCCAGGTCCCGTCGGGTGATGGGCGCGCCGGCCAGCAGGCGGGGCAGCAGCACGTCCAGACTGGTGGTTTTGAAAAACAGGGCGCAGGCCGGCACGCCCAGCACCTGGGCGCTGCCCATGCGGCCGATCAGGGTCATGGCTCCGGGCAGGAGCGGCACGCCGTGCAGGGCTTCGGTCAGACCGGCGTCTTCCAGGCCCTTGCGGGTCACGTCGTCGGGATCAACGGACAGACCGGCCGTGGTCACGATGAGGTCCGCCCCCAGGTTCAGCAGTTTCATGACCCCGTCGGCAATGGCCTGACGGTCGTCGGGAACAATGTCCTCGCCGACAACGGATGATCCCAGAGCTTCGACTTTGGCGCGGATGATGGGCGCAAAACGGTCCTCGATCAGTCCCTGGAACACTTCGGTTCCGGTGACCAGCACGCCGACCCTGGCCTGACGCAGAGGCAGGACCGAGATCAGCGGGCCGTCCCCCAGGGCGCTCAGGGCGCGGCTGAAGTTGTCGCGGGTCAGGAAAAGCGGGATGGCGCGGGTACCGCCGACCAGCCGGTCCGCTTCGACCAGGGCGTGCTGTTGACGGGTGGCGCACATGACGTTGGGGGTCAGATTGAAGCGCTCCAAGGCCTGCAGGTCGATCTGCAGCAGGCCGGAGTGCTCGGCATGAAAGTCGATCTTGCCTTCGCGCGGCTCCCCGGAGCACTTGATGCCCGGTCCGGCCATGCGCCGGGCAAAAGCCAGGGCCGCGTCGTTTTCGTGGACAAAGAGGCTGTCGGGCAGGGTTTCGTCCTGAACAAAAACCGTGTTGCGGCCCATCTGCTGCAACCGGCAGACATCTCCGGCCGTGATGGTCTGACCGGCCAGGAATTCCGGCCCCTTGCTCTGGCCGGGTTCGATGCGGGTCATGTCGTGCAGGGCCTTGCGGCCCACGGCCTCGGCCACGGGTACCGGCTTGGGCCGGGGGCGGTCGCAGTCCTGGGCCGGGCGGGATGAGATGTAGGGCGCTTCGCCCTGGCAGCCCCGGCAGATGGCGCCGTCGCTGATCGGATAGGCCTCCCGGCAGACCGGGCAGGCCTCGATGCGGGTCATGTGGCTGTGGCCCAGCAGGCGCTGGTGCACGGTGATCTTTTCCAGGCGCAGAATGGAATCGCCGGCGGCCTCGATCTCCCGGAACAGCTCTTCGGTGTCCTGGTCCTTTTTGGGCACAAGCTTCAGAAACCATCCCCGGATCTGGGGCCAGCGAGTGAGCTGGTCAAGGTCGACGCTGACCCGCACTCCTTCACCGCTGTATTTGTCAAAGAGGCTGACCGCGTAACGGCCGAGGTTGACGATCTTCATCCAGCCGTTGCCGGTGCTGCACAGGGTCAGCAGCTGTACGGCGTCGGGCAGGCATTTTTTGCTCTCGACCACGGCCTCGAACAGAATGCCGGCGGGCAGGGCGGCCTTGGCCATTTCGACCATGTAGCCGCCGATCAACAGGCCCGGGGCCGGGTAGCCGTGAAAGGCCGCGGCTTTGTCCTTGAATTCCTGAAAGGTGTAGGGTCCGATGTTCATGAAATCCTCGCGCTGG
>CAZYZA010000002.1:55486-82255 GCA_964651415.1 uncultured Desulfovibrionaceae bacterium
GTCCTTGAATTCCTGAAAGGTGTAGGGTCCGATGTTCATGAAATCCTCGCGCTGGTTTGTCTGCAGTGAACGGGGTTTTCTAGCAGCCGGGCCGTGAAAAGAGAAGCATGTGAAAAGAGTGCGTTGCGCTTGCATGCCGGCACCGTGTCCACTGCAGATTGTCTGACAGCGGCGTTTTGGGCACGGTGTCTGATTTTTCATTGTATCATTTTGATTTTAAAACGAATTTATACAGTGGTAAACCGTATGGGACAATGATAGCAAAACACAGGGACGGCGGGGGAGCTGTGGGCTTCTCGGCTTTTGGGGCCAGATGATGCGTGAAACTTGGAAATCCTACGTCAAATGTTTGTCCGGTCGGCTTGCCGGTTGGGCGCAGGATGTGTTTGGGAGGAGATGCGTGGTCATGATCGTGAATGCTTTTTTGGGGTGTCTGGTGTTTTTTTTCGTCGTGGCGGATCATGTTCGGGCCGAAGGGGCGGGCACATCTTTGCCTGTCGACGCCACCCAGTCCAACGCGACAGTGGTTCATCAGCTGGAGGTCGTGGACGTGACGGAGCAGGAGCGTCGGCCCGGCTCCGACACCATTGCCGATCGGCAGTTGCAGTCGCTGCCGTCGCACAGCGGATCCATCACCGAGGCCCTCAAGGGGCAGTCCAACGTGCAGTTTGCCAATGATTCCTTCTCCAGTCTGACCGCAGGCGAGATCCGGCCGCCCCGGGTGTCCATCGCCGGGGCCAAGCCGTATGAAAACAGTTTTCTGATCAACGGCATGAGTATCACCAACACCCTCAATCCTTCGGGGCTTGGCGCGGGTGAAACCGTGAACAGGAGCAATCTGGAGGTGAACGGAGGGGATCAGACCATTTTTTACGATACCAGTCTGATCGATTCCGTGACCGTTTATTCCAGCAACGTCCCGGCAAAATACGGCAATTTTGTCGGCGGTGTGGTCGATGCCCGGCTTGCGGATCCGCGTACGGATCGCTGGGGCGGAGTGGTCTCGGGCCGTCATACCCGCAGTGAATGGTCCCGGTTGCGGGGGGTGGACCATGATTCCGACACGCCGGACAACCAGCCCAAGTACAGGACGAGCACCGTCTACGCGTCCGTGGACGGCCCTGTTTCGGACGCCTGGGCCGTGTTGCTGGCGGCATCCCGCAAGCAGTCAACCATCCCGCTGCAGAAAAAAGAATCCGGCGAGTTTGTCGACAAGGACCAGTACCGGACCAATGACAATGTATTCGGCAAGATCTTGTACTCGCCCGATGATTCTTTCCGGATGACTCTGGATCTGACCTACGCCCCGTACTCCGAGGAGCGCTGGAAGTCCGGCTGGCTGGACAGCGACTGGCGGGTTGAGAACGAATCCTACCGTCTGGGCTCCGAGGCCGTCTGGATTACGGACATGGGCGTGTGGACCGGCGGCGTTTCTTTTGCCGCCAACGGATACAGCCGCGATTACGACAGCAATGTCTGGTACAGCGACACCACGCAGTCGCCTGCGTTCCAAAGCGGCGGCCTGGGCGATGCCACTACCCGCAATCGAAGCTCGCAAGTCCGCCTGGATTACGAGACGCATGAACTGGATGGCGGGGAATGGCTGTGGATCCTGGCCGGCGGGGTGGACATCAGCCATGCGACCACGAACATGTGGAATGAGATGGCCCGGATGGAAGGCTTCACTGCCGGAACCATTACGGAAACCGAGTACGAGGAAATCGATCAGACCAAAACCCTGAACACGGTTGGCTGGTACGGGCAGGCCGAGGCGCGCTGGAAGCGTCTGTCCCTTTTTCCGGGCCTGCGGCTGGATTACGAGGATTTTTCGCACAACGTCGATCTTGCCCCCCGTTTTCGGGCTGAGTGGGACACCATGGGGGACGGGATGCTGCGGCTGACCGGCGGCGCGAACCGCTATTACGGCGGCCAGTTGCGGGCCTACGCGTTTGACCGCTACAGGCCGTTTGTGACCAAAAGCACGAACCGCAAATCAGGCGAAGTGAAATATATTAATGGCAAGGACAGAAGCTATTCCGCCAAAGGCCTGGAGACACCCTATTCCGACGAACTTGCGGGAGGGCTGCTCGGAACCGCGCTGGGTTTTGATTACGGATTGGAATATGTGCACCGGGACCATAAAAAACAGGTCATCAGCAAAACGCGGGACGGCGAGCTCTACGAACTGACCAACGACGGCAAAAGCGTCTACGACGGCCTGACGTTCACGGTGGGGAGATCCTATGCCTTTGAACGTTTCGGGGCGCATACGTTTTCCCTGGGAGTGACCCAATCCAGGACCAAGACGTTTAACGGCGCTTTTGACAGTGACGAGGTGGTCAACCGCTTCAGCGGCGGCTATGCGTACAACTACGACCGGGTGTATTACGACGGGGCGAGCATGAGCCGCAGCGATCTGCCGGCCGAGGATTACAACGCGCCCACGGTGGTCACGTTTTCGTGGCTGGGCAGCTTCTGGGATGATCGCTTGCGGATCAATTCCGTTTCGCGTTGGCGGGATTCGACCACCGGTCTGAAAAAAGACGAGCGCCCGGCCGATGAAACCCCGTACGGCACCACGGCCTCCAAAAAGACGACCCCAAGCGCGCAATGGCTCAACGCCCAGGGCGAGTATCAGGACGCCTACACCAAGGGCGTCATCTCCGGCGGGCTGGTTTCGGATGTTTCTTTGGAATACGATGCCTTGAGAACGGAACTTTTGACCATGAGCATGCTTTTGGACATCACCAACATCTTTGCTTCGGACGCACATTCCGGCGTTGTTGAGGGACACTCCGTCCGCGGACGGACCTACTACGCGGGTCTGCGTTGCGAGTTTTGAGCGTCATGAGAATAGTGGCGGACAGAAAACAGAGGTCAATCACGGCTTTTTCAGAATCTGCGCGCAAAGCCATGAGGATCGCGGCCTTTCTGGTCGGCCTTGCCTTGCCCGGCCTGGCGGTCATGGCTGCGGAAAAGCCATTGCCTGCGGCCGTGCTCGACACCATTGCCTCGACCATTGCCGCCGAGCGCACCGCCCAGGCCAGGGGCGAACAATGGGAGCGCGAACGGCTCCGACTGGAGGAAGAGATTCGCCAGGCCCGGCTGGAAGAAGCCTGGTATGGCCGGCAGGCGGAGATGTTTGCCCTCTATGTCCGCACCGCCGAGGCCAGAGTCGCCGAACGCAAAGCCGCTCTTGAGGACGCGCAGCGCCTGGAGGCTGGACTGCACGAATTGTTGACCGACGTGGTCGTGCGTCTGCAGGCCGGTCTTGCTGCGGACGTGCCTTTTTTACGCGAAGAACGCGCCCGTCGTCTGGATTTTTTGCGATCGAGTCTGGCGGATTACGAGCTGAGCGGCGCGGAGAAACTGCGTCGCGTGCTGGACGCCATGCAGGCTGAGCTGACCTACGGCCGCGACAGGCAGCTCGCGCAGGGCATGGAGATGCTGGATGGCGTTCCCCGGGCCGTGAACCTTGTGCGCGCCGGGCGGGTCGGTTTGTATGCCGTGGCCCTTGACGGCAGTCAGGCCTGGCGTTGGACCCGCGAGCACGGCTTTGTCGCCCTGGATGATGTTGCCGGTCGGCAGGTCGCCGCAATCGTGGACGAACTGGAGAAAAAACAGCCGCGCACCCTGCCCATCCTACCTGTTGACGCGGCCGTGGCTGCTCCGGAGGTAAATCCGTGAGCCGGCGGCTGGCTCTGACGGTCATTGCGACAGTGCTGGTCGCCTTTCTGTCGGCCCTGCCCGTCCCGGCCCAGGATGGCCCCCGCAGTGGGTCGGGTCTGCAGGACATTGCGGCCGAGGCGACAGAGGCAAAAGCCAGGACCGCCGAGCTCTTGGCCCGGGGAGCTGCGGCTCAGGAGGCTGAAAAAAAACGTCTGCAGGAGGAGTTGGCCGCCGTAAGGGAAACGGCGGCCCGGTCCAGGTCCCGCGCCCAGGAACTGGAAGAGCAGTTGCGCGTCCTGCGGCAGGCGGATGCCGACTTGGTTGGGCAGAACGCCGACCAGGGCGACGGGGCAGAACTGGTTCAATCCGTGGTGGCCGCCAATGCCCGCATGCTGCAGGATGAGCTTTTGTCTTCGGTGCTGGCCTTGTCCGGAACCGGATCGGAGCGGGTCCGGGAATTGGCCCGGCAGGATGCTTTTCCCGGTCTTGACGATGTGGCCGACCTTCTTCTGCTGCTGGAAGAGGCCATCGACGCCAGTGGCCGGGTTGTCCGCCGCCGGGAACAGATTGTCGATCATGACGGCTCGGTGCTGAACGCGACCGTGTTGCGACTTGGTTCGTTTCAGGCCGTCTATGCCGACGGGCATGGCGGAGGATTTTTGCTGCCGTCGGCCGGCAGCGGGATGTTGCGGGCCGCTCCCCGACGGTCTGAGGGCCGGGAACTGGAGGCCATTCGGGCGGCCATGGCCGACGTACAGCGCTTGCCGCTTGATTTTTCGGCCGGGGCCGTGCCGGCCAAACCCCTGGAACAGCGCACGCTGCTTTCGCGCTTGGAACAGGGCGGCCGGTTTATCTGGCCCATCCTGTTCATCGGCCTGATCGGCCTGGTTTTGATCTTGGAGCGGTGCGTGGTCCTGGGAGGTGTTCGTCTGGCAGATCGGAAGCATGCCGGAACGGGTCGCGGCAAGGCGGTCCCGGGGCGGAACTGCCCGGCCCGGCGCGTTGTCGACTACATGCTGGCCGATGGCCCGGCTTCTGCCGAGAAACTGGAAATGCGGATGGAAGAGGCCGTGCTGGCGGAGTTGCCCCGGTTGGAAAGATTTCTGCAAACCCTGCGGGTCATGGCCGCTGTTGCGCCCCTGCTCGGCCTGCTGGGCACGGTTTCCGGAATCATACAGACCTTTCGCGTCATCGCCGTGCACGGCAACGGCGACCCCAAGCTCCTTTCCTCCGGCATCTCCGAAGCTTTGCTGACCACGGAAATGGGACTCATCGTCGCCATCCCGCTGCTGTTGTGTCATCATTTTCTCAGCCGACGGGTCAGCGCGGTGGTGCTGGACATGGAAGTGGCCGGGGCGGCCGTTATCTCCGCCGGCCGGGAGGCCCGGCCATGACGGAGGTCCTGCGCGGCGGCCTGGACGTTCTGACGGCCGGCGGCCCTGTTCTTGTGGTGCTTGGAATCGTCTCCGTCTGGGTCTGGGCGCTGATTATCGCCACCGCCATCCATGTCTACCAGTGCCGAAACGCGCTGCTTTTTCCCCAATGGATTCTTGCCGGAAACGACGAGGTCGGCGACCGGGGTGGGCTTGCGGTCAGTCGGCGCGTGCAGCGCAGAGTTGTCCACGCCCGTGTCGAAACCGTGGTGCATGCCATGGCGGCCAATGTGTCCACCGTGCTGATCCTGGCTTCACTGGCCCCGGTTTTGGGCCTTCTGGGCACGGTGGAAGGGACGATCACGACCTTCAAAACCCTGGCCTCCGTCGGCGGGGGAGACGCGGCGGCTCTTGGGGCCGGCATTTCCGAAGCACTGATCACAACCCAGGGCGGCCTGCTGGTTTCCATACCCAGCCTTCTTGCCGGAGGGATCTTGTTCCGCAAGGTTCAGAAGCTGCGAGACAGACTGCGGGCCTCGGCTCTGCGTCGGAGCGGAGCATGAGAGAATCCCGGTACAGACAGCGCTTGGAGAGCTTCAACAACATGGATCTGACGCCCATGCTCGACATGGTCTTCATCCTGCTCATTTTTTTCATTGTTTCAGCGAGTTTTATCCGTGAGCCCGGAGTTGAGGTCGAACGTCCGTCGGCCATGACGGCCCAGGTTCAGCCCGTGCAACTGGTCATCGCGGTTGACGCCGATAACCGGTTGTGGATCGAAGGCCGCGTCGTGGATATCCGCCTGATCGGCACGCGGGTCCGGGATCTTGTGATGGGACAGCCCGATCTGGGGGTGGTGGCGGCCGATGTGCGGGCCAGCGCCGGAGTTCTGGTCGAGGTGCTGGATCTTTGCCGCCAGGCCGGAGCAGGAGAGGTCAGTGTCGCCACCCGGAAGCCGCAATGAATGATCATCGCCGCACGGCCGCTGCCGTCGCGGGTGGTATGTTGGTCACGATCTGCATTTTTCTGTTTCTGCTGGCCGGAACCGCTTCCCGATCAACACCGGCCAGGGAACCGCTTTATGGCGCGGTGCGCATCACCACCGTGCCGCAGGACAGGGCGCACGACGTTGAAAAGCCTCTCGCCACGGCCGAAGCCCCCCCGGCTGTGCGGCCGCTCGAACCCCTTGTGGCCATCCGGACTCCGCCCCTGCAGATGCCACGGCTTGATTTTCAGCCGGCCCCGCCCAGTCTTGCGGCCACACCCTCCCTGGCTGTGTCGCTGCCGTCCGCCGGCTTGCCGGCATTGCCGCCCGTCGCGCCGGCGGTTGCGTCGTCCGGCGGCGCGCTGACCCTGGGTGAGGTCGATGAGGGTCCTCGTCCGTTGTTTGCGCCGGCCCCCAGATATCCCTTGCGTGACGGGGTCGTGGCCGGCCAGACGCGGGTTCTGGTGCGGGTGACCATCGGGGCGGACGGCGAGGTGACCGATGCCCGGCCTTTGGACGCGAGCGATGAGCTGAAGCCATTTGCCGATGCGGCCGTCGCCGCTGTGTTGCGCTGGAGATTCGTGCCGTGCAAAAAGAACGGCCAGGCCGTGGCATGCATGGCGGATCAGCCGTTTACCTTTTCCCGGTCCAGATAGGCTGAAAATCTCATGCCTGAACTCGTGCCCCAATCTCTGCCGCGTCATTCCCGCCCGTGGTGGCAATGGCAGCTGCTTGCCTGGTGCATGGCCGCCTGGCTTGCATGCGGCTCTGTCCATGCCGCGTCAGCGCTTTCTGCCGAGGACCACGCGGTTCTTTCCCGGGTGCGCGCCTATGCCGAGGGCGGTCGGCTGGACGCGGCGCAGCAACTGCTGGATCAGTTTTTTCTCCGTCCGGGAGCAAAGCATGCCTATGCTTTTGAATTGGGGGGATTCGTGTTGCTGCGGGCCGGAAAGGCCGCACAGGCGGCGGACCTGCTGGCCAACGGGCGAACCATGTATCCGGACAATCTGTCCATCGCCGTCAGCCTTGGGGAGGCCCAGGCCCGTTCCGGGCAGAACCTTGCTGCGGCGCAGACATTTCTTGACGCCTACAGTCTGAGCGCGGGAACGCGGCCCGAACTGGCGGTCAGTGCCGCCGGGTTGCTGGCGGGGCAGGGGGACGGACTCACGGCCGCTGCGGCCTTGGCCCCGGTGCTGCAACGCGGCGACGCCAAGAGGGACTGGTTTGTTTTTGCCGGTCAGGCCTTTCTCGCTCACCGCGAATTCAAGCAGGCCGAGGATCTCCTGCTGCAGGGCTTGAAGCGTTTTCCTGAAGACAGGGAAATGTGGGAGCTTGTGGCCCACGCCTACCAGGGCCGCGAACAGGTGGACAAGGCTGCCGCGGCCCGGATCATTGCCTTCAGACTCGGGCCTGCCGACACGGTCGGCGCGCGGGAATTGTTTCGGCAGGTGGCGGACATGGGCGCGCCTTTACTCGGAACGGACAGGCTGCTCTTGGTCCCGACAACAGGCGCGGATCAGGATCGCCTGATCCATGGCCTGGTCATGTCCGGAAACCTGGCCCAGGCGTTGGCGGTTGTTGACCGGGCTCTGGCGCAAGAGCCAAGTGCCGAGCGTTTGCTGGACAAGGGCAGTCTGCTGCTGCGACTGGGCAGGACCGAGGAGGCCCGGGCCGTGTACCAGGGGCTGGTTGCGGGCAAGGGGGCCGGAAGCAGACAGGCCATGCAGGCCCTGGGGCTTGTCGCCTGGCGGGAAGGACAGTGGGAGGATGCTTGGAAATGGCTTGACCGGGCCGCTGAAGGGGATCCTGCCTTGCGGGCCTCGGTCGCTGCGACGCTGGGGATTCTGGAGGAGGTTGCGGCGGAGCAGGCTGGGCCGCAACAGCCGTGAAGGGCCGGGCGAGCTAGTTGTCCATCTGTTTGGCGGCAAACAGCTTCATTTTTCGGGCTTCCGCGAATTCAGCGTTGATGGCCAGGGCGCGGTCGGCGGCGGAAATGGCTTTTTTCCAGAGCTTCATGTCCAGATAGACCCGCCCCAGGTTGAAATAGATCACTTCGTCGTGGGCCTGCCGTTCCAGCGCCTGAATGTAAAATTTTTCCGCTTCTTCCAGCCGGCCGGACTTGCGCAGGACCATGCCCAGTTTGTTGAAGACATGGGCCGACTCCGGGTTGTCCTGGTAGGCCGCCTTCAGATACTCCAGGGCTTCGTCGTATTTTCCGAATTCCAGAAAGATGTCGGCCACCGTGATTTTCAGTTCGGTGTCGGTCCGGGCCGCGTCGATCAGGCGGTTGCAGACCTGCTGGGCCTTGGTGGTTTCGTCCTGTTGCAGCAGTGTACGGGCCAGAGCCAGCTGATTGTTGCGGAATTCGGCCAGGGCCGCCAGGTGCGAGTTGGCTTCTTCGGCCAGATTGTCCTGCAGGAATCCAAGCAGGGCGTACAGGCTGGAGTGAAGTTCTCGTTCCTCGCCGGGTTTGTATCTGATTTGCAGGGGATAGATTTTCTGCAGGCCGCGATCATTGGACAGCAGGTAGGCTGCCTTGTCCAGGGCCTCGGTAAAGCTCTGCATTTCGTGCTTCATCAGTTGGGCCTTGAGGATAAAGCCCACGGACTCATGCAGGTTGGCCACGGCCGCCAGGAGCTTTCCCTGTTTGAGCAACATGTTGACTTCTCCGAGCTGTTTTTTGGCCTTGAGAATATCTGCGGACATGGGGGCTCCTTGGCGGGACGCGGTTGGGGTTATTGAACCTGGCCGGTTTCGAGCATGCGCCGGAAACGGGCAAAGAAGTACTGGCTGTCGTGCGGGCCGGGCCCGGCTTCCGGATGATGCTGGACGCTGAATATGGGCTTGGTCCGGTGCCGGAAGCCTTCCAGGGTCTGGTCGTTCAGGTTGAGATGGGTCTGCTCCAGAAAATCCAGACGTGAGATGTCTACGCAAAAGCCGTGGTTTTGTGAAGAAATTTCGATCTTTCTGGTAATATCGTCCCGGACTGGATGGTTGATGCCATGATGGCCGAATTTGAGCTTGAAACTTGTGCCGCCCAGGGCGATGCCCAGCAGCTGGTGGCCCAGGCAGATGCCGGCCACGGGATACAGGTCGCACAGGGCGCGGATAATGGCGATAGCTTCGGTCAAGGTGGCCGGGTCGCCGGGACCGTTGGACAGGAACACGCCGTGGGGACTGAGCTTTTGGACCGATTCCACGGGGAAAAGGGGCGGCACGGCCAGGATGGACAGGTTTTCCGCCGCGAGCAGGCGCAGGATGTTCCACTTGATGCCGTAATCGTAGACGACCACTCGCATCTTGTCCGCCGAGTCCGCCGGCCATTGGGGCAGGCCGTCCACAACAGGGGCGGTCACCGGGCCGCCGGGGGTCCAGTGATAGGCTTCCCCGGGTGCGACAAAATCAACCAGATTGGCGCCTTCCATGGACGGCAGCGCCTTGGCCTTGGCGGTCAGTTCCTCGGGGCTCAGGTCGGCCGTGGAAATGACGCCGCGCATGGCGCCGTGGATGCGCAGGTGTCGGGTCAGCGCCCGGGTGTCGATGCCTTCCAGGCCCATGACGCCGTGGCGCATGAGGTATTCAGGCAGGCTTTCCCTGGATCGCCAGTTGGAAGGCTGTTTGCAGCATTCCTTGACTATAAAGGCCGGACAGTGAATGCGCGAGGATTCCACGTCCTCCAGATTGACGCCGTAGTTGCCGATCAGCGGATAGGTCATGCAGACCATCTGCCCGTAATACGACGGATCGGTCAGAATTTCCTGGTAGCCTGACATGCCGGTGTTGAAGATGACTTCGCCGCCGGCTTCGCCGGGGCCGGTAAAGGACTGACCGGCGAACCAGGTGCCGTCCTCAAGGGCCAGAATAGCTTTCATGTATGATAATCTCCTTGCATGAGCTGACTTACGATTTGCAGGTCTTCAGGGCGGTCCACGCCATGACTTTCGTGTCTGGTGAGGGCCACATGGATGGGGATGGCGGCTTCCAGCAATCGGAGTTGTTCCAGCTTTTCCGCTCGCTCCAGGGGACTTTCGCCCAAAGTGCTGAATTTTTCAAGGACGGGCATGCGCAGCCCGTAGAGGCCGATGTGCCCCAGGTAGCTTGAAGTTCCTTCGCGGGTGAAGGGCACCGGGGCGCGGGAAAAATAGAGGGCCCGGCCGTCGCTGGCGCGGACGATTTTGACCCGGTCCGGCGACCGGGCTTCCTCCGGACTGATGACCCGTCCCAGGGTCGTGACCTGCACGGCCGGATCGTCGAACGGCCGTATCAGTTCCGTCAGCATTTCGGCCTCCAGGGCCGGTTCGTCGCCCTGGACGTTGACGACGATGTCCTGCGGTCCGACCCCGAGTATCCGCGCCGCCTCCAGCACCCGGTCCGTGCCGCTGACGTGATCCGATCCGGTCATGACCGCGTTCAGGTCCAGTTCCGTGGCGGCCCGGAAAATCCGTTCGTCATCCGTGGCCAGAACGACGGTGGTGACCAGGGGGCAGAGGGCCGCACGGTGCATGACATGCCAGAACATGGGTTTGCCATGGATCATGGCCAGGGGCTTGCCCGGAAAGCGGGTGCTTTGGTAGCGGGCCGGGACAATGGCGAAAACGTTATTCATGGGTGTCTCCTGACAGGTGTCTGGTGACAAGAGGGATGGATGCGGCCGAGGCTCCCTGCCGGGCACGGATGTAGGCCATGGCCTTGTCCCGGATCTCCTGCCGGTCAGGGGCGGGCGTGGTCAGGGTGCGGGCCAGGACGTGAATGTCCGGGTTCCGGACCACAAGATCGCGGAAAATCTCGTCGCCCACCCAGCTGAAGTTGCGGGTATGGGGACCGACCACAGCTGCTGTTCCCCGGGCCAGGGGCTCCAGGAAATTCTGCCCGCCCAGCCGTTTCAGGCTGCCGCCGACAAAGGCCCGCCGGGCCAGGGCGTAGGCCGTGGCCAGCTCGCCGAAGCGGTCCCAGACAATGACCGAGCCGGGATCGGCCGGTTTTGTCAGATCGCTGCGGCGTGCCCAGGGTATCCCGGCCCCGGTCAGCAGGTCGGTCCAGGCCCGGATGCGGTGCATGTGTCGAGGGAAAAGACCCAGCACGGCCCGGGGTTTTTGTTCAAGTACGAGGCGGATCATGTCCAGCACCAGGGGTTCTTCCTCTTCGCGCACCGAGCCGAGGACGATGAACCAGCTGTCCGGGGAGATGACTTCCCCCAGGGGATTGGCCGCGTCGAGGGGGAGGTGCATATCCGACAACCGGTCGAATTTGATGTTGCCGGTCACGGTGGTACGGCCGGGCCCGAAAACCAGGTCAAAGCGCATGGCGTCGGCCGGAGCGATGGCGCCGACGGCTGCAGGCGGGACAAGGCGCAGCAGGGGGCGCAGTCGGAGGTAGCCGGCCAGAGACGAGGTGCTCATGCGGGCGTTGATGACCACCACCGGGATATTTCTGTTCCGACAGGCCAGCAGCAGACCGGGCCAGACTTCGGTTTCCAGCAGGACCACGACCTTGGGCCGGACCTTGGCCAGGACAAAGTTCATGAGCGGCGGCAGGTCCAGAGGGAACATGCGGGCAAAGAACGGGGTCTTGGACCTGATTTTCTCCAGGACTTCGATGCCCTGCCGGGTGCAGGTCGTCAGCAGCACCGGACCGGGCAGCCTGTCGATCAGGCTGTGAACGAGGTTGCATTCCCCGGCCGATGCTCCCTGAATCCAGACCTCGCACGGGCCGGGCAGCTCCAGGCCCAACCGCTGACGCCAGCCCTGGCGCATTCGGGCCGAGATAAAGGCCAGGGGCGCGGCGATCAGTCCGGCCACGGTGTAGACAAGACCGGCCAGGGCCGGCAGCCGGGAACGGGAAGCCCTGTCCATCAGCGCTTCTTGCGCAGGCCCAGTTCAATGAGTCGGGCCAGGAGTTGCTCAAAAGACAGTCCCACGGCGTGGGCCTCCTGCGGCAGCAGGCTGGTGCTGGTCATGCCGGGCAGGGTGTTGACCTCCAGCAGATAGGGCGTGCCGTCGGTCGTGACCATGAAGTCGGCCCGGCTGTAGTCGGACAGTCCCAGAGCGTCGTGGGCCGTGCGGGCCATGCTCTGCAACAGGGCGGTCAGTTCGGCCGAAACCGGAGCCGGGCAGATTTCCTCTGTCGCGCCCGGCACGTACTTGCTGTCGTAGTCGAAGAAACGGCCGTGTTTGGGGCGGATCAGAATGGGCGGCAGGATTTCCCCGTCCAGCACGCCGCAGGTCATTTCCTCTCCGCAGATCATCTCTTCAGCCAGCAGGTCCTGCCCGGCGATTTCCGGCATGGCCAGATAGGCTTCCAGTTCTTCGGCCGTGTTGATGATTCCCACTCCCAGGCTGGACCCTCCGGTGTTGGGCTTGACCACCAGGGGGAAAGGCATGCGGGGCTGCCAATCGCCGACATGGCAGGCCGGCACGAATTCCCAGGCCGCAGTGGTCAGTCCGGCGGCCTCGAAAATCTGTTTGGAAACGGCCTTGTTCAGTGCCAGCATGGATGAACGGGCGTCGGCGCCCTGATAGGGAAGGTTCCAGCGTTCCAACAGGCTCTGGATCAAGCCGTCTTCGCCCGGTGAGCCGTGCAGATTGATGAAGGCGAAATCCTGACCGCTAACGGCCTGCTGCAGGCCCCGCAGGTCGCGGGCCGGGTCGAACAGGGTGACAAGGTGCCCCAGGGCCTGCATGCTTTTTTCTATCTGTCTTGCCCCGCTCAGGGACACCTCGCGTTCACCGGACCAGCCGCCCGCGATCAAAAGGATACGCATGTATGTTCTCTCCTAGAAATGAGCTCAAAAGATTTTCTATTTCAATGCATTGCAGTCGCGATTTTGTGATCCAGACGCGGCTGCGCTCGTTTTTGCCGTAACGGTCCATGAGATCTTGGTAGCGATCATCCACAGAGACCAGGGTGTCGTGTTTGACCCTTTTGTCGGCGTAGATCACGGCCAGGGGCAGGAAATGCCGTTCCAGGTCTGGACTGCCCGGCCAGTGGACATGGTGGATCACGCCTTGGGCAATGGCCGGATTGGCGGTCAATTCCATGACCCAGGCCGCTCCGATCTGGCTGTGATTGCCGCCGTGCTCGATGGCGTGCGTTTTGCCCAGGTCGTGCAGCAGTGCAGCGGCGCGGACGGATTGGACAAAGTCGTCGGCCGGTGCTCCCTCCGAGGGGTTGCGGCCCCTCATGACGGCCAATTCGGCCAGGACTGTCGCCACCCGGGCCACCAGGAGACTGTGCCGCTTGATGTGCTCAAGCATACCGTGCTGGTCCCACCATTGCCGGCATTGGTGGTCCGTGGGGATCTGTCCGCGCCGGTCAGTCCGGATCGGGGCGAGGGGGATTTCATGCACAGTCATGGCGGGAACCTTGAAGCGGACAAGCCGAAGGAAGAGTTCATTGACACAAAACAGGCAGGGATTTAGCAACAGCGGTGATAAAAAGCAAAGCGGGAGATTGATGCCATGTGCCTGGCCATACCGATGGAAGTCTTGAAGATTGATGGAAAAACCGCGGAAGTCCAAGTTGGCGGAGTACGTCAGATTGTCCGCCTGGACGTGGTGTCCGAGGATCCGGCGGTGGGCGATTTCGTCATTGTCCATGCCGGTTTCGCCTTGAGCCGCCTGGACCGCGAAGAAGCCATCGCAACCCTGAAACTTTTCGAGGAAGGGCTGAACATTGAGCTTATTTGACAATTTCAAGGACCCGCAGCTCTGCACTGCCTTGCTGGAGCGCATCCATGCCGAGTTGGACGGGGAATTGCGTTTCATGGAAGTCTGCGGGACCCATACGGTTTCCATTTTTCGCAGCGGCGTGCGCTCCCTGCTGTCCTCCAAAGTCGTACACCTGTCGGGTCCGGGCTGTCCGGTCTGCGTGACCCACGACAGCGAGGTCGCCGCCTTTCTCGATCTGGCCGGACAAAATGTCATCATCGCCACGTTCGGCGACCTGATGCGGGTGCCCGGTCCGGACAAGAAATCCCTGAAGGCGGCCCAGGCCGAGGGGGCTCGCGTCAAGGTGGTCTATTCCCCGTTCGACGCCCTGAAAATCGCCACGGACAATCCGGCTGACAAGGTCGTGTTTCTGGGGGTCGGTTTTGAGACCACGGCCCCGGCCATCGCGGCCACGGTCAAGATTGCCCGGGAACAGGGGCTGACCAATTTTTCGGTGCTGTGCTTTCACAAGCTGGTTCCGCCGGCCCTGGCCGCGCTGGTGCAGGATCCGGAGCTTCGGGTCGAGGCATTTTTGCTCCCGGGTCATGTCTCGGCCATTATCGGGGTTGAGCCGTATCGCTTTCTGGCCACGCGTCACAATATTCCGGCCGTGGTCGCCGGTTTCGAGCCCGTGGACATCCTGCAGGCCCTGGACATGTTCGTGACCATGCGTCGCGAAGGCCGCGCCGACGTGGTCAACGCCTACACCCGCGTGGTCTCCGATCAGGGCAATCCCAAGGCCATGGCCGTCATGAACGAGGTGTTTGAGCAAACAGACGCCCTGTGGCGCGGCATCGGGCTCATTCCCGGCAGCGGCCTCAGGATGCGCGCGGAATATGCCGCCTACGACGCCATGGAGGTCTTCGGCCTGACCCTGCGCGACGTGCCCGAGATTAAGGGTTGCCGGTGCGGCGATGTGCTCAAGGGCAAGCTTTCCCCGGACGGTTGTCCGCTTTTCGGCAAGGCCTGCACTCCGGCCGCTCCGGTTGGTCCGTGCATGGTTTCAACCGAAGGTTCGTGCGCTGCCTATTACAAATACAAAATCTAACCGGCTGCGGCTCGGCTGAAGCTGTTGTTTTCCTGCGTTGCGGCGGGGAAGCGGCAGCCTTTTTCATCGCAGTTTTCCAAGGAAGGGTTGCATGACAGTGGAACGGGTTCTTCTTGACTACGGCAGCGGCGGCAAGGCTTCGCACCGCCTGATCGGCGAGCTTTTTCTCAAGCATCTGGGCAACGAGATTCTGAACCGCCTGGACGACGCGGCCCTGCTGGAGGTTGCCGGACCCATCTCCGTCAGCACGGATTCCTTTACCGTTGATCCCATTTTTTTTCCCGGCGGCGATATCGGCGCCCTGGCCGTTCACGGCACGGTCAATGACGTGGCCATGCTCGGCGCCCGGCCCAAGTATCTGACCTGCGGGTTCATTCTCGAAGAGGGTCTGCCCATGGCCGATCTGGAACGTATCGTCGAGTCCATGGGCCAGGCTGCCCGTGAGGCCGGCGTGCTGGTGGTCACCGGGGACACCAAGGTTGTGCCCAGGGGCGCGGTGGACAAGATTTTCATCAACACCACCGGCATCGGGGAAGTTTTTGTTTCGGAGGCGCCCAGCGGTCACCGCGCCCGACGCGGCGACGCCATCCTGATCAGCGGCTTTGTCGGCGATCACGGCCTGGCCATTCTGTCCCAGCGCGAGGGGTTGACCTTTGAAGCGCCGGTGGTTTCGGACTGCGCGTCCCTCAATCATCTGATCGTGCGTCTGCTGGAGGCCATTCCCGAGATCCATGTCCTGCGCGATCCCACCCGTGGCGGCCTGGCCACAACGCTCAATGAGATTGCCGGTCAGTCCGGCGTGGAATGCCGCATCTTCGAGGACGCCATTCCGGTGCGTCCGGAGGTGGCCGGGGGATGTTCCTTTCTGGGTCTCGATCCCCTCTATCTGGCCAATGAAGGCAAATTCTTGTGCATCCTGCCGGAGGAACTGGCGGATCAGGCCCTGGCCATCATGCAGGCCGATCCGCTTGGCCGCCACGCCACGCGCATTGGGCAGGTCGGGGACGATCATCCGGGCAAGGTGGTCTTGCAGACCGGGTTGGGCGGAACCCGCCTGATGGACATGCTTGAAGGCGAGCAGTTGCCGCGCATTTGCTGACATGAGCGGGACCAGGGCCTTTGTGGCCATAGACTTCGAAACCGCTGATTCCAAGCGGGACAGCGCCTGCGCCGTGGGATTGACCAAGGTGTGCAATGGCCGGATCGTAGACAGCCTGTACGCCCTGATCCGGCCGCCGCGATCGCGGTTTTCGCCGTTTTGCGTGCGGGTACACGGAATACACTGGAGCGACGTCAAGGGCGCGCCGCTGTTCCGGGACTTCTGGATCGAACATGCCGGATTCCTGGAAGGGGTGGACTTTCTGGCCGCGCACAACGCCGGCTTTGACCGGTCGGTGCTCGGCGCGTGCTGTGCGTCGTCCGGGCTGTCCGTCCCGCGCCTGCCGTTTGTCTGCACCGTGGACTTGGCGCGCAACATGTGGAATCTGCGGCCGACCAAACTGCCTGATGTCTGCCGTTTTTTGGGGCTTGATCTCCAGCATCACCATGCCGCCTCCGATTCCGAGGCCTGTGCGCGGATTGTCATGGCCGCCGTGGACGAAGACCCGGCCTGCCTGGCTTCCTTCGGGCTCTGAGCACGCCTTCCCGGTTCAGGGGGCGTGCCGAGCCGGCACAGACTCCGCCCCGGGTTGCGGCCACGGATTCTGGCGGCCGGGCGTTTTCGGAACTTTCGTAGTGTCACTTAGTTGTCAGGAGACGCGTATGGTTTTGACTCAGGCCCGGATGCGGGCCCACATCTACCTGGTCATTTTGGACCGGTTTTCCAGCAGCGAAGAACGGCGCCGGGAGGCTCTGATGGAGTACTTCCTGGTGACCATGCCCAATATCACGGAAGAGGCCGCTGTCCGTCTGGCAGGTCTTATCCCGGATCTGATGCCGGATCTGTACGCCAAGTGGATCAACGAGTTCATCGAACGCCTGTTCGAGACTGTTTCCGACGACCAGCTGCAGCATCTCTGCGACAACACGGTGGAGAACAACGCGGCGCTGGGGTTGGTCTTTCTGATGTTCATGGAGTCCGAACGCATGGAAAAACAGGCGGAGGACGACTTGCGCCACTATGCCCGGACCAAATCCGGCAGTGATGACATGGGCGATCTGGTAGCCCAGTACCTGCGCGGCAAGGTGGACGCTCTGCGCGAGGCGGTCGGCGGCCGGGAGGTGGAGACGACCCATTAGGGATGTTCCTTGTGTCGCCGTCACTGTCGTCCGTACTTCCGCCTGCCGTTTCCCTCCTCCGTTGCCCGTTGTTTCAGTCCGCTCCGGCCCCCTGGTGCCGGGCCGTCCTCATGGATTTGCGTCATTTGAAAACACTTTGGCCCCGTTGACTGCAGTCAACGGGGCCATGTTCAAAAAATCCGTTGGTGTTTTGTCTGGAGATCAGGCAGGTGAGACCAACGGTTGCAATCCTGTGTTCGAAGATTGATGCCGTAGTGGTTGCGGGCGCGGGATGCTGGAAGCAAAATGGCGGAAGCGCATTCGCCCGAGTGCCTGTTGCGTAATCTTTTCCGGTACCTCTATGGACGCTCTGGTTATTTTTTACATTGCCTTTCTGATCTCCACCCTGCTGGTTCCTGTCGGGATTCGACTGGGCAAGCGCTTCGGCATTGTCGACAAGCCTGACCCGCGCAAGGTGCACACCGGCCTCATTCCGCGGACCGGTGGGTTGGCCATCGCCATTTCGGTCATAGTTTCCCTGTCCATGACCATGGCATTGCCCCGGGAAACGCTTGGTTATCTCTGCGGCGCAGTGATTATTCTTGTTTTTGGGTTGTGGGATGACCTTCGCGATCTGAGTTACCGGGTCAAATTTGCGGGACAGATCGCCGCCGCCCTTGTTTTTGCCCTGATCTCGGGCTCGTATGTGTGCTGCCTGGGCGAGATTGTGCCCGGAGTCATGTTTCATCTGGGACCGGCCGCAATCCTTGTGACTGTTTTTTTCCTGGTTGCCGTGATCAACATCATCAACCTGAGCGACGGTCTCGATGGGCTGGCCGGTGGACTGGCCTTGCTCATTCTGCTGGCCTGCGCCCTGCTCGGCTATCTTCAGGATTCCGGCTTGCCCATCATCATTGCCCTGGCCGTTATCGGCGGATTGATCGGATTTATGCGTTTCAACATACATCCGGCGGAAGTTTTCATGGGCGATACCGGAAGCCAGTTCTTGGGATACAGCATTGGCGTCTGCCTGATTCTTCTGACTCAGGATAATTCAATATACAGCCCTGTTCTGCCGCTTTTCCTGCTGGGAACTCCCATTCTGGATACAGCCATGGTTATGCATGAGCGCATTCGATCAGGGAAAAGTCCATTCAAGCCTGATAAGAATCATTTGCACCACAAGTTTCTTCGCGTCGGATTCAGACAGGATCAGGCTGTATTGATTATATATATTCTTCATTTTTCCATCATCATCATGGGATTGATGATGCGATATGTTTCTGATTATTATGTTTTATTGGCGTATATTTGCGTTATTGCATTTGGATTTTTGCTTAATGATATATCTAAGCAGGACAATACGGCGTTTTTTTCTTTTTCATTTTCGATTAAAAAAAGACTGAATCGATTTTTTTCGCTGAAGGAAAGGGTCTTTGATCTCAGGTTTATCCTGTCCTGCATATTTTGGAAAAGCTTCTTCGTTCTGTACGCTTTCTTTTTTGTCATCAGTCTTGTCTATATTGAGCATGTTCAATTTTATTCTGTGTTTTTTTCAGGATTTTTGCTGTTTATTCTTTTTTTCATCTACGTTTTTCAAAGACATTTGGTTGTCGATTATGCCTATTATGCAATGGTTTTGTGTATTGTATACGTTTCTGTTTTTGGTGAATTGAGTAATGCGGATTATGTTTTTTCTGTGATTTCTCCAGACGCAGTTCATTTTCTTTTTTATGTATTGTCTATTTTGTACTTTGGGTGCATGGTTTTATCTCCAGAGAGAGTTCCGCTGAATTCTCTTGACTATATCTTGCTCGCTTTGATTTGTTTCTTGTTTTTGATTCCAGACTCAGACATCGCGGCCTATAATTTGAAAAATATTCTGATGAAATCAATTTTGCTCAGCCTGGGTTTGAATTTGATTTATTCAAGAATACAGCGAAACAAGGAATATGTTATTTTGTTATTGGTTGTTGTTCTTGTCGAGACTTCGATTGTTTCTCTTGTGAATTGAATTTCACGGGCAGTGACTGTTCCAGCCCCGTTTGTCAGAGAGCCTGCACACCACATGGTGTGCAGGCTCTCCGGTTATGACAGGTCGGGGCGAAGGGCCGGGCTCGTGGCTGTTTTCCGGAGCCCGGTCGCCGAGACGATTGCGAATCAGGTCAGGTCAAAGCGATCCAGGTTCATGACCTTGGTCCAGGCCGCAACAAAGTCTTCCGCGAATTTTTCGCTTCCATCGGTGCAGCCGTAGACTTCGGCAATGGCCCGTAACTGCGAGTTGGAGCCGAAGACCAGGTCGACACGGGTCGCGGTCCATTTCAGCGCGCCGCTGTTGCGGTCCCGGCCCTCGTAGGTGTCCTCGTTGACCGGAGTCCAGGCCGTACCCATGTCCAGCAGGTTGACGAAGAAGTCATTGGTCAGGGTTTCCGGCCGCGTGGTGAACACGCCGTGAGCAGACTGACCGAAGTTGGCGCCCAGCACGCGCAGACCCCCGACCAGCACGGTCATTTCCGGCGCGGTCAGGGTCAGCAGTTGCGCCTTGTCGACCAGCAGGTCCTCGGCCGGAACCGAGAATTTGGCCCTGAGGTAGTTGCGGAAACCGTCCGCCGCGGGTTCGAGCACGGCAAAGGACGCAACGTCGGTCTGTTCCTGGGAGGCATCGGTCCGTCCCGGCGTGAAGGGCACGGTCAGATTCCGACCGGCCTTTTTCGCGGCCTGTTCCACGCCCGCGCAGCCGGCCAGCACGATCAGGTCGGCCATGGACACCTTCTTGCCGCCGGTCTGGGCCGCGTTGAAGTCGGCGCGGATGGCTTCGAGCTTGGCCAGCACTGCCTGCAGCTGATCCGGCTGATTGACCTTCCAGTCCTTCTGCGGAGCCAGGCGGATACGCCCGCCATTGGCCCCGCCGCGTTTGTCCGAGCCTCGGAAGGTCGAGGCCGCAGCCCAGGCCGTGGTCACCAGTTGCGCCACGCTCAGGCCGGAATCCAGGACTTTCCGCTTCAAGAGGGCAATGTCCGCGTCGTCTATCAGGGCGTGGTCCACGGCCGGCACCGGGTCCTGCCAGAGGAGCTCTTCGGCCGGAACTTCCGGGCCCAGATAGCGGGAGCGGGGACCCATGTCGCGATGGGTCAGCTTGAACCAGGCCCGGGCAAAGGCGTCGGCGAATTCCTCGGGATTGGCCAGATAGCGGCGGGCGATTTTTTCGTAGACAGGGTCAAACTTGAGGGACAGGTCGGCCGTGGTCATCATCGGCCGGACTTTTTTCGACGGATCGTGGGCGTCGACGACCATGTCCTCCTCGTCCACATCCTTGGCCAGCCACTGGTACGCACCGGCCGGACTCTTCAGCAGCTCCCATTCATATTTGAACAGCACTTTCAGGTAGCCCATGTCCCAGGTGGTGGGGTTGGGTTTCCAGGCGCCCTCGATGCCGCTGCTGATGGTGTCGCCGCCCTTGCCGCTCTTGAAGTTGCTCTTCCAGCCAAGGCCCATCTGCTCCAGGGGCGCGGCTTCCGGTTCCGGACCGACGTGCGTGGCCGGTCCTGCCCCGTGGCATTTGCCGAAGGTGTGGCCGCCCGCGACCAGGGCCACGGTTTCCTCGTCGTTCATGGCCATGCGGGCAAAGGTCGTGCGCACGTCATGGGCCGATTCGGCCGGAATGGGCTGTCCGTCCGGGCCTTCCGGGTTGACGTAGATGAGGCCCATCTGCACCGCGGCCAGGGGGTTGTCGAGGTCGCGCTGGCCCGAATAACGGCTGCCGGGCTTGTCGCTGGTGGCCAGCCATTCCTCTTCGGCTCCCCAGTAGATGTCCTGCTCCGGTTCCCAGACGTCCTCGCGGCCGCCGGCAAATCCGAAGGTCTTGAAGCCCATGGATTCCAGGGCGCAGTTGCCGGCCAGAATCATCAGATCGGCCCAGGAGATTTTCTTGCCGTATTTCTGTTTGATGGGCCAGAGCAAGCGACGGGCCTTGTCCAGGTTGACGTTGTCCGGCCAGCTGTTGAGAGGTGCTAGGCGCTGGCTGCCGGAACCGGCCCCGCCGCGACCATCGCCGACGCGGTAGGTGCCGGCGCTGTGCCAGGCCATGCGGATGAACAGGCCGCCGTAGTGACCCCAGTCGGCCGGCCACCAGTCCTGGGAGTCGGTCATCAGGGCGAAGAGATCCTGCTTGATCGCGTTCAGATCAAGCTTTTGGAATTCTTCCTTGTAGTTGAAGGTCTCGCCCATGGGGTTGGACAGCGTGGAGTGCTGGTGCAGGATCTGGAGTTTCAACTGGTTGGGCCACCAGTCCTGGTTCGCGGTGCCGCGACCGGCCACTTTTGCGGCGGTCCTGCCCGTGACCGGGCATTTGCTGTTGTCGCTCATCGAGAATCTCCCTGAAGGTTAGGGTTGTGGAAAGCTGTCGGACAGCCAGGCCGACGTCAGGCAAGACGCGCCTCCGGAATGGGAAAAGGTGAACATATTGATGAATTTGGCGCGGGGTTTGGGGCATGCCGGCGTTTTGTGCAGGCTGTGCCGTCCAAGATCAGAACTTCTGTAGGGCATGGATAACCTGATGTCGTTGTTTTGTGCAAGTTCGGACCGGGCTGTTCTTTGCGACACGGCGTCATGCGGGCGGACGCGACGAAAGGTGGACGGAATCGGCGAGGCGGTTTGGATCTCGGGTCCGGGAGTAGACGGCCACAATCCTCCTGTGTAGTCCGGTTCTGGCTGTTCATCTCGATTCTTTCAGGAGGGTATTATGGGTTTGAAGCGCGTGGGCATATTGACCGGCGGGGGCGACTGCTCCGGTCTCAACGCCGTGATCCGGGCCGTGACCCGCACGGCCATTATCCAATACGGAGCCGAGGTCGTGGGCCTGGAAAACGGCTTTGACGGGCTCATCTTCGGTCGGACCATGAAGCTGACCACCAGGAACACCAAGGACATTCTGACCCTGGGTGGGACCATTCTCGGCACGACCAACAAGGGCAACCCCTTTGCCTACCGCGAGTTCAACGATCAGGGCGAAATCGTGATTCGCGACCTCTCGGCCCAGGCCATGGACACCTTTCGTTCCCTGGGGCTCGACTGCCTGTTCGTGGTCGGCGGCGAGGGCACGCTGGAACTGGCCCACAAGTTTGAACTGATGGGCATGCCCGTGGTCGGCATCCCCAAGACCATCGATAACGATCTTTTCGGGACGGACTACACCTTTGGCTTTCAGACCGCCGTACAGGTCGCCTGCGACGCCATGGACCGCCTGCACACCACCGGCCGCAGCCACGACCGGGTCATGATCCTGGAGGTCATGGGACGCTATGCGGGCTGGATCGCCCTGGAGGCCGGATTGGCCGGTGGGGCGCACATCATCCTCATTCCGGAGATCCCCTACAACCTGGACAATGTGGTCGCCAAGATCCGGCATCGGATTCGCGGCGGCAGTCCGTTCAGCATTGTCATGGTCGCCGAGGGGGCGCGTGAGGACGGCGGCGAGCGCATCAGCCAGGGCACGGCCGACAACCGCCTGCAGGGCGTGGAGCAGTTGGGCGGCATCGGTTTTCATCTGGCCAACCAGATTCGGGAACGCATCCCGCTGGAAGTGCGGACCACGGTCCTCGGGCATATCCAGCGCGGCGGTTCGCCCACGGCCTTTGACCGGGTGCTGGGTACGCGACTGGGCGCGGCGGCCGTGGATGCGGCGGCCAAAGGGGAGTTCGGTACCATGGTCGCCCTCAAGACTCCGGACATTGTCCTGGTGCCTTTGTCCGAACTGGCCGGCCTGTGCCGGACCGTGCCCGTGGATCATCAGCTCCTGCGCGCTGCCGAGGCCACCGGGGTCAATCTCGGACGGGGAGTCATGTAGGGCTGATCGACACGTAAAAAAAGCGCCTTCCGGCGCTTTTTTTACGATTGCGGAATGGTTGTCGTATCTTTGGGTTTGGGTGAGCGTTCCAGCAGGACAAAAAAGAGCGGCACAAAGAAAGACGCAACCACCGTGGAGGCGAGCATGCCGCCGATGACGCCGGTACCGATGGCCCGCAGGCTGTTGGCGCCGGCGCCGGTGGCCACGGCCATGGGCACGCAGCCGAGGATAAAGGCCATGGAGGTCATGACGATGGGGCGCAGGCGCAGCCGGGCGGCCTCGACGGCCGCCTCTTCAGCGGACATGCCGTTGCGGACGTTTTCCGCCGCGAATTCGACAATGAGGATGGCGTTCTTGGCCGCCAGTCCGACCAGGGTGACCAGCCCGACCTGAAAATAGACATCATTGCTCAGTCCCAGGACCCAGGTCAGCAGCAGCGCGCCGCCCACGGCAAAGGGCACGGCCAGCACCACGCCCACGGGCAGAGCCCATCGTTCGTACTGCGCGGCCAGGACCAGGAAGACCATGATCAGCCCGAAGGCAAAGGCCATGGCGGACGAGCCGCCGGCCTTTTTTTCCTCCAGGGCCTGTCCGGCCCAGGCGAATTCGTAACCGGCGGGCAGGGCTTGGCGGGCGATGTCCTCCATGGCCGCGATGGCCTGTCCGGAACTGTAGCCCGCAGCGGCCGAGCCGGTCAGCTTGGCCGCCGGAAACCCGTTGAACCTGGTCTGCAGATTGGGGCCGGGCAGGTAGCGGAACGTGGCCATGGCCGAAAGCGGCACGGACGCGCCGGAGCTGGACGGGATGTAGATGGACGAAAAATCTTTCGGCTCGTCGCGGTAATGCGGCTCAGCCTGCAGAATGACCTGCCAGATGCGCCCGAAGTCCACAAACTGTCCGGCCACGCTCGAACCGAAATACGTCTGCAAGGTCTCGTAGACGCTGGACACGTGCACCCCGAGCAGTTCGGCGCGTTCGCGGTCCAGGTCGAGATACAGCTGTTGCTGGGAGGCGGAGAATGTCGACGACACACCCGACAGTTCGGGCCGTTGACGACTGGCGGCCATAACCGCGCGGGTGACCTTTTCGAGATCCCGGGCCGGGTGGCCGCCACGGTTTTGAATGTAAAAATCAAAGCCGCCGGTGCTGCCCAGGCCGGGGATGGACGGAGGATTGATGGGGAAGACCAGGCCGTCCTTGATGGACGCCATGGACCGGCTCAGGTCGCGGATGACGGCAAAGGCTCCGGATTCCGGATCAGTGCGTTCGGCCATGGGTTTGAGGGCGGCGAAGAACAGCCCGGCGTTCTCTTTGACCCCGCCGTCCAGGATGCTATAGCCGTCGATCTGGGCCACATCGCCCATGGCCGGATGGGCGCGCATAATGGCCGTGGCCTGGTCGCCGACCTGCGAGGTGCGTTCCAGGCTGGCGGCGTCGGGCATGAGATTGGCGGCCAGAATATATCCCTGGTCTTCTTCCGGCACAAAGCTGCCGGGAACGATGCGAAAGAGCAGGACCGTGCCGGCCAGCACGGCCGTAAACAGAACCAGACCCGTGATTTTGTGGCGGATGAGCCAGCGGACTCCCCAGACGTAGACGTTGGTCACCGCCTCGAAGGCCCGTTCGAACCAGCGGAAAAATCCTTTTTTCTCGGCGTGGCCGGGTCGCAGGATACGTGCGGCCATGGCCGGTGACAGGGTCAGGGCGATCACTCCGGAAATGATCATGGAGATGGCGATGGTCACGGCAAACTGCTTGTAGAGGGTGCCGGTCATGCCGCCGAGAAAGGCCACCGGAATGAAGACCGAGCACAGGACGAGCACAATGGCCACCAGGGCGCCGGCCAGTTCGCGCATGGCTTTTTCCGTGGCCTGCATGGGCGTCATGCCGTGGGCCATGTTGTGCTCGACATTTTCGACGACAATGATGGCGTCATCCACCACCAGCCCGATGGCCAGGATCATGCCGAACAGGGTTAGCATGTTGGTCGAAAAACCCAGGGCATAGAGACCGATGTAGGTGCCGATGATGGCCACGGGCACGGCGACAATGGGGATGATCGTGGCCCGGAAGCTTTGCAGAAAGAGATAGACCACCAGGATGACCAGGGCCACGGCCTCGAAAAACGTGTGCACGACCTTTTCTATGGACGCCTCGGTAAAGGTGCTGGTGTCGAGGACCACGCGGTAGGCGTAGCCCTGGGGAAAGGTCGGGCCGATGTCGTCCAGGAGGCGACGCACTGCCTGCGACGTCTCTATGGCATTGGCCCCGGGCTGCTGGTAGACAACCACGGCCACGGCCCGCTGGCCGTTGATCTTGGGCACCAGGGAATAGTCCTTGGACCCCAGTTCGGCGGTGGCCACGTCCTTGAGGCGGACCAGGGCCGACTGGTCGCCGTCGGCGCGGATGATGACGTTTTCGAAGTCGTCCGGTGTGACGAGCATGCCGCGCGTGGTGACGACAAAATTCTGCTGCGTGCCCGGAGTGGACGGAGCCTGTCCGATCTGGCCGATGCCGAAGGCCTTGTTCTGGCGGGCGATGGCCTGGGACACGTCCTGGGCGGTCACGCCCAGTTGGGCCATGCGGTCGGGCTGCAGCCAGACGCGCATGGCCACGTCGGGCTGGGGAAACATGCTGGCCAGGTTGGCCCCGGGGATGCGCTTGATGGCGTCCAGGACATTGAGGTTGGTGTAGTTGGCGAGGTAGGTCGTGGAGTAGCGGTCGTCCGGGGAGTAGAAGCCGATGACCATCATGAACGACTGGGAGCGGATTTCCACATTGACGCCCTGGGACGCCACGATTTCCGGCAATCGGGCCAGGGCCTGGCTGACCCGGTTCTGGACATTGACCTGGGCGATGTTCGGGTCCGTGCCCGGTTCAAAGGTCACGGTCAGGCTCATGCTGCCGGATGAGGAACTGGTGGAGGACATGTACATCATGCCTTCCACGCCGTTGACCTGTTGTTCGATGGGCGCGGCCACGGTGTTGGCCACGACCTCGGCCGAAGCGCCGGGGTAAAAGGCGCTGACCTGGACCGTGGGCGGGGCGATGTCCGGGAACTGGGCCACCGGCGTGGCCCGCATGGACATCAATCCGCCCAGGGTGATGACGATGGCGATGACCGCGGCAAAGACCGGTCTGTGGATGAAAAACCAGCCGCCGCCGTTCATGGCGCACCTGCCGGGCTGGTGGCGTTGGTCACGATGCGCAGCGGCGCGCCGGGAGCCAGCCGCTGGAAGCCGTCGGTGATGACCCGGTCGCCTGCGACCAGACCCTGCTCGATGATCCAGTCCTGACCGGCCCACGGTCCGGTGACCACGGGTCGCGCTTCGGCCAAGTCCTTGCCGTCGGCCACGTAGACCATGTGCCCGTTGCCGGTCTGCAGCACGGCGCGTTGCGGCACGACGATGGCGTCAGGCCGCGACGCACCGCGGATCACGGCGCGGACAAACATGCCCGGCGCCAGGGAACCGTCCGGATTGGGGACATCGGCGCGGATCTGGAACGTTCCTGTCTGCTGGTCATAGGACGGAGCCACAAAGCTGAAGCGGCCCGAATGGGGGTGCCGTTCGCCGCCGGGCAGTTCTATGTCGACAAGAAAGTCCGCATCGTCGGGCGTGACGATGCGCCCCTGGGCTACCGCCTCGTGGATCTGCTGATGCTGGTTCTGGGTGGCGCTGAATTCGACCCAGACCGGATCGACCTGCAGCACCTGGGTCAGTTTGGCTTCGGGGCTGCCGGCAGCCAGATACATGCCTTCGCGGACCAGGGCCTTGCCGGTGATGCCGGCGATGGGGCTGGTGATGGTCGTGTAGCTCAAGTCCAGTCGGGCCTGATCGACAACGGTTGCCGCCTGGGCCACGGCAGCCCTGGCCACGCGCTCGCGGCCCACGGCGTTGTCGAGTTCGCTGTCGCTGACCACGCCC
>CAZYZA010000002.1:82355-87071 GCA_964651415.1 uncultured Desulfovibrionaceae bacterium
GGCCACGCGCTCGCGGCCCACGGCGTTGTCGAGTTCGCTGTCGCTGACCACGCCCTGGGCATTCAGGTTGGCGATGCGCCGCAGGTTGGCCTGAGCCACGATCAGATCTGCCGAGCGGCTTTCCACTTCGGCCAGGGCGCTGGCCAATCGGGCCTGAAACTGGCGGTTATCGAGGCGGAAAAGCACGTCGCCGGGCCGGACCGGTGCGCCTTCCCGGTAGGCGATCTGTTCCAGGAAGTCGCTGACGCGGGAGATGATCTCGACCTGGTTGGAACTGCGCACCTGGGCGATGAACGCGAACTCCAGGGGCAGATCCACAGGGTGCACGACCGTGACGATGACATCCGTCGGGGGCGGGGCGGTTTGCGTTTGTTCCGCTTCGCGGCAGGCGGTCTGCAGCAGAAGGCAAAGAAGGAGCAGGGGGAGAACGCAATGGCGTGGAATCATGCATGCCTCCGTTGGAATTTGGCCGTGTCCGGAAAGAAACGCGGCGTTGCGGACAAAAGCCGCTTTGACTACATGCGGGAGAGAATACTGAATGTTATGCTACACATGCCCCAAGGCATGAGCCTTGGCAAGGGGGCGACGACGATGTCATCGACACATGGATATGATTGTTCCGGAAGCATGCTCAGAATCGTCCGGATACTGATTTTCTGTCTTGGGCTGGGTGTTTTCGGAGCTGTGCAGGTTTGGGCCGGGGACGCCCTGCCGGCGGATGACGAGGAAAAGCGACAGGCGGAACTGTTCAAATATCTCAATACCCCCTGGGTCGGAGACCTTGAGGGCATGCGTCAGCGCCGCTACATCCGGGTGCTGGTTACGTACAGCCGGACGAATTATTATCTGGACGGCGCTGCAACCAAGGGGTTCACCGCAGAGCTGGCCAAGAACTTTGAAAAATGGCTCAATAAGCGCCTGAAGACAGGGCGGTATCCCATCCATGTCGCCTGCATTCCGGTTCGGCGTGACGAGTTGCTGCCGGCCCTCAATGCCGGACGGGGCGATATCGCCGCCGCGAGCCTGTCCATCACGCTGGAGCGCGAAAAACTGGTGGCCTTTTCCTCGCCGTGGGCCACCGATGTGCGCGAAATCGTGGTCATGGGGCCTGAATCACCGCCGCTTGCGAGCATTGAGGATCTCTCGGGGCAGGAAGTCTACGTGCGCCGCTCCAGCAGCTATTTCGAGACGCTGGAAAGTCTGAACACCCGCTTCGCGGCCCAGGGCCGGCCGCCGGTGCATATCCGCCTGGCGGACGAGGACCTGGAGAGCGAGGACATCATGGAGATGGTCGGGGCCGGAATCTTGCCCCTGACCGTGGTCGATGGGTACAGGGCCCGGCTGTGGGGTGAGGTGCTGCCCGGGGTTGTGGTGCGCGACGACCTTGTGGCGGCCCAGGGCCAGCGTCTGGCGTGGGCCATGCGCCAGGACAGCCCGGAACTGCAGGCCCTGGTCAACGAATTTGTGCAAGCCTTTCTTCTCTCGCCAGACCTCGCGTACATGGGCCGCAAGTATTTCGGCAGGGCCGGTTACCTGCAAAATCCCAAGGCCAGCGAGGACATGCGCCGCTTCAACGAGGCCGCGCGCTATTTTCGCAAGTACGGCCGGCAGTACGATCTGGACTTTCTGCTCCTGGCCGCCCAGGGCTACCAGGAGTCGCGCCTCGACCAGGGCGCGGTCAGCCCGGCGGGCGCGGTCGGCGTCATGCAGCTCTTGCCCAGCACCGCAGCGGGCTCGCCCATTTATCTTCCGAACATTCGACATCTTGAGACCAACATTCACGCCGGGGCCAAGTACTACCGCTTTCTCATCGACAGGTACTACAATGATCCGGCCATCAGCCCGCTGAACCGCCTGCTCTTCGCCTTTGCCGGTTACAACGCCGGTCCGGGCAATATGGCGCGCATGCGACGACTGACCACGGACATGGGCCTGGATCCGAACCGCTGGTTCGCCAATGTGGAGGTCGCGGCCGGAAAGGTCACGGGGCAGGAAACAGTCCGCTACGTCGGCAATATCTACAAGTACTACCTGGCCTACCGCATGGTGATCGAGCGGGAGGAGGAGCGGGAACGGGCCAGGCATCGGCTGCGTTCCCTGTAAGGCCGGGGAGCATCTCTCCGTGTAGCCGTATCTGACAGCGGACGCCAAACCGCCCCGAGATCTGGGCGTGGCGGCAGGCCGGGGAAATGAGGCTTCTTGAAATCGGCGGACGTTGCGCTGTGGATAATTTGGCCGGGAGGAAGAACTCTGACAAGCGGTCTGCTGCGGACGTTGCGGCATAAGGCTCAGTGCTGTCTGGATATTGTGCAACAATCTGAGATTTAAAATTTTATATTTCAGATAAAGATGATTTCAGACGTTTTCCAAGGGCCTGCTGATTCCGGTCTCAGTACCAATACCCGAACCAGCCGCCGCGAGGCGCGCGGCGCAGGCGCACCTGCGGAAAGACCGGCGGCTGGAAGGGATGATCGCCCGGCCATGGGCCGTGTCCCTGGCGCTGTACGTCCATCAGCCGCTGGATGCGTTCTTCGGTGGTCGGATGGGTGCGCAGCCATGACGGTTCGGGCACGCCCTGGCCCGGAAAGAGGACCCGGCGTACGAAACCCTGCTGAACCCGCTCCAGTTTGATCAGCGCCGAGGCCAGGGCTTCCGGGTCGTCGGTCAGCTGGGCTGCGGTCAGGTCCGCGTCGAATTCGCGGGTGCGCGAAAGCCCCAGCTGAGCCAGCAGGCTGACCTGCGGGGCAACGGCCAGCAGGAAAAGAGGCCACCATTCCACGCTGCTCCCGTCCAGAAGCTGGGGCAGGGCAAAGAGAATGAGAATCAGGCCGACGAAACTCATGGCTGACGTGATGCGGGAAATGACGTCGGCCAGATTCATGACGAACAGGTCGCCATGGGCGATGTGGGCGGTTTCATGGGCCAGGACCGCGACCAGTTCGCGGGGGGCCAGGGTGCGCAGCAGCCCGTCGGTCACGGCCACGGCCGATTCCTGCTGGTTGCCGACGGCAAAGGCGTTGACCATGGGACTCGGCACCCACCACAGGGAGGGCGGCCGGGGCAGATTGGCCCGCTTCGCCAGGACGGACAGCACATGGTGGTACTCTGGGGCCTGCTGCGGGGACAGAGGCCGGGCCGAATACATGCGCAGGACCCAGCGGGCCGACAGTCCGGGAGAGAAGAACAGCAGGATGCCGCCCCAGGCCAGGACCAGCCACAATCCCTGGCCGCCCCACAGCAGCCAGCCGACAAAGGCGGCATACAGGCTCATCAGCCCGAGCAGGAGCAGGGTCTGCCATCGGTTCAGATTGCGGTGTGTAGAGAACCGGGCCGGATTGAGAGTCCTATGGTTCATGAGCATCCACAGCGTAGAAACGCGGGCGGTCTAGGCAAACATGGTCCTTGGGTCAAAGCCCATGATCATTGCTCCCCAGTGCTTGCCGTCGACCATGATCGGCATGGAGAGATCGTTGAGGATTTCGCCGGTGTCGCGCATGTAGGTTTGCAGCAGAATCGGTTCGGTGTGCGAACAGCGGCGCTGTTCGGTGCGGTTGTTCCGGTAGATGCGCTGGTGTCGGCTGTAGAGCAGGTCCTTGGCCGGATCGCCGGTCATGGGCTTGGATACGGCGCCGTGATGGACAGGCAGGTAGCCATTGCGGTCAATGGCCAGGCAGTAGATGAGACCCTTCAATTCCCCCTGCTTTTCGTCCACCAGGTTTTGCATCGCCTTGACGTAGGCGTCGCTGTAGGTCGTCACGTATTTTTGCGGCGAGGTGCCGGGCACGGGCTTGTAGTTGCTGTCGAAAACATTGCTGCCCTGATCCTTGAGAGTCTGGATGCGGGTCTGGAATTCATCGCGGACCTGGGCCGCAAATCCAAGGACCTGGTCGAACTTGCCCTGGCCCGTACGGAAGCGGGCGACCATTTCCAGCATACGCTCGGTGACATTGTTCAGGGTGTCCACGGATTCGGCCGAAGTATTCATGTCCTTGGCGATTTCCTGGCTCAGGGCGTTGATGCGGTTGACCTTGTCCGTCACGTCGCAGTTGTTGGTCGACAACTCTTCGATGGCGGCGGCGATTTTGACCAACTGGTCGTTGGCGGTTTCAAAATCAGCGATCATCTGGTCGAAATTGGACGTGGCCGTTGTCACCACCCGGTCCGTGTCCTGGGAATATTCCAGGATCTGCCGCGTTTCTTCCTGGGTGCGGTGGACAATGGTCACCATGGCGTTGATGTTCTGGGAAATCTCCTCTGTGGCCGGCTTGATGCGGCGGGACAGTTCGCGCACTTCTTCGGCCACCACGGCGAAACCCTTGCCGTGCTCCCCGGCCCGGGCCGCCTCGATGGTGGCGTTGAGCGACAGCAGGTTGGTCTGTTCGGAGATGCCGTTGATGATGTTGACGATGCTCAGAATGTTTTTCGAGCTGGTGCCCAAATCGTCGACAGTGGTGCGGAAAGACTCAACGATGTGGTTGATGCGCTTTATTTTTTCCCGAACGTCCATCAGTTCGCTCTGGGAGCTGTGGGCCGTGTTCAGGTTTTTCGTGGTCCGTTCGGCCACGTACTGGGTGTTCTGGGCGATTTCGGCAATGGCGGTGTTGGCCTCGTTGCTGGCCAGGGCGACTTCGTCGGAAATCTCGCCCTGCGACGTTGTCTTGCTGCGCGTGTCGAAAATGGATTTGGCCACGCGGGTACTGTCGAGTGCGATGTCAA
>CAZYZA010000003.1:0-55337 GCA_964651415.1 uncultured Desulfovibrionaceae bacterium
AAAAAATCCGTATCCACGCGCTTGATGACGTAGGTTGCCACCGGGCTGACGCCCAGGTCGTGATCGATCATGAGTTGGACCAGTTCCGGGCCGTCGATGAGCACGATTTTGGGGTCGATCTGGCGGGCATAATCCTGTGCTTCGCTGGAAAAGCGGCTGGTGGTGATGAAAATGCCTTTTTTGGCGCGCTGGCCATGCAGGGCACCGACGAATTTCTGTATTTCCGGTCTGCCGACCGCGTTTTCCCAGCGTTTGGCTTGCAAATAGATGGTCTCAAGTCCCAGCCGATCCTGCTTGACCATGCCGTCGATGCCCTCGTCCGCGGTTTTGCGCGTCGCCTGACCCGCATCCCGGACCGTCCCGCCATAGCCCATGGCCACCAGCAGCTTGACTACCAGGTGTTCGAAAAACTCCCATGAATTGCCCTTGATGTGTTGGAGCAAGGAGGCGGCCAGTTCGCTTCGCAGTTGCTGATAGGCGGCGTCGAGCAGTTCCTCGGGCGTTTCGTCTCCATGGACGCTGCGTTGTCCATCCTGCGCTTGCGCTTCAGGTTTGGTGCCTCCCTGCCGGAGCTGACGATACAAGGGAAAGTGCTCAAGAAATTTGATTGTCAGTTTTTCCGGGGGGTTCCTGAGCACGGCTTCGCCCTTGGCCGTTATCCGCATTGTTCCGCGCTGGGGTGATTCCAGCAGGCCGGCCATGGTCAGATGGGCCTTGGCCCAGGCGACCCGGTTGCTGAAGGTTGTCTGGCGACCGCTGGGAAGTTTAACGGCCAACTCCTCGGGGGTAAGCGCGAAGTGCCGGGCCAGGGTTTCCCGCGTCAGGGCCAGGGAATGTTCGGTCCGGTCCTCGGCCAACCGGAGCATGGGCAGCATGATGGTTTGAAAATCCGGAATGGGCATGGATGGCTCCGGCAGGCGGCTGTTGGCGGTGCTGAGGTTTTTTGAGGATTTCGAGACGGACGTAAGCTCAATGTCCACTGCCACTGGAAACAAAGTTCCGTCAAATGAGAATGAGGAGCAACGACTGGCGCCTTTGTCGCTACCTTGCCTCGGTCTGTTCCGGCTGCGGGGTGAAGGCGATGACGCGGTCGCGGCCCAGGCTTTTGGCTTCGTACATGGCCGTGTCCGCTTCCTGCAGGAGCGTGTCCAGGGAGTGGGCCGAGGTGCTCGCGGCCAGGCCCAGGCTGGCGGTGATGCGCAGTCCGAAGGGAAAGGGGTGGGCAGCGACGCGAACACGTATTTTCTCCGCCACAAGTGAGGCTTCCCGCAGGTCCGTTTCCGGCATGCAGATCACGAACTCTTCCCCGCCGAAGCGGGCGCAGATGTCCGTTTTGCGCACCGTACTTTCAATCAGGCCGGCAAACTGACGCAGCACTTCGTCCCCGACGGCATGCCCATGGGTATCGTTGACCCGCTTGAAATGATCGATGTCGATCAGGGCCAGGGCCAGCGGACGCCGGTAACGCCGGCTCAAATCCAGGGCGCGTCCGGCCTCTTCCAGAAAAGCCCGCCGGTTCAGCGTGCCGGTCAGTTCGTCGGTCACGGCCATTTCCTGAATGCGGACAAAACTGGAATGCAATTCCCGCCGCATGGTTTCAAGGGCGTTGCCCAGGCGGGACAGTTCATCGTTTCCCCGCCAGGTGAAGGGCGTTTCCAGCTGCCCGGCGGTCAGCGTTTCGGCCTGACGCATCAAACGACTGACCGGGCGCAGCACTTTGACGTAAATTGTCGGGATGATCAAAAGCAGGCCGCAGGTCAGCATGGCTGAAAAAATCAGGATGATGTCCTTTCGTTCGCGGGTCAGGATTGTTTTGTAATACATCCCGTCCACGGCAACTTCCACATGTCCGATGAGTTCATTGCCGCGAAAGACATTGCGGCGTTTGACCACTTCTTCCGCGTTCCGACCTGGTGCGGTCTTGGTTATTTGGGCCAGGACCATGTCGTAAACCGATGAATAGACCCTGATCCGCAGAATGCGCGGATCCTGGATCAGGATCTTGGCCGCGTTTTCGGCTTCCGCAGGTTCCAGGTTCAGCAGGGCGTTGTGCATGACCCGCTCCAGGGCGCTCATGGTGTCTTCGTGAAAACGCAGGAGTTCGGAATTGAGTTTGTCCCGTTCGACCAGCAGGGAATAGACCAGTCCGACGGACAGCGGGAGCAGAAAGCTGACAAATAGCGCCGCGACAACGGTCATGGCGATGCTGTGAAGATGGTTGCGCATTCAGGTCTGCGGCCCTTCCGGCGTTACGGGCATGTCCTGTCCGTGACGTAATCGTGCACCCGGATTTCGCCGCCGGCGATTTTGTTGGTGATGTCGTCGATGCGCGTGCGCATGTCCGGGCTGATCAGTGGCGCGTTGTGCTCGTCAAAGGCAAGCCCCACCGCGTCCTGAACCACGCCGAAAAACTTGATGTTGTCGCGCCAGATGCCCCGCCAGGCGTGCATGAGGGCCGCATAGACGACCTGGTCCGAACGCTTGAGCATCGAGGTGAGGACGTGTCCGGGATAGAGATCATTTTGATTGCGGTCCACGCCGATGCCCAGTCGGCCACGGCCGGCCACCGCTTCCAGCACGGCCGGTCCGGCGCCGCCGGCAGCCTGGTAGATGACGTCGGCGCCCTGATCCATCATCTCGTGCGCGATCCGGGCCGTGGCCGCGCCATCGTACCATGCTCCGGGATATGAGCCGATGAAGCCGGACAAAACCGTGATCTTCGGATTGACGTAGCGCGCTCCCTGCTCAAAGCCGCAGGAAAAACGACGCATGAGAGGCACGTCATCCACCGAAACAAAACCCAGGATTCCCGATGTGCTGGCCATGGCCGCCAGTGCTCCGGCCAGGAAAGAGCCTTCGTGCTCGGCGAAGTTCAGGGAAAAGGTGTTGGCTTCGTCCAGAAGTTCTCCCAGCACCAGGAAGCGGATCTGGGGGTGGGCGCGGACAAGGCCCCGCAATCCCTCGACATGATTGCCGTAGATCAGAAAGACGGGGTTGAAGCCCTGGTTGCAGACCTCTGTCAGGCGTTGCGTGTAGCTTTCATTGTCGTTGCCGATGACGATTTCCTCGCAATCGACGCCTGTCTTGCGAACAAAGCGTTCGACGCCCTCGTGGATGTTCAGGTTGAACGAGTTGGCCGCAATCTCGCCCTGATAGATGACAATGGGCCGAAAACTGTCGGCCGTTGCCGCAGTGGCGATGAAAAGAAGCAGGGTCGCTGCGATGCAGTGAAAGGCAAAACGCATGAAAATTCCTTCCCGGAGCAAGGCGGTTTGAAAGGCTCGGTGTCGGGACGGGCCGTGTCCGTGGGGAGAGATGAGGGCGTGGTGCGGCATCGACCTGATCCGTAGCACATAGGGCATTCGGGTTCAGCCCGTCCAGAGCCGCGATGTCGTCCGTGGCGCAGCATGTTCGGCCCGGCTCTTGTCGTCAATGAACGGCACTGCCCGGCCGGACATTGAGCCCGGCCGGGCAGTGGCTCAGAGCATTTTCAGGTCCCAGTTCCAGAGGCCCTGGCGTTTCTTGAGTTCGATTTTCTCCGGCACCGGCTCATGCAGGCGGGCGAAGACGCTGTATCCGGCCCGCTCCAGGTCCTGCCATTTGCCGCTCAGATCAATTTCCCAGTTGGGAAAGGTCCAGATCAGCTGATCATAGGTCCGGGACCAGAACTGTTCTCCGTGCGGACTGTGGAACGGCTCCCGCTCGCGCAGTTTTTCCGAACGGATGCGGGACACGCACAAGGGGTGAACGCCCTTGACCAGCACACCCAGCGGCAGTGGTGACAGGGACGGGAGTTCCAGTATGCCCTCGCTGTCAAGCTCCGGACTGACAAAGGCCCCGCTGAACCCCAGGTCCTGCAGCTGCCCCAGGGCCAGGGGATTGGCCGTGTTGCACATGGGGCCGGCCCAGAACGTGCACCGTTCGGTTTTGTCGAAAAGTCCCAGCTGCCAGGGGGCGTTGAGCACGAAGCGTCTGGCGCCCAGACGCAGCATGTTGGTCAGGCATTCGCTCCAGGTTTTTTCGTGCGCCGGCCAGATGACGGGCGGCAGCCACCACCAGATCCGTCCGAAAATGGTGCGCGAGACGTTGCGTTCCACACCGGGAGTCAGCCACAGGGCCTGTTCGCTGCGCGTGCCCAGTCGCGACGGCAAAAGGCGCCAGACATCCATTTCGTTGATCTTGGTCTTGGCGGGGCGTTTGCCGCTCCCTTTGGGCAGGGTCGGACGGAAGTCGCTCTCATTGGTCGGACCCTGGTCGACAAGCTCTTGGCGCAATCGGCCGAGAATGGTCTGCAATTCCTTTTCGCGTCGGTCGACAAGAAAGACCGGCGCGCCTTGGGGAGCTGGACGGCCCGGCCCCTTGGGCAGATCCAGGCGTCCGCCTTTGGGCATGTCGCGCCGGATTTTCACGGTCTGGTGCCCGGCCTGATCCTCGTAGCCGACCCGCAGGAGATCGCCGGCCTTGAGCTCCTCGCGCAGGGTGATGTAGGCTTTCTGGCCACCCAGAACCTTGCCGACCAGACGTCCCGAGGCGGTCTGTTCCCGGTCCGCGATGGGGTTCGAGGGACGGTGCCCGAGAAAATTGTAATGAGAGGTCGGCCTACCCAGAGCCAGGTCGAGGAGGCTTTGGGCCGTTTTGCGCTGGGCCGGATCGTTGCCGCTGTCGCGCAGCATGGCATAGGCTTTGACCGCGTAGTAGACGTAGTGCGGCCCTTTCTTGCGGCCTTCGATCTTCCACGAAACCACCCGCTCCACACCGGCCAGCGGGCGGACCAGTACATCCAGGGACAGGTCGTCGCAGGAGAAAAAGGGTAATTTCTGATTTTTCTGCTGATAACGGCGGCGGCACGGTTGCACGCACCGGCCGCGCAGTCCGCTCTTGCCGCCCAGGTAGCTCGACCAATAGCACCGTCCGGACACGGCGTAGCACAGAGCGCCATGAACAAAGACTTCGAGGCTCAGACTCTGCGGACATCCGGCCGCCACGGCCTTGATCTCGTCAACGGACAATTCCCTGGGCAGCACCACGCGGCTGACACCCAGACCGGCGATTTGCGGCAGGCCGGCCAGGGTTCCGGCGTTGGCCAGGGTCGACAGATGCAGTTCCCCGGTGAACCCCGCCTGCCGGGCCAGCTTGGGCATGGCCAGATCCGAGATGATCAGGGCGTCCGGACCGACCTGGCGGGCCAGGCGGTGGATGAGGCGTCCGGCCTGGGCAAGTTCTGCGGTTTTGAGCAGATTGTTCATGGCGACATAGACCCGCACCCCTTTGCTTCGGGCCAGGTTGGTCAGGGCCGCCATTTCGGACAGGGAAAAATTATCGGCCTCCATGCGGGCGGAAAAATTTTTGAGACCGCAATACACGGCGTCGGCGCCGGCGGCCACGGCGGCCAGGAAACTGTCCGCATCGCCGGCTGGAGCGAGAATTTCAGGATGGTTCATGGTATTATCACCGGCGTGCAGCCGGTCGGGATGAGGTTGGCAAGGAGTTTTGCAGGAAGTGGCCGCGGCGCAGGGGCGCGGTCGGACAGTCATGGCCTAGCGTGAGCCGGCCGGGGCCTGTCAAGCACAATCGGCTTGAGCGGGCTCCTTGTGCAGTGAAACCGGATGTCATACAAGCAGCATGTCTCGGGAAAAAGTGCGGAAAAAATCAGGACAATGAGCGTATGAGCATGAAAGATCTTATCTTTGTGGCCACCAGCCAGGACTCGCTTTTTCGTGAAACGCGGGACAATCTTGTCCGGCTCGGGTATCACAACTGCGCCCGCTTTTCCTCGGGCAAGGCGGCGGTGGAATTCGTCAAATACAACCCGGCCCGCACCATCATCATTGATTCCGAAGTCGAGGACATGAGTCTGCCCGAATTTGTCGCTGCGCTGCGGACGATTCGCCCGACCGATTTTCTGCATATCCTGGTCATCTCGTCGGACAGGGCGGAAAGTTTTGTCCTTGGCGTTATTTCCGCCGGGTGCTCGGGTCTGGTACTGCGTCCGTATGCATTGGACGCGCTTGAAAAGCACATGTCCCAGAGTGAGACCCTGGCCCAGGTCCGCGACGCCGAGGACGGAACCATGGCCCAGGCCGCAACCATGATTGCCCAGGGCCGGTTTGAAGAGGCCATCGGCGATCTGAACACCGTGGTCAATCAGGAAGAAGAGCTGGCCAGTCAATTCTTTTTTCGCGGTTGCCAGTTTCTGGTGGAGAAAAAATGGTCCGAGGCCATCCGGTCCTTCAATCAGTCCCTGGCCCGCAATCAGACGTTCATCAAGGCGTACGAGGGACTCGCCCAAGCCTATCTCGGCAAGAACGATATCGATCAATACAGATTTTATCTGCAGAAAGCGGCGGATGAGTATGCCCGCCTGAATAATTTTGCCAAGGTGAAGAAGATATTTGTTGAAATCGTCAAGTACGACGTCAATGCTCCCAATCCCTACAACACGCTGGGTATCCGTCTTCGTCAGGAAAAACAGTACAAAGAGGCCATTCAGGCCTACTTTCATGCCATTGAGCTGAGTCCCAAAGACGAAAATATCCACTACAACATGGCCAAGGCCTATTTTTGCGACAGTCAGCCGGAACAATCTCTGGAATGCATCCGGCTGGCCCTGTCCTTGGCTCCTGAGCACATTGAAGCCTTGAAGATGTTTCGCCTGCTGACCGGACAGTCGTGGGAAGACAATGCCAAGGCGTTATACCAATCGCCCCGGGGGGCATGAACCATGGCTCAGCTGAACTCCTGTCCCATCTGCGGCAAAATGGTCGACATTGATCAGGAAGCCCACAACCTGTTTCACTGTCGCAATTTTCTGCTGCGGTCCTTTTACGGCGAGAAAAACGATCTTCGGCGTCAGCGTCTGCAGGACCGGATCAACGCTCTCAACGCCCGCATGAACGTCAAAGGCAACAATCTGCTGGACACCTGATCCGACCTAATCCTGGCCGTCCGGCCCAGACATCTCTTCCAGCCGACCCAGGCCGGCCAGCGTTGCCGTCACGTCGTCGCGGCGAAAATATTCCCCGGTCCGGGGTGGACACGCAAAGACATGGGTTGTGTCGTTCAGCCGGAAGCGCAGGGTATGAGCGTGCAGGTACATGCGATCCGGCCAGTTTTGGACCTGAGGGTGGTAGAGCCGGTCTCCCAGGATCGGAGCGCTCACGGACTTCAGTGCCACCCGCAGCTGATGCGTGCGTCCGGTCAGGGGGCGCAGGACGTAAAGACGCAGCCCCGGGGCCACATGCCGGCTGGAAAAGCGGGTCCGGGCCGGTTTTTCCAGGCTTCGGCACAGTTTCCAGGTCCCGCGTCGGGAGCGGACCATGTCGCCCTGGATCAGGCCCTGTTTTTTGCGGGGAGGCATGTCCGAGAGGGCGACGTAGTATTTTTCCATGCCGCCTGTGCGGAAAAGCTCGGCCAGCCCAGCGGCCGTGGGCTTGTTCGTGGCCAGGATCAGCAGCCCGGAAGTCTCTTTGTCCAGGCGATGGACCGGCCAGACCGGCGCTTCCATGGCCTCTGCAACCAAGCGGCACAGGCCCGGCGCAAGGTCGCAGGCGTGAAAATCAAGGCCCGGCTCCTTGTCGACCACAAGGAATCCGGGCCTTTCGGCAATGATGGTAAAGCCTGGCGAGCTCATTGCTTTGTTTTCTTTTGTTTTCCCCGGCCCGGAGGGAATGCCTTGCGGTGCTCGTCGTATCTTTCGTAGGGCGCGGCCAGTTCCATTTCGATGGCGACCGGAGCGCCGAGGCGGATATTCAGCTCGCGCGGCAGGTAGGACGCGCTGCGCCAGCCGCCGTCAAGATAAAAGAAGATCCGGCGATTGACGTCAAAGTAGACGGATGCTTCGGGATAGTAATTGTACTGATATTTTTGGCGATATCCGTGAGCCGGAGCATGATCCGGCGGGCCTGGCCGTTGGGGAGGAGACGGCGCGACAACGCAGCCTTGCAGCAGCAATAAGACAAGAATTGTGCACAAGCCAAGGTGATTGAGCATACAGCCTCCTTTATCGCCGTCTTGCGAAGTTGCGTCGCAACGACAGCGTGTGTCGAAGAAACAGATAGCCCGAGGTCAGGGACAGGGTCGTGGCCAACAGGAGCACGGTTCGGACCATGGCCGCGTCTTCGCCGGTGATCATGGCGGCCGGGACAATGCCAAACCCGACCACGCCGCCTGCTCCGCAGAGAAGTCCTACCCCCCAGACCTCCTTCCATCCCAGGCCCGGCGGCAGTTGGCACAGACCAAGGCGCCGGCCGATCCAGCACAGTCCGACGATCCCCAGCGCTTTGCCCGGAAATGCGGCCAGCCCCGTGACAAGAGCCGCGGGCGACCACAACTCCGCAGCCCCAAGGGCGGAGAACGGCAACATGCCGTTGATCACGGCCAAGGCCGGAAACACCGTCCAGCTGACGGTGGGCAGAACATCCTGACACGCGTCGAAAAGCGGGAACCGTGTCTTCTCCCGGTTGCGTACGGGAATGAACGCGGCGGTGACAATGCCGGCCAGCAGGGATTGCTGTCCGGGGCCGAGCAGGGAGATCCACAGCACGCATCCCGCCAGCACGTAGGCCGAGAGGGATTCCACTCTGGCCATGTTCATGGCGGTCAGGGCCAGTACGCACAATCCGGCCACGACCAGCGCGGATGCGGACGTCTGCCCCATGTCCGCCAGACCGACAAGGGTGATGGTCGTCAGGCTGCCGACCATCGCCACCCCCATCAGCAACGCTCGCAGCGCCGTTGGCACCCGTTCGCCAAGCAGCAGGGTCACTCCCAGGACCAGGGCCAGATCCGTGGCCGCTGCGGCTGCCCAGGTCATGCCTGCCACGGTCCGGCCTTCGCTGGTGAGGATGGGCAGCAGGGCCGGAACGCCCACGGCCCCGGCAGCGGCCAGGCAGACCAGGATCAGGCGCGAGGCAACGGCCAATTCCCCTTCAAGCACTTCGCGTTTGCACTCAAGGCCCAGGCCGAAAAGCAGGGCCGTGAGCAACACGTTGTTCAGCCATGCGGTCAGGGGCTTGCCCAGATCCAGGCTGCCGAGGGAAATATGGAGCATGGTCGCGCCCAGGCTTGCGGCGGATTCGGAAAAAATCGCGGACCCGGTCATGACCAGTGCTGCCGCCATGGCAGCCAACAGGCCGGACAAGGCGAAATGGCGAAAAAGGTCCTTGGTGGGTTTGGTCAGCATGAACGTTTCCTGTTGCTTTGATTCAAAGGAGTTTGAAACACGTCAGCCTTCCGAGGGCTGGTTCCTTGCAGTTTGCCACTGCGTGTTTTAAACCGCAAATACTTGTACTGCCTGTTTCTGACCTTTGAAGACATCAAGGAGTTGGCCTATGGATTGTTTTACCGGAAAACTTTGGCATCATCTTTCTTCGCAGGAAGTTGCGGAAACCTTTCAGGTTGATCCGGACAAGGGTCTTGACACCCTGCAGGTCAAATGGCGGACCGATGAGTTCGGCCCCAATGCTCTGACCAGCCGTCGGGGCAAGACCAAGCTCGAACGCTTCCTGCTCCAGTTTCATCAGCCGCTGGTGTACATTCTCATCGCGGCCGGCATCATCACGGCCGCATTGGGCGAGGTGGTCGATTCCGCCGTGATCATTGCCGTGGTCCTGGTCAACGCCGTTGTCGGCTACATCCAGGAGGCCAAGGCCGCAGGCGCCCTGGAAGCCTTGGCCAAGTCCATGGTGACCGAAGCCGTGGTTATCCGCTCCGGCGCGACCAAGCGCATCCCGGCAGAGGAGCTCGTGCCCGGCGATGTGGTCGTGCTGCGGTCCGGGGACAAGGTTCCGGCCGACCTGCGCTTGGTTTCCGTCAAGGATCTGCGCGTGGACGAATCAGCCCTGACCGGCGAATCCGTGTCCGTGGGCAAGAGCGCCGAGGTTCAGGCCAAGGATGCCGTGCTCGGGGACCGTCGCAACATGGCGTATGCGTCCACTCTGGTCACCTATGGCCAGGGGTTGGGTCTTGTCGTCGGCACCGGGGATTGCACCGAAATCGGCCGCATCTCGACCATGGTCTCCGAGGCCGATGAGCTGGCGACCCCCCTGACCCGGAAGATCACGGCCTTCAGTCATCTGCTGCTCAAGGCCATTCTGGTTCTGGCCGCCCTGACCTTTGTTGCCGGCATGCTGCGCGGGGAAAAGGCGGCCGACATGTTCATGGCCGCCGTGGCCCTGGCCGTGGGTGCTATTCCCGAAGGCCTGCCCGCCGCCGTGACCGTCATCCTGGCCATGGGCGTTTCGCGCATGGCCGCACGCGGAGCGATCATCCGCAAACTGCCGGCCGTGGAAACCCTGGGCGGGGCGTCTGTTATTTGTTCGGACAAGACCGGCACTCTGACCGAAAACCAGATGACCGTGACCAGCGTCTACGCCGGCGGCGCCCTGCACGCAGTCACCGGCAGCGGTTACCGTCCAAGTGGGAGCGTCGAAGGCTACTCCGACGGCAACCAGGCCTTGCGCGCCGCCATGCTGGCCGGTTTGCTCTGCAACGACACCCGCGTCGAGTACACGGAGGCACAGGAGAAGGTCGTCGGCGATCCGACCGAGGCTGCCTTGCTGGTCGTGGCCGCCAAGGCCGGGCTCAATCTGGAGGACGAAGCCCGGCGTCTGCCCCGCCTGGACACGTTGCCTTTCGAGTCCGAACATCAGTACATGGCCACCCTGCACGATCAGGGTGCGGATTCCCCGCGTCTGGTTTTTTTCAAGGGATCGGTGGAGGCGGTGCTGGACCGGGCCACGCATTGCCTGCAACCGGACGGCAGCCTGGGTCCGCTGGACCTGGACGTCATCCGGCAACAGGTCGTCACCTTGGGCCTGGAGGGCATGCGCGTTTTGGCCATGGCATGCAAGGAACTGCCTCATGACAAAAGCACGGTGGATCATGCCGACGTGGCCGGAGACCTGCTTTTTATCGGTCTGCAGGCCATGATTGATCCGCCGCGTCCGGAAGCCATAACCGCCGTGGCGGCCTTCCACCGGGCCGGAGTCAAGGTCAAGATGATTACCGGCGATCATGCGGTCACGGCCGCAGCCATCGGCGTTCAGCTCGGTCTGGGCATCCAGACCTGCCCCGGCCGTCCGACCTGCCAGGTCATGACCGGCGCCGACATGACCTCTTTGTCCGACGACGAACTGACGGCCAAGGCTGCGGACACTGCGGTTTTTGCCCGCGTGGCCCCAGATCAGAAGCTGCGTCTGGTCATGGCTTTGCAAAGCCGTGGCGAGGTCGTGGCCATGACCGGGGACGGGGTCAACGACGCTCCGGCCCTGAAACAGGCCGATATCGGCGTGGCCATGGGCAAGGGTGGAACCGAAGCGGCCAAGGAAGCCTCGGACATGATCCTGACCGACGACAATTTCGCGACCATCGAAGCCGCCGTGGAAGAAGGGCGCGGCGTGTACGACAACCTGCTCAAGTTCATTGTCTGGACCCTGCCGACCAACATTGGCGAGGGTCTGGTCATCCTGGCCGCCGTGATTTTGGGGGTGGCCCTGCCCATCACTCCGGTTCAGATTCTGTGGATCAACATGACCACGGCCGGCTGCCTGGGTTTGATGCTGGCCTTCGAACCCAAGGAGCCGGGCATCATGGACCGCAGACCGCGTGACCCGGGCATGCCCATTCTCGATTCGGAGTTGATCATCCGCATTTTCATGGTCGGCGGCATCCTGCTTCTGGCCGCTTTCGGCCTCTACGAGTGGGAACTGCGCACCAGCGGCGACGCCAACCAGGCCCGAACCGTGGCCGTCAACGTCTTTGTCATGGTTGAGGCCGCCTACCTGTTCAACAGCCGCTCCTTTACCCGTTCGCCCCTGGCTCTTGGCCTGTGGACCAACCCGTGGGTCATCGGCGGCGTTGTCCTCATGGTATTCTTCCAGCTCGCGTTTACCTACGCCCCGTTCATGAACAGCCTTTTCGGCAGCGCGCCCATCGGCCTGTTGCCCTGGCTCAAGATCATCGGCGTCTCCCTGCTGGCCTTCCTGATCGTTGAAGGAGAAAAGAAGCTCCGCGCCCGAACCGCGTAACGGAATAATCCCATGCAATCCAAGCCGGCCGGATCAGGTTCAAGCTGATCCGGCCGTTTTCGTGGCCAGGACCGGGCTCTGTTATGATTCGATAAGTTCTGTCAGAATCAGGCCGACAAAACCATCGGCCTCGCTGCGGTATTCCCAGCCCAGGTGCACGCCGCATTGGCGGCACATGGCGAATCTCCAGGCGTAGCCCGGAAACCAGGTGAAGGTCTGGGTGAAGGGGCGGTCGAAGCGGCATCCCGGAGCCACGGCAAAGCAGCCGACCTCGAACAGGATGCCCATGGGGTTGAAGAGCGCGTGCTGGTGCTGGCCGTTGACGCTGATCCGATCCCGAGCGCGGGTTACGGGCTGTCCACAGGTTCGGCAGAGGAGGGCTTTGGGGTCCGTGACCTCTTCTTCCGCCTTGTCCCGGTCTTGCAGGATGGGGCCGGTTGCAGGCATATTCAACAAGGCCGACACAACGGATGGATGAATGACGATCATGTTTCGCGCCATATCCCAGACCACCCTGAAAGCAAAGAGGTCGATATGAATATGCTTGATGTCCGGGAAGCTCAGGCGGCCTTGGCTGCTCGGGTCTGGACTGCCTTGACGGACGAGTGCGGACTTGCCGTGGCCTGCGCTGTTTTGTCCCGGGCCGTGACCGACGACGCCATGGCTGCCGGGCGGGCTTTTGCCGCCGAGGCTGCAGACGGTCCGAGCCTGAAGCACTTTTCATCGATCCTTGGCCGCTGGCAGAAGGGCGGGGCGCTGGAAATTGCCGGGACGACATTGACGGACTCCGAGCTGTCTTTCACGGTAACGTCCTGCCGTTACGCGCAAACCTATCAGCGCATGGGTCTTGAACCAAGGCTGGGTTCCATTTTGTCCTGCCTGCGCGACGAGCCTTTTGCCAGGGGGTACAGTCCGTACTTGTCCATGCGCCGCGACTGCACCATCATGGAGGGCGCGTCGTGCTGTGATTTTGTTTTCACGTGGGCCTCTCGGCCATCCGGTTGCAGGTCTGCGGTGAAAAATTTTCCCAACACGGCTTCTTGACGCCGCTGCCGCCTACGGTACACAAACAGCTACCTTTTCACGGGAGTCCGTCATGACCAAGATTTCACGATACCTGCTGCTTTTCTTTCTTTTGTCCGCCGGTCTTTTCCTCTCCGCCGAAGTCTGGATGCAGGCCGTCAAACACACCTCGTTCTGCACGACCTCGTCCTGTGACGTGGTGGGGGAGTATGTCCGTTTTGGCGAGGGCAACCTGATCAAGATGGGCGCGATCTTTTTCTGGACCCTCTGGACCCTGGTTTTTTTCGGCGGCCGCTATGACAAGCCCTGGATCTGGGGTTCGGCGACCATGCTCTTTTTGGGCGCTCTGGCCTTTGACGGAGCCTTGCTCGGGTTTCAGTTCATCGGCCTCAAGGAGAAATGTCTGCTGTGCATCGTGGTTGCCGGCCTACTCTTTGCCGGACTTGGTCTTTTTTCCTGGGTCCGGCGGTCCGTACTGACGTTTCTGCTCGGCGTGGCCGTCTGGGGCGGCGGCTTTACGGCCAACGCGGTTCTTGATTTGGGCGTGACGCCTCCGGCCATAACGGACACGGCTTTTCTGACCCATGCCACGGCCCCGGACAATGCTCCGCAGCATGTGCTGTTTTTCAGCCTGCACTGCGATCACTGCTCCAAGATTCTGGCCAATCTGGCCATCAATGCCGGTGAACTGCCGGGTAAATGGCACCTGAGCTGCACCGACAACAAAGAGGACGACCTGTATCGTCTGGCCCATATCCTGGCGTCCAACGCCACGGCCGAAAACCCGTTCCTGGAAGTGCTGCGCCTGGAAAGCCTGGAAAGCGTCGATCCGATACCTGTTCCCGACGAGCTGCGCCGCACCGTGCGGGAGGCCAGAGCCTATTTCAAGATGAAAGGCTTTGGCGGCATTCCGGTCATGGTGGTTCTGGAGCGTCCAGGTTGGGAAATTGTCTTGAGGGGCGAAACCAACATCACGGAATATCTGCGGATGCGTGGGTATCTCCAGCGTGAGTTGCAATTTCCCCGCCCGGCTCCTGCCGCAGAGGCCGGGTCGAACGAATCGTCGGAGCCGCCCGGCGCGGAATAATGACATGCGCCGGACTGCGGCGCACCTGCACACGCGCTCAGACAAAAAGGCCCTTGTCCTCCAACGGACAAGGGCCTTTTGCGTCAGTGCAACGGAGGGTTATTATCCCAGTTCGCCCATGCAGGCGCACAGGCGGGCAATGCCCTCGTCAATGGTGTCTTCCGTGGCGTTGGAAAAATTCAGGCGCAGGGTGTGCTGGCCGCCGCCGTCGGTGTAGAAAGGCATGCCGGGCACAAAGGCTACCTTGCGGGCAATGGCCAGGTTGAAGAGGTCCATGCAGGTGCCCCGGGTCCGGGGCAGGCGCACCCAGGAAAACATGCCGCCCTCGGGCCGGGTGAAAGTCACGCCTGCCGGCACATGGCGCTCCAGGGCGCGGACCATGGCCCGGGACTGCAGGCCGTAGCGCTTGGTGATGGTTGCGATATGGTCGTCGATGGAGTGGCGTTTGAACAGTTCGTTGATGACGAACTGGTTAAAGGTCGAGGAGTGCAGGTCCGCAGCCTGTTTGGCCTTGACCGCCAGGCGGATGATTTCCTCCGGCGCGACCATCCAGCCCAGTCGAAAGCCCGGCACCGTGATCTTGGAAAAACTGCCGAGCATGATGCTGCGCCCCTGGGTATATTTGAAGAGCGGCGGGTGATGCTCGCCGGCAAAGCGCAGTTCGCCGTAGGGGTCGTCTTCGATAAAGATGGTTTCGGGATAGCGCAGCAGCAGCCGGCCCAATGCCTCGCGTTTGCCGCGTGAATAGGTCAGGCCCGAGGGGTTCTGGAAATTGGGCACGGCGTAGAAGAGCTTGGGTCGCCCCGTGGACAGCAGTGCTTCGACCTGTTCCAGATTGGGGCCGTCCTCTTCCAGCTCCACGGTCACGAAGCGCGGCTCGAACATGGTAAAGGCCTGGATGGTGCCGAGGTAGCTCGGCCGCTCCAGAATGACCTCGTCGTCCTTCTCGATGAAGAGCTTGCCCAGCAGGTCCAGACATTGCTGGGATCCGGTGGTGATCAGAACCTGATCCGGGTGCACGGTCACGCCGCGTCTGGCGTAGCGGTCCGCGATCCAGGCCCGCAGTTCCGGATGGCCTTCGGTGGTGGAGTACTGCAGGGCGCGTGCCCCGGCCGTGGCCAGGGTTTCGCGGGCCGCTTCCTGGAGGTGGTCGATGGGAAACAGGTCGGGATTGGGCAGGCCGCCGGCGAACGAGATGATCGACGGGTCCTGGGTGACCTTCAGGATCTCGCGGATAAAGGACTTGGGCGTGTTCTGAATGCGCTGGGTGAAACGAAAATTCATCATCCCTCCTTGGGAATCAGGACAAGAGAAAAAAACGGCCCAGGGCCACGCAGCCCATGCCCGTGACCACGGCCCCGACAAAACTGCCGGTTTTCCAGCAGACCAGGAAGGTCGGCAGGGCCGCCCACAAGAATATATTATCGATGGAAAAATCAAGCCCCTTGTCGGCCACGATCAGGGACGGCACGAGCATGGCCGAGAGCACGGCCACCGGGATGAAGCCCAGCCAGCGGATGACCGGATCGGGCAGGGTGCGCCGGGCCAGGGCCAGGAGCGGCAGGGCGCGGGGCAGATAGGTCACGGCCATCATGCCGAGAATTGTCAGGAAGATTGTTTGCTGGTCCATGTGTATGCTCCAAGGCCAAGGGTTGCGGCGATGACGGTGGCTGCCAGAACATGGGCCTGGGTCAGCCCGGCCAGAAGCAGGCCGGAGGAAAGGGTTCCGGCGGCCACGGCCACGAAGAAATGAAGACGCGATTTGAGCTGTCCCAGCAAAAGGGCGATGAACATGGCCGGCAGGGCGTAGTCCAGGCCGATGGGCCGGATGTCCGTGATCAGGGTGCTGGCGGCGAGTCCCAGGGCCGTGCTGCCGACCCAGGCGCTCTGGGCAATGACGTTGATGCCGAAGGTCTCGGCCGGTCCGGTTTCCCCTTTGGCAAAGCGTCCGGCATGCAGGGCAAAGGTTTCGTCCGTGAGCTGGGCGGAGAAAAGGCCGAGGCGGGTCTTGTTCCAGCTGCCCAGATACGGGGCCAGGGCCGCGGACATGAGCAGGTGGCGCAGATTGACGACAAAGGTCGTGGCGACAATGGCCAGGGGACTGGCCAGGGAAGCGAAGAGGCCCACGGCAATGAGCTGGGCCGAACCGGCGTAGACCAGCAGGCTCATGAGCAGGGTGTTGGCGTCCGACAGCCCGGATTTCTGGGCCAGGACTCCGTAGGCGAATCCGACCGGAGTGTAGCCCAGGATGATGGGCAGGGCCTGGCGAAAGGATGAGGCCAGGGCCGAGTCGGGTCTGGCGGGTTCGGAAAGAGTGCGGGCGTTCATAATCGATTATCTCCTTGATCTGCACCCTAGCCAAAAACTGTTTGCGGTACAGATACAGTTTGCATAAATTTTGACCATAACAGATTGGTCACGGCAGAGTCGCTGCCGGGTTTTTTTGGAGTGGGCAGGGATTTGAGGCGGTGCGGTTTTGTAGAGCCGTCAAGGAGAGGGCATGGAAGATTTTCGGTATCGTCAGATTGAGCAACACCTCATGCAGCAGATTGCTTCCGGCACCCTGGCACCGGGCGAGCGGCTGCCGTCCCTGCGTCATGTCAGCACGCGCAGCCGGGTGGCCGTCAGCACCGTGCTGCAGGCCTATGCCGAACTGGAGCGCAAGGGCGTCATCGAATCCCGTCCCCGGTCCGGTTTTTTTGTCCGGCGCGACGTGCGCGAGCTTCCCCCCACCCCGCGCACGCCCCGGCCCGTGCTGCGGCCCCACACCGTCAACCGGGGTCAGCTCATTTCCGCGGTGCTGGAAACCGTGGGTGACCGGGAGCTTTTACCCCTGGGGATCAATTGTCCGGCCGAGGACCTCTTGCCCTACAAGGAGCTGGCCAAGGTCGGTGCGCGACTGGCCAGGGAGGAAGCCCGGCGGCAGGTCGGATACTTACCGGTGGAGGGCAGTCCGGCCCTGCGCGCCCAGTTGTCGCTGCGCGCGGCCCAGGCCGGGCTTGATGTCCGGCCCGAGGAAATCATCATCACCTGCGGCGCGCTGGAGGCCCTGCACGTGGCTGTGCGCAGTCTGGTCCGGCCCGGCGACAACGTGCTGATCCAGGCCCCGTCGTACTTTTGCTTTCAACAACTTCTGGAAAACCAGGGCGTGCGGACTATCGAAATCGCCTCCCACCCCCGGCACGGAGTGGACCCGGCCGATGTGGAACGGGCCTTGGGACGCTTCGATATCCGGGCCTGCATCTTCACTCCCAACTTCAACAACCCGGATGGCTCTCTGACCCCGGACGATGCGAAAAAAGAAATTGTCCGCCTCCTGTCCGCGCGGGACATCCCGCTCATTGAGGACGATGTGGCCGGAGATCTGTACTTTGGTCCGTCCCGGCCTTCGGTTTTCAAGATGCATGATGCCAAGGGTCTGGTCATTCTCTGTTCGTCCTTTTCCAAGACCCTGTGTCCGGGCTACCGCATCGGCTGGATCATGCCCGGCCGTTTTTATGCCCAGGCCTATGAGGTCAAGGCCACGACCAACGTCTGCAGCGCCACGCCGACTCAGGAAACCGTGGCCCTGTTTCTGCGCGAAGGGCGCTACGAGCGTCACCTGCGCAGCCTGCGCCGCAAGCTCATGGACCAGACCAGGGCCATGCAGCTTCATGTCGGCCGCTCTTTTCCGCCGGGGACCAGGGTCAGCCGGCCCGAAGGCGGCGGCGTGCTCTGGGTCGAGCTGCCCGGCGGCGTGGATTCGGTCGAGTTGATGTACCTGGCCAGGGAGCAGGGCATCAGCATCGCGCCGGGCAATATCTTCGCCACGCAGGACCGCTTTGCCGGGCACGTGCGCATCAACACGGGCAATGTCTGCACGCCGGACATTGTCGGTGGCGTGGAAAGGCTTGGCGCGATGGTTGGCGAATTGGAGCATAGGCGAAAGGCATAGCGGATACTGACAAGCCCCGAGAAATGTGGCAGGGCTCCATAAGCTGAAAATATAACGAGTTGGAGGATGATATGGGGCGAAGCGTGATGACGCGTCTGGGGTTGAGCGTGGCCGCTCTGGTCACGGTTCTGGGGCTCTCCATGGTGGTTTATCTGTCTGTCGACGGGTTTGAGTCGTCCTTGCGGTCCGGGGAGGAACGACTGGAACAACTGGCTCGCAACGGGGCCGGACAGCTGGAAGTCTTCATGGACGCCACCACGGACAACCTGCGCAATTTCGCTTCCAACGAGCACGTCAGTCGCAGCTATCAGTATGCTGTCTACCGTGACAACGCCGAACAGTACCTGCGCCAGCTTTTCGGGCATTATCCGTTCTACGGCTATCTGTTGGCCTTTGATTCCAGCGGGTCGATCATTTTCGGGGTGAACAGGAACGGCAACAACCTGCGCGGCATCGACATTTCCGACCGCACATATTTTCAGGACGTCATGGCCGGCAAGGATGTGGCCATTTCCGACGTTTTACGACTCAAGGATCAGGGCGCCATGAGCATTTTTGTCCAGGCCATTCCGGTCAAGGACAAAGACGGCAAGCTTCTCGGCGGGTTGGCCGTTGCCTTTGATTGGGGTCTGTACTGCGACAGATACATCGACACTCTTCGCGCCGGCCAAACCGGCTATGCCTATCTGACCAACGCCCAGGGCACGTTGGTCGCCCATGCCTTGGACAAGTCCTTGCTCTTTGAGGATCTGAGTCATGAGGGATTTATTGCCGAAGCCCTGCAAAAGGCCAACGGAACGTTGCGTTATGATTGGCAGGGTGTGCCCAAGGCCATGGGTTTCGCCCAGGTTCCCCGGACCGGCTGGCTTCTTTATGTAACCTCGGACCGGTCGGAATTGGTGGCTCATGCCGTTCGTCAGCGCAATTTTTTGATTATTTTCGGGGGGCTGATGGCGGCTTTTCTGGTGGCGGCCGTCATTGTCGTAACCCGTCGAGTGGTCATCGTTCCTTTGCGCCAGGTTCAACAGTTTGCCCAGGACGTGGCCGGGGGTAATTACCAGGCCAGTTTCGAGCGACAATTCTCGTACGAACTCGGCGACTTGCAAACAAGTATTCAGGAAATGGTCGGGGTGCTGAAAGTTCGCCTCGGTCTGGCCCAGGGCATATTGAACGGCATGGGGCAGGCCTGGTTCGTTGTTGATCAGGATCAACGGTTGGTACAGTGCAATCAGCAATTTCTGGATTTCGTCGGGGCCACCGAATCCCTGGAGCAGGCCAGGGGCATGCATATCGGCCAGATTTTTTACGGTGATCCCCAGCGGTTGACCCTGGCCGACGAGGTGCTCAAATCCCAGGCTCCCATGAGCCGTCAGGCAGAGCTGGTCAACCGCAAGGGCAAATCCAGGCTGTCGCATATCGATGCCGCGCCGCTGCATGACCTGGAAGGCAATCTTATCGGCGCATTTGCCCTTTTCGGCAATCTGACCGCCCTGGGCGTGCAGAAACAGACCATCGAGCAGAAGAACAGGCTCATCTCCGAGGCCGCGCAGCAGGCCGGGGGCATTGCATCCAGCCTGTCCTCGGCTTCGGACCAGCTGGCGGCCCAGATCCAAGAGTCGCAGCAGGGGGCCCAGGATCAGACCCGGATGATCGGCGAGATGTCACAAGCGCTCGAATCGATGAATGATTCCGTGCTGGATGTGGCGTTCAAGGCCAGCTCGGCCGTGGAGTTGGCTGATCAGGCCAGGGAAAAAGCCCTTCACGGCAAAGGCAGCGTGGGAGAAGTGGTGCGCATGATTGATCAGATCAATCTCAAGGCACAGGAAATGAAAGCCGACATGGCCGAGTTGGGCAGCAAGGCCGAAGGCATCGGCCGGATTATAGACGTCATTTCCGATATCGCGGATCAGACCAATCTGCTGGCGCTCAATGCGGCCATCGAGGCCGCCCGGGCCGGTGACGCGGGGCGGGGGTTTGCCGTGGTTGCCGACGAGGTGCGCAAACTGGCCGAAAAGACCATGGGCGCGACTCGGGATGTGGGAGAGGCCATCGGCGTCATTCAGGACAGCGTGCGCAAAAACATGCTCAGTACCGAGCACACGGCCGAGCACATTATTGTCGGTTCAAGCCGTGCGGCGGAGTCCGGGGCCGTGCTGGAGACCATTGTCGACATGGTGGCCCGCTCTTCGGAAAATATCCGTTCCATCGCCGCGGCCACAGGCGAGCAGTCCACGGCCAGCAAGCAGGTGGCGGTTACGGCCGAACAGGTGCGCGGCATCGCGGCCCAGACTGTCGACGGCATGAGCCAGTCTGCCCAGGCCGTGGCGGAGCTGGCCGCCCTGGCCGAACAACTCAAGGGCATCATCATGACCATGCAGGAGCAGTGAGCTTCCTGTTCGGGAAACGATGCGGGTGGGTCATTTTGACTGATTGACGACGGCCCGCATCGTGCCTCATGAACTGAGCCCATGCAGACAGAAACCTTTCCCCGCAAACTCTATGTCGAGCTGGCCACCCACTGCAATCTGGGCTGCGCCATGTGTGTGAAGCATTCCCTGGGCTGGGATTGCGCAGACGGTTTTATGGAGCCCGCCACCTTTGAATCCCTTGTTCCCTTTTTTCCCCGACTCGACACCCTGAACCTCAATGGGGTGGGGGAGTCCCTTCTTCACCCGGAACTGCCCGACTTTATCGCTCTGGCCCGGACCCAGGTTCCGGAGAGCTGCCGTATCGGTTTTCAGACCAACGGCATGCTGCTGGATGCCCCGCTGGCCGAGCGTCTCGTTCAGTCCGGGCTGAACCGGATCTGTTTTTCCGTGGATTCTCCCGATCCGCGCCAGATGTCGGATCTGCGCACCGGCTCAACCCTGGATCAGGTTGGTCAGGCCTTTGCCCTTATGGCCAGGGCCGGGAGCGGTGTCGGCGGATTTGAAATCGGGGCTCAGACCGTGGTCAGTCCTTCCAATGTGTCGCTTCTGCCGGAAATGATCCGCTGGTCTGCCGACCATGGGGCCGGGTTTGTCCTTGTGTCTCACATCCTCCCCTACACGCGTGATGATGCCGCCCGGAGTCTGCATGTCATGGTGGCGGAGCGGAACCTGAGGCTGTATCGGTCCTGGCAGCAGCGTTTTCAGGCCCAAGGCTTGGATCTGTCTCAGTTTACCCAGGCGTTTTATGCTTTTGTGCGCACTCCGGCCCAACAGCGTCTGGTCGATGGAGTTTTGTCGATGTTGGCCGAAGCCAGGGAGCAGGGGTATGAGTTCAGCCTGCCCAACGTCCTGCAGGTTGATCTTGAGCGCATGCGTCGGGTTCGCGACATATTCCACGTCTGCGACCTGCTGGCTCGTGATCTTGGAGTCCGATTGGAATTGCCGACCATGGCTGCCCGCGAACCCCGACGTTGCGCCTTTGTCGCGGAGCCGAGCCTTTTCGTTGCTTGCGACGGGGCGATGACTCCGTGTTATTTCCTCTGGCACAGCTACACCTGCTGGCCGGGCGGAGAGCAGGTCCGGGTGCGGCAGAAGAGCTTTGGCCGTGCGGGCCGTGACGATGTGCTGCAGGTCTGGAACAGTCCTGAGTTTGCAGCCTTTCGTGCCCATGCCCGGACGGAGCTGTTTCCGCGCTGCGGCGACTGCAGCCTGACGCCGTGCGATTTTGTTCAGGGTTATCCCGAGCCCTTTACCAGGGACTGCTACGATATTCCTGTTCCCTGCGGGGTTTGCCCCTGGTCCGGCGGCGGTTTCATGTGTCTGCAATGAATAGGGGAGACCGCAGCCTCCCCTGTTTTCCAGCATTGCCTTCTATTACCCCATGGCGGCCGGGCCGGTTTCCTGAGTGCGGATCCGAATGGCGGCAGCGCATTCCAGGACAAAGATCACTCCGTCTCCTTCCTTGCCGGTGCGCGCCCCTGCGTTGATGCCTTCCACGGCTTTTTCCGCGTAGTCGTCGTTGACGCCGATTTCCAGACGAACCTTCTTCAGCAGATTCACTTCCATGACCACGCCGCGATAGGTTTCGGTGAATCCCTTCTGGCGGCCGCTGCCCAGGATGTTGGTTACGGACATATTGTAGATTTCCCGGGCATAGAGTTCCTGCTTGACCGCGTTCAGGCATTCGGGCCGGATATATGCAATGACGAGTTTCATGGTGCTTCCCCCTTATTCGTTGGTGAAGATCTGGAAGCCGTTGTAGGATTCCATGCCGTGTTCGGTAATATCCAGTCCTTTGAGTTCTTCTTCCTGGCTGACGCGAACGCCCATGGTCACCTTCAGGATGTAGAACAGGGCCAGTCCTGCCCCGAAGGCCCAGGCAAAGACTGCCGCCGCACCGATCACTTGCGTTGTCAGCACGTCGATGCCGCCTCCGTACAAAAGGCCGGTCGCATCGCCGTAGTTCGGAGCGGCAAAGAGCCCGACCGCGATGGTTCCAAATACACCGCACACCCCGTGAACCGAAGATGCGCCGACGGGATCGTCGATTTTCAATACCTGGTCTATGAACTCGATGGAAATGATGACCAGAAGCCCTGACAGAAAACCGATGGCCATGGCACCCAGGGGAGCAACTTCGTAACAGCCGGCGGTTATACCCACCAGTCCGGCCAGAGCTCCGTTCAAGGACATGGACGTGTCGGGCTTACCGTGCTTGATCCAGGTCAGGATCATGGCGCCAAGTGCTCCCGTACAGGCTGCGAGGCTCGTGTTGACGGCAATGTATCCGATGGTTCCGTCGGCGGTTGTCGTGCTGCCGGGATTGAACCCGAACCAGCCGAACCAAAGAATGAACACGCCCAGTCCAGCCATGGGGATATTGTGTCCGGGGATGGCTTTGGCCTTGCCGTCCGGGCCGTACTTGCCCAGCCTCGGCCCTACCACCAGCGCACCGGCCAGGGCCATCCAGCCGCCGACAGAATGCACGACCGTTGATCCCGCGAAGTCGATGAATCCCATGGCTTCCAGCCAGCCGGTTCCCAGTTCTTCGCCACCCCACAGGCTGGCCCAGGCCCAGTGCCCGGAGATGGGATAGATCAGAGCTGTCACCGCAACACTGACGATGATGTAGGCTGGAAACTTTGTCCGTTCAGCAATGCCCCCTGATATTATGGTAGCGGCGGTGGCGGCAAACACGGACTGAAAGAAGAGAAAGGTCAGATCCCATTGACCGGCGTCCGTGGTCGGGTCCGTACCGCTGAGCGCGAATCCGCTGGAACCGATGACTCCGGCAATGTCCTGGCCGAACATGATGCCGAATCCAATCAGAAAAAATACGGGTACACCGGCCGAAAAATCGAGCAGGTTCTTCATCATGATGTTTCCGGCGTTTTTTGCTCTGGTAAACCCCATTTCCACCAGGGCAAAGCCGGGTTGCATGAACATGACCAGAATTGCCGCGATCAGCGTCCACATGAGATTTCCATGATCTTGTGACAGGGCTTCGGTTGCGGCGGATACGCTCAAGGGACTGATGGCCAGGATTGCTGTCAGCGCCCAGACTTTTGGTCTGAATAGGCAGGATGGTTGTGTGCGTTCGTACATGACGACCTCCGTAAGGGTGGATGATGATCATCTGTTTGAGCATACGGAGTGCCAATAGAATTTGTTATTTTATTTCAGCACGTTGTTTTCGTGTGCCGTTATCATTTCACGCTATTTGTTAATCAATCGCTTTTGTTTTGGCTCTTTTTTCTTTTAAAATAACAAATATGTATATTTCGTTATTTTCTTCTTTTCATACCAGACGATCTTGTTTGTTAGTTTGTTATTTATACGAAATATAATGTTTTTTATTTCGAATTTTGAATTTTCATTTTTGTTATAACTTTTAGTTGGCTTATCTGTCTGTAATTTTGGAGTTTTCTGCTTAAGTTGGTTTGATGTTTCCTCGATATCTTCATCCGCCAAGGAAATTTCTGGCGTTTTCTCGTTTTAGCCACGCTAGAACCAGCTATTTCCGGGGACACGGTTCTTTCGGTTCAGGCCTGCGCTTCCTGTTGGGCCCGGCCTTCCCGACAGGATTGTTGACACTTACATTTTTGCGATGCCGTCTTCTGCTTTGAATTGACAAAAATATGCAATTGGTCGCCCTCAATCTACGTATTTGTTTTCCTGCAGATTTGTTTTTCACGACCATTGCTTCTATTCTTCTGAATTTAAAGAATAATTTATTATGGCATCTCTTTTGCCTATACCAGACAAAAATGGAGGTGCTTTGTGAATCCGACTGATACCGCTTTTATCATCATTTGTTCGGCCCTGGTTATGTTCATGACTCCGGGTCTGGCCCTTTTCTATGCGGGCATGACCCGCTCAAAAAATGCTTTGGGTACCATGATGCAGAGTTTTGCCGCCTTGGGCGTCATTTCTCTGGTCTGGCTATTCTGGGGCTATTCCTTGTCTTTTGGAACAGACATCAACGGCATGATCGGAGGTTTTGATTTTCTTTTCATGTCCGGTGTGGGCATGGAGCCTCATGAGTCCATCGCCAGCAACCTGCCGCATGTGGTCTTCATGATATTTCAATGCATGTTCGCCATCATCACTCCGGCCTTGATCACCGGCGCGTTTGCCGAGCGCATGCGTTTTTCAGCGTTCCTTATCTTTATTGTTCTCTGGTGCACGTTTGTTTATGCCCCCCTGTGTCATTGGGTCTGGGGTGGCGGCTGGATGGGCGAGATGGGCGCGCTTGATTTCGCCGGCGGAGCTGTGGTCCACATGAGTTCAGCCAGCGCTGCCCTTGCTGCCGCCTTGGTTATCGGCAAGCGAAAGGGGTGGGGCAAGCGATCTTTTCTGCCGCACAATTTGCCCATGACCATGATCGGCACAGCGCTGTTGTGGTTCGGTTGGTTCGGCTTCAATGCCGGTAGCGCCCTGGCTGCTGACGGCCTGGCCGGCAACGCCTTTGCCACCACGCATTTTGCCGCCGGCACAGCCATGCTGGCCTGGATCTTCGCCGAATGGAAATTTCACGGCAAGCCCACAACCCTGGGCGCGGCGTCCGGTGCAGTGGCCGGCCTGGTCGCCATTACTCCGGCCGCCGGCTTTGTCGGCATCATTCCTTCCGTGATCATCGGGCTTGGAGCCGGCGTGTTCTGTTACTACGGTGTCAGCCTCAAGTCCCGTCTCGGTTATGACGACAGTCTTGACGTGGTCGGCATTCACGGTATCGGCGGCATCTGGGGCGCACTGGCGACCGGTCTGTTTGCATCCACGGCCATCAATCCGGGCGGCGCAGACGGGCTTTTCTACGGCAATGCCGCCCAGCTCTGGATTCAGTTCGTGTCCGTCGTCGCCACCTGTCTGTTCGCCTTTATCGTCTCCTACATCCTGCTTAAGGTTGTGAACGCCATTGTTCCCTTGCGCATCAGCGAAGAAGATGAAGAGGCCGGTCTGGACGTGGCCCAGCATAGTGAATCAGCCTATCAGGCATAATCTGATCTTTCCGGAGGAATCATGAAACGAGTAGAGATTATCACCCGACCTTACAAGCTCGACGAGGTCAAAGAGGCCCTCATGGCACTTGGCATCCAGGGCATGACGGTAACCGAAGTCAAAGGATTTGGACGTCAGCGCGGTCACAAGGAAGTTTACCGGGGCGCTGAGTATCAGGTCGATTTTGTCTCCAAGGTCAAAATTGAGATCGTCATCAACGATGAAATCCTTGACCAGGCTTTGGACGCCGTTCAACAGGCCGCCAAGACCGGAAAAATAGGTGACGGCAAGATATTTGTGTCCACGGTCGACAACGCCATTCGCATCCGGACCGGCGAGTCCGGCGGTTCAGCACTGTAAAATAGCCGGGGCGGAACTCCGCCCCTTCACATGAACATTTCCCTTCTCCAGAGTTATCAGCACCTGTACCGGCAAGGAAACTTGCCGGTACCTATATCTTCCGCTCCTTTTTGGTTTTCGAACCAGGTCGACCAATGGATAGCTTCCGCCGCCAGAGCCATTCTGGGACCAGATCCCACGGCCTTGCTCCTTGCGGTCGGCGGCTATGGACGGCAATCGCTTTTTCCGTTCTCTGATCTTGATCTATGCCTGCTTGTGCCGGAGGATCACGACCTTGATCTTGAGGGCTTTGCTCAATCCTTGTTTCTGCCCTTGTGGGACGCCGGATTTGATGTCGGCCACGGGATCAGGACCATGTCGGAAACAGTTGCTCTGGCCTCTCAGGATTTCGAAGTCCTGTGCTCGTTGCTTGATGCGCGGCTGATTTACGGTGATTTCCGGCAGTTTGAGGACTTTCAGCGTGAATTTTCGCAGTCAGTGATTCGGCCTTGCCAAGAAGGGCTTGCAAAATGGCTATCTCAGCGTTTCAAGCAGCGCCATCAGCCCAGAAGCGGCAGTACCAACCTTGTCACCCCTAATCTCAAAGAAGGGCGCGGTGGGCTTCGTGACGCACAGACCATTGGCTGGCTGACCAGGATTTCATCTCATTTTGCCGAACAGGGGTTGCAGGCTGACGAACGCGAAACCCTGCGCGTTGCCGAAAAGCGGCTGACCTCGGCTCGAATCGCCCTGCATCGTCTTTCTCAGCGCAAAAACGACGTGCTGCACCTTGAACTGCAGCCGGAAGTTGCCTCATTTCTGGGATATGAACACGATGCAAAGCTCAGCAGTGTTGAGCTTTTTTTGTCTGATCTGCACCGGGCCATGTCCGACATCACCTTGTGCTGTCGGTATTCCATTGCCCAGATTGCCTCCAGCCACAACGGTTGCGATCAGGCTTCCGATCATGGTCTTGATGTCTCTTTTTTGGCCTCTGATCCGGTCTTTATTTTTCAGCTGATCCGCCATAGCGCCCTGACCGGTTCGCCTCTTTCCTGGCAGGTGCGCCGCCTGATTCAAGCCAAGATTTCCGCCCAATCTTTTCCTGATCACTGGGCGGAGAAATGTGTTCGCTATTTCGAAGATATACTCTGTGCTCCCCATGCCGCCAAAGCTCTTGAGCAGATGCTCGAAGTCGGCCTGCTTGCGGCGTTTATTCCTGAATTCGCCCCTGTCGAGCATTTTGTTCAGTTTGACTCCTACCATCAGCTTCCCGTCGGTTTTCACATGATCGAAACGGTTCGGCAGTTGTCCTTGTGCGCTGAAGATCGGGAGTTTATTGCAGACCAGTTTTTACCCCTGGCTCAGAACCTGTGTCTGCGCTGGGCCGCTTTGCTGCATGACATCGGCAAAACCAGTTCCGACCATTGTCGGCATGGCGCAGCACTCGCCACGGACATTCTGCAACGGTTCGGATACGATGCCGCATTTACTGCCCAATGCTCGTTTCTCATCTCTGAGCACCTGTTGCTGATTCACGGGGCCACCCGTCATGACCTGGGGGAGGAGGGCGTGATTGTCACTCTGGCCCAATCCATTGGCTCTGTAGACCGTCTCGACATGCTGACGCTGCTGACCTGGGCCGATTCCAGGGCAACCGGCCCCAAAGCCTGGACTCCCTGGATTCGCAATCTGGTCCGGGAAGCTTACTTCAAGATCCGCCGGATGCTGGAGTCTGACCTGCAATGCGGTGAACATCTGGTCCAGCGGCTGGCCAGAGTGCGCGATTGCTTGCGTTCCCAGCGGCCCGACCATTATTCCGTCTCTGAGTTTGAGCGCTTTCTTTCCATCATGCCGGCTCGATATCTGCTACAGACCAACACTGGCCGAATTTTGGAGCATGTTCGGCTGGTGGAAGCGTTTCGCGTTGATCCCAGCTCGTCCGCTGCGATTGTTTGGGATCATAAGCCGCGTTCCGACTCCATGCTGCTGACCATTGTCGCCCATGATCAGCCTGGTTTTTTTGCTCTGGTTTGTACGGTTCTCGGCAGGTTTGGATTTTCTGTCTACGGCGCGGAACTCAATGTCTGGGACGATGGCACCATTGTCGACGTGTTCTGGATATCGGAACCTCTTGACCCCTTGTATGCGGATCAAACCATGGAGCGCTTTGCCGACGCTCTGCAACGTCTGATTGCCGATGATGACTACATCGAGGCCATCGACGTGCATATTCCCTCAAAACGAAAGAACGTGTTTCCTCATGACAGTGAGATGGTTCATGTCGTCCTGGACAATGGATCTTCGGACTTCCACACCGTGCTGACCATCGAGGCTCCGGATGTCGGCGGGTTGCTCTCCGCAGTATCCGTATCCTTGTTTCGGCTCGGGCTTGATCTTGTTTTTGCTAAAATTGCGACGCAGAAAGACAAAGCCATGGACATTTTTCACATCAGGCGGGACGGCGAGAAATTGCCGGATCAGGAGTTGTCGGCAGTCGAGGCCGATATCCGCCTGCTTGTATGCAGCCTCTACGTCTGAACCCCTTTTCCTCAATTCACCGCAGTGCGACCGCTTCAACCTTGTCCTTGTCGACATCGTGCTTCAATCTTACATTGAACAACAAACCAGGAGGTTGCCATGCACGAAGTCAGTCTCAATCGCCTTATCACCGATTATCTTTCCGGTCGGGAGATCATGGACACGACCTACGAGGATCTTCGTCAGGCCCTTGCCAAGATGTTGGTAGAGGATCGCAAATATCCGAAGTCGTCGATTAAAGCCAAGTACGAACTGACCTATGACGTTGCCGGTGAAAGCCATGTCGTGCAGATTGATCTGGCGGTTTTCTCACCTCAAGGTCAGCCCCTCTTGGCGTTGTTTTTTTGTCCGGGAGAAGTGGGGACGTTTATCCGCGAAAGCCTGGCTGCCGCCAGGATTCATCTGGAGAAACCGTTTCCGCTGGTAGCGGTCACGGATTCCATGGAATTAACGCTGGTTGAAACGCGCAGTGGAAAAATCCTGAATCAAGGCTTTCATGCCGTGCCGCTTTGGTGGGACCTCCAGCCTCTGGCCGAGGCCCACCCGTGCCCATCTCCAGATAGCGACAGGCTCGACAAAGAGCGCAGGATCCTGCTGGCATACGATGGCCTCGGAGGCCCGTGTTGCGGTGGAGATTGTTCGCTTTGAGCCGTTATGGTGCGATCGGCAGGTCGCACCATTTCTCCTGATGAATCCCGCCCCAGTTTCCGAGAATATCGGCCAGTTCCTCCTGGGTCACGCCCACGGCTCCGACGTGTCCCACGACCAGCCCTGCGGCGCAGTTGGCCAGAATCGATGCTTGCAGAAGGTCCAGTCCGGCACTGAGGCCCAGGGCAATGACCGCGATAACCGTGTCGCCGGCTCCGGTCACGTCGAATACCTTCTTGGCCATGGTCGGAAGATGGAATACCCCGATTCCCGGCAGGAAAACCGCCATGCCGTCTGCTCCCAGGGTGATGACCAGGGTCTCAAGCTCGCACTGGGCCAGGAGGCGCTTTCCGACCGCAATGATTTCCTCTTTGCTTCCGGCGCGCATTTCCGTGCCTTCGGCGGCCTCCTTGGTGTTCGGGGTCATGCAGTACAAGGATTTGTAGTGAGGGAAGTTGCAGGTCTTGGGGTCCAGAATCAATTTCTGATCCGGTCTGACCCGCGGTTGAATCCAGCGTAACAACTGCTCGGAAATGACCCCTTTGCCGTAGTCCGAGAGGATGACGACGGAATACTGCGGCAGAAGCTCTTCCACCCGGGACAGCAATTCCTCCATTTCATTTTGATCCAGCGGACGGCTGGTTTCCCGGTCGATTCGCAGCATTTGCTGGTGAGCGGCCATGATCCGGGTTTTGAGGGTCGTTTCGCGTGATTCGGATCGCACCAGGCGGCAGTCGATACGCAGGTTCTTGCAGATCTCTTCCAGGTTGTGGCCATAAAGGTCGGTGCCGCACAGGCTGATCAACGTGGCCTGCCCCCCCAGGGTGGCGATATTCTGCGCCACGTTGCCGGCCCCGCCGATCTTGAAGGTCTGTTCCGTGATTTTGACGATGGGCACCGGCGCTTCGGGCGATATCCGCTCCACGACTCCTTTCTGGTACTGATCAAGCATGATATCGCCGATGATCAGGACTTTTGCGCCAATCATGCGTGATGCATTGAATGCCAGGTTCATTCTGTTTTCTCCAGGGTCATGCGTTCCAGAAAGGCCGTTATTTTTTCGCGTTCCTGTTCACTGGCATAGGCGAAAACGATTTTGCCCTTCTGGGTCGATCCGCTGTGGGTAATCGAAAATTCTTTGGACAGATGCTGGATCAGATTGGCTATATTTTCGACCACGGCTTTTCTCGGAATTTTCCGCATTCCGGCCGGCGGCCCTTTATACTTGAATTTTTTAATCAGCTCTTCCGTGGCCCGTACATTGTACCCTTTGGCCACCACCATGTCGGCCAGAAATTCAATCGCCTTGTGGTCCTCAACACCCAGCAGGGCCCGTCCATGTCCGGCGCTCAACGTGCCAGCTTCCAGCATGTGCTGCACCTTTTCGGGTAATTTCAGCAGTCGCAGGCTGTTGGTCACGGCCGGACGGCTTTTGCCGATTTTGTCCGCCAGTTCATCCTGGGTGATCTCGAAATGGTCCTTGATCTGCCCCAGGGCCCTGGCTTCTTCCATGGGATTGAGGTCTTCTCTTTGCAGATTTTCGATCAAGGCGATGGCCATGCTTTCGTATTCGTCCATCTTGCGGACGATACATTCGATGTGGGTCAGGCCTGCCATCTGACAGGCTCGCCAGCGACGCTCTCCGGCCACGATTTCGAATCTGCCCTCGTTTTCCAACGGCCTGACCAGCACTGGTTGGATCAAGCCCTGGGCCTTGATAGACGAGGCCAATTCCTGCAGGGCCGCCGGGTCAAAATGATGCCGGGGTTGATGGATGTTCGGCGTCAGGGCGGTGATGTCTATAGTGACAATTTCCGCATCAGGCCCGGGTTCGACAACGCGGCTCTTGATGAGTACATCAAGTCCGCGTCCCAGCCCTCTTTTTTTCGTGGTCATGATCTTCTCCCTTGGTTTAACCGCCAGGGTGTTGACCCCGGGTGCCGCGGGCTTATTGCAGGTACGTTTCTCACAAATTCAACCCTCGGAGTGAACATGGATAGGGATACGGCTATCAGATTTCTCGTTGACGCACAGGGGCATTCCCACGGCGTCTTGATTGACCCGGAACTGTGGGGGCATGTGTGCGCCCACGTTCAGGCGGCTTTGGACCGTCTTTGTCCGGCGGAAAAAGTTTTTCCAGAACCCATGGCCGATTTTGAGCTGCTCAAAAAATATTGGGATTTGAGATACGAGTTGCCGACGGATGTCAGCTGTGAAGCCTGCGGCCAGACAACGTCCGACTGGCAGGCCGACGATCCCAGAAAATTTCTGCTGCGCGCCGCCAACATGGGCGGTTTGTTGTCCTTTCAATGTACTGCCTGTCACGCCAGGGTGACCAAGCGGCATTTCAAGGACAAGGTTACCGTAACCTGCACCCCTCATCTTGAGTGCGCCTGCGGATAAAGTCTCTTGTTTTCCATGAGTTCCTGGGCAAACGCGATATACGACTGCGTGCCCAGGGATCTGATGTCGTAAAGAATCGCCGGCAGGCCGTGGCTGGGAGCCTCGGACAGGCGTACATTGCGCGGAATGGCGGTGTTGAACACAAGCTCTTTGAAATGGTCCCGCACCTCGCGTTCGACCATGAATGAGAGCTTGTTTCTTTTGTCAAACATGGTCAGCAAGATGCCGAGTATTTCCAGCTTCGGATTGAGTCTTTCCCGCACCAGGGAGTATGTTTTCATCAGGTGGGCGATACCTTCCAGGGCGTAATATTCACACTGCAGCGGCACAAGCAGCCACCTGGCCGCGCACAGGGCGTTGATCGTGATCAGTCCCAGGGAAGGAGGGCAGTCGATAAGGATGAAGTCATAGTCCTTTTCCACCACGGAAACGATCTTGCTCAGTATGAACTCCCGGTTTTTGACTTCGCTCAATTCGATCTCCGCCCCGACCAGGTCTGGGCTTGACGGCAGGACTTTCAAAAAGTCCATTTCCGTCCCGACCACGGATTCGCGAGCGCTTTCCGGTTCAAAAAAGGCCTGATACACGTTTTTTTCCAGTCTTTCCGTATCCACGCCCAGGCCGCTTGAAGCGTTGGCCTGGGGATCGCAGTCAATGATCAGCACTTTTTTTTCCATGGCCGCCAGTGATGCGCCCAGATTGACGGTGCTCGTGGTCTTGCCGACCCCGCCTTTTTGATTTGCCAGAACGATGCTGTGTGCCAAATCTTCTTCCTCCAACTCGCGACGTTTCACGGGAAACTATTGGCCGTAGTAGGACCTGAACCACTTGATATACTGTGCGATCCCGTCCTCGATAGCCGTGGACGGCTTGAATCCGACGTCACGAACAAGGTCGTCGACATTGGCAAACGTGGCCGGGACATCTCCGGGTTGCATGTCCATGTAATTTCGTACAGCGGGTTGTCCGATGGTACTTTCCAGTACCGAGATGAATTGCTCCAGCTCCACGGCATTGTTGTTGCCGATGTTGTAGATCTTGTAGGGCGCGACGGATGTGCCGGGGTCCGGCTGCAGTCCGGACCACTGCGTGTTCGGTTCCGGAATACGGCGTATTACGCGGTCGACGCCTTCGACGATGTCGTCGATGTACGTGAAGTCCCGTAGCATTTTGCCATGGTTGAAAACATTGATCGGTTTATTGTCGTAGATGGCCCGCGTGAACAGATACAGGGCCATGTCCGGTCGTCCCCAAGGTCCGTAAACCGTGAAAAACCGCAAGCCCGTGGTGGGCAGCTTGTAGAGGTAGCTGTAGGTGTGGGCCATGAGCTCGTTGGACTTTTTGCTGGCGGCGTAAAGGCTTACGGGATGGTCGACATTGTCGTGAACAGAAAAGGGCATGGCCGCGTTCAAGCCATACACGGAACTGGAAGACGCGTAGACCAGATGTTTGACATGGTGATGGCGGCAGCATTCCAGGAGATTGGCGAATCCGACAATATTGGAATCGATGTAGGACTTGGGATTGATGATTGAATAGCGAACCCCGGCCTGAGCGGCCAGATTGACCACGTGCGTGAATTTGTGGGTCTGGAAATAGTTTTCAAGCGAGGTGTGGTCGGCCAGGTCAATGGGTTCAAATGTGAATTTCGTGTCTGCCTGCAGTCTGGCCAACCTGTCGGTTTTGAGCTGTATCGAGTAATAATCGTTCAGATTGTCCAGTCCGAAAACGTCATGGCCTGCGGCCAGGAGCTTTTCGCAGAGGTGATAGCCGATAAATCCTGCGGCACCCGTGATCAATATTTTCATTCGCATCTCCAATTCCAGAAATATTGAGCTGCACCTACCCTAAGGATGCGGCAGCGGCAATATCCAAAACAGGAATGAATTTAATCGGAAATAAAAGATGAATTCCCGCCGGGACATGATTCGCGGGAATAGTTTTGTGATGCGGCTGGGATTATCTGGCAGGAATTGTTTGCAGAATCTTCCACGCTTGATTTTTGCTGTCGCGATCCCCTGTTGCCATGGCGTCAAGGCTCGGAAACCTGATGGTGCCGGGGTGGTCTGTCATGAGTCGGGCGCAGCTATGGGGGCGGCCCGGATTCGAAGGTCGCGTTTCGAACACGAGGACGAATTTCGGGCTGAACCTTTCCAGGGCCTGATCCAACGAACCGCAGGCCTGGTCCAGCGGCCACGCGGTCATTGCGGCATTGCTCCAGCCGAGGTGGTCTATGGCGGCCTGCATGATGTTTTTGAATACCGACAGGCGCTGTGGCGGATCAGAGAGAAGCATGTCCTGGTACATGCCGTCATAGACCCAGAGTGAATGCAGAGGAAAATGTTTCCCGTGAAACAATGACCGCAACACAGGTGGCAATTCCGGTTCGGACGGTGGCATGGAAACGGGTTCGGGGCGTGCGGATTGAGCGTCTGCCGATTCGGGCAAAGACGGGGGTGAACTGGCGGGTTCGGCAAAAAAATGTGTAATTCCGAGACGTTTGAGCGATCTGGCGCGCTCGTTCAGGACATGTTCATGCAAATCCAATCCCAAATCCTCCAGGCAATTTCTGTTTTGGGCAGTTGCGGCCAGGACTCCTGGCGACCATGGCGATCCATGACCAGCACGCGGTTGGTAGTGGTACCGAATCCGGCCCCTTGTTCGTTGATGGGGTTGGCAATGATCATATCAAGATTCTTGCGTTGGAGCTTTGCCCTGGCGTTTGCTTCAAGCTGCTGGGCTTCGGCTGCAAAGCCGATGGTTTGCTGGCCGGGTTTCTTGGCCAGACTGAGCGTGGCCAGGATGTCCGGGTTGGGCTCAAAGGTCAGAGACAGGGGCTGTCCATCTTTCTTGTACTTTTCGGTCAGGCACTGCGGAGGTCTGAAATCGGCGACCGCGGCCGTAAAGCATCCAATGTCCTGCTGAGGGAAACAGTCGGCTGCGGCTTCAAGCATTTGCCGGGCGGAAACAACGGGAATCCGGTTGACAATCGAAGGCAGGCTGATGGCGGTGGGTCCGGTGACAGCCGTGACTTCCGCCCCGCGCAAGGCCGCGCTGACGGCCAGGGCCGCGCCCATGAGACCGGACGAAGGGTTGGACCAGAACCGGGCCGGGTCGAAATATTCGTGAGTCGGACCCAGGGTCAGCATGATTTTCTTGCCGCGCAAGTCTTGCGGGGCCAATGCGGATATGGCGTGGACGAAGATCTCATCCAGAGGGGCCAACCGGCCTTGTCCGAAGTCGCCGCATGCCACGTTGCCGCAGTCGGGCGGCACGCAGACAACGCCGCGCCGGGCAAGGGTTTCCAGGTTGGCACGGGTGGCAGGCGCGGCCCACATGCGAGGATTCATGGCCGGTGCGACAACGACTGGGCCGCCGTAAGCCAGTAATTGACAACTCAGAATGTCGTCAGCCAGACCGCAGGCCATTTTGGCCAGCATATTGGCTGTGGCCGGAGCGACAACAAAGGCGTCAGCAACCGACGGCTCCAGGTGGTCATAATCAGCGCCTGAGCTGAAGAGGCTGGTCTGAACCGGGTCGGCACCCAGGGAAGCAAAGGACAGTTGGGTGACAAACTGCCGGGCTGACTCGGTCAGGGTCACCCCGACCCGCATCTCCAGACGCAAAAAGGCCCTGGCAAGTTCCAGGGCCTTGTACGCCGCCACAGAGCCGGTAACACCGATCTGAATGCGTTTTCCGTGAAAGGTGTTGAAGAAGTAATGCTCAGGAATCACTGGCTCAGAGTCCTTTCTTGCTGCAAAGAGCCGCCGGTGGCGGGATAGGTGTCAACAGGCTGGGTTCCGGTGGAATACGCCGGTGCAAATCCGGACTGTACGCGCGGGGACACCCAGACTTCCAGCAAGGTATAGTAGATCGGCGCTTCCTCGACGGTGATGACGCAGACCCTGTTGTCCTTGGTGAAAACGAGCAGGTAGCGCTGGTACTTTTGAAAAGAGAGCAGGGTCCAGCCGTCTTTGGGCATGGTGTTGAAAAAGAAATCGAAAAGAGAAATGGGCTCGGCCCGGCCCTTGAAGCGGATTACCCCGGCCTTGCCGCCGTCAACAGGAGAGACGGACGACTTGTCGGTTTCGATCTTCATTTCCTCCGGAACCTGAATATCTTTGAAGTCATAGAAGAAGCTGGACTGGGCCGGAGGGCCGCCCGCATCGTACGAACTGGAACCGGACATGCTGGCACAGCCGGCACTGGTCAGGAAGGAGAGAATCAGAATCAGCTTAACATAACGCATACGTCATATCCTTTGGTGTTAAGGTTGATCAGTTAATGAGGGGCAAACTAGCAACTTCATCTGCGATATCAAGCGATATTTGGCGCTCACGACGTCCCGGCCAGCTCCCTTGCTTTGTCCGCTTCGGCTGTCCAGCCGCCGACTTCCAGGGAATGAGCTGCCAATTCATACATGCGACTCAGCCCATCCGGATAAATGGAGTTAAGCAATTCGTCGTAATAGCCTTTGAACACGGAGCGGACAAGTTCGCTTTGCGCGTAGAGATAGCGGGCCAACAACGGATTTTCACGGTGAATGGGAAGATAGAGAATGAACATGCGCTTGCAGTGGAAGAGGATGAAGCGGATGCGTTTGACCTCGCGATCGATGCTTTCCGTTGTCTGACGGATGACGGCGTAAAGCTCGCTTCCGATATGCATTTCTTCAGGAGTGAGTTCCGTGTTCTGACGCAACTGGCGGAAGCGGGGCTTGTAGTTCATTTGCTGATACGCGTCTTCTTTCAGCTTGATGCATTCATGAAAAATGTAGCCCAGCGCCCAGTCGAGGTATTCACCGAGGACGGCGAATTTTTTCTGAGATTCGTTGCGAAAGAGCAAATGAGACGTGTCCTTGAGTCGCCAGAGCAGACCCTTGCTGTTCTGGCGGCCCAGCAGGTCGTCGAAAAAATGAAAACTGACCGAGCCGGACAGATCATACTCGGAGAAATGACTTTCCAGAAGTGATGCAAGCTGGCAAAAGTCGCGCAGTACGTCGCGGACAAAGGATTCCTGTTTCGACAGCAGCCATGTTTTCGACATAATCCATCCCGGGCAATTTTTCCGTGTTGTTTACGGGAGCCCCTGTCACTCGTCAAATACGGTGAAGCCATGTTCAAGCATGCCGAAAAAATTCAGTCTGCCCGGGTCGTGCGGGAGAAAACCGCGGCCGAGGAAAGGGCGGTGTTTACCAATGGGTGTTTTGACATCCTGCATCCGGGCCATGTCGATTATCTGGAGCGGGCCAGGAATCTGGGGACCTGTCTGATTGTCGGACTCAACAGCGATGCCTCGGTGCGCAGGCTCAAAGGGCCGACCCGGCCGGTGAACGACGAACAAAGCCGGGCGTTGGTTCTGGCAGGGCTGGCCTGTGTCGATCACGTGGTGCTTTTCGACGACGACACTCCGCTGGCGCTCATTGAAACGCTGATGCCCAAGGTCCTGGTCAAAGGCGGCGACTGGAGCGTCGACCGCATTGTCGGCCGCGACGTGGTGGAGCGAGCAGGGGGAGACGTATTGTCGCTGGCCTTGTTGCCGGGATATTCGACCACGTCGGTCATCGCAAAAATAGTCAGCCTGCACGGACATAACCATGACTAATATTGCTACGCGTCGCATCGTCTACTCGGTGCGCTATCTGCTGGATGTTCTCTACAACCAGGGCGAGATCAGTGAAGAACAGCGCGGCGTCATCCTTGCCCACGCGCACAAGAACTCCGTGAATCTTGATTCCGGCGACGGACTGGACATTTTGCTGCGGTTCAATATCCGCAAGCCGCCCAGGGAAGAGGGGCAGCAGGAGCAGCGCATCACCGAAGAAATCATTCTCAAGGCGGTGGGCCGGCAAGAAGGCGTGGAATTCCGGCGGGTCGATCCCTTTGACCTTGACCTGGAGGTCACGACCCGCACCATTTCCGAAAGCTTTGCCCGCAAGAACACCCTTGTTCCGATCATGATTCGCGACGGGGAGCTGGAAGTGGCCATGTTCAACCCGTTCCGGCCGGAATTGTGGCAGGACATGCAGCGCGTCAGCGATCTGCCGTACAAGGTATTTTTGAGCACGCGGCAGGACATCGAACGACTCATCGACGACTATTACCAATTCCGGACCGCGATTCAGGCTGCGGAAATGGAATTCATGACGTCCAACGAGGTCGGTAACCTGGAAGCCAGGGTCAAGGTGGCGGAAAAATCCGATCCGACCTCGCACCAGCACATCATCAAGGCCGTGGATTATCTCTTGCGTTCGGCTCTGCGGGAGCGGTCGAGCGATATCCATATCGAGCCCAAGCGTGACTATTCCCTGGTGCGGTTCAGGATCGACGGCATCCTGCACGACCTGCACCGCCTGCCCATGACCGTGCATCTGGCCATGATCAACCGGATCAAAGGCATGAGCCGGCTGGATATTTCGGAAAAGCGTCGCCCGCAGGACGGCCGCGTTCAGCTCATGCTCGGCGGAGTGGCCACGGACGTGCGCGTCTCGACCATTCCGGTGGCCTTTGGCGAGAAAATGGTCCTTCGTCTGCTCTCCAGCGACACCACGCTGAAAAATCTGGAAGAACTGGGCATGCTCGAAGAGCAGTACAAGACATACAGCAAGTTTCTGAGCAGCACCTATGGACTGATCCTGGTCACAGGCCCGACGGGCAGCGGCAAATCGACGTCGTTGTACTCAACGCTGAAAGTGCTGGCCAACCCGCAGGTCAATGTGGTGACGCTTGAGGATCCCATTGAGATGGTGGTGGACGACTTCAACCAGATCGGCGTGCAGACCAAAATCGGGGTGACTTTCGGCCAGATGTTGCGCCACATTCTGCGTCAGGATCCGGACATTATCATGATCGGTGAAATGCGCGATCTGGAAACTGCCGAACAGGCCGTGCAAGCCGCCCTGACCGGCCATATCGTTTTTTCCACCCTGCACACCAACGACGCCAGCTCGGCCCTGACCAGACTGCTTGATCTGGGCCTGGACGCCTACCTGATCAATGCATCGGTCATCGGATGCATTGCCCAGCGCTTGGTGCGCAATATCTGCCCGTATTGTCGGGTTCAGTTCAAGCCGGACTATCACCAGATACAGGCCCTGGGACTCGCGGAATATGTCGGTCCGGAGCAACTGCTGTGGAAAGGACGCGGGTGCGAGCATTGTCGGCAGACAGGATATTACGGACGGACAGGCATCTTCGAGATTCTGCCTTTTGATACGGAAGTGAAGGAGGCGGTGCGCCGCAATATTGACTTGGCAGACTTGAGAAGCCTTGTCCGGTCGAAAGGAATACGATCTCTTTTTGACGATGGCATGGAGCGGGTACTGCGAGGGGTGACAACCTACGAGGAAGTGCTGCGCGTGGCCGGCGGGTCCATGGATTAGGAGCGGGGAGTGACGGATTGGGGATTGGCGGCGGCAAAAAGCTTCTGCAGATCGGCAAAGGCCTGATCCAGGGTCGCCTGTTGGTCGATGCGCTGCTGCAGATAAGCCTGGATGGACGGGACCATGGCCAGGGCCTGGTCAACTTCGGGGTTGGAACCGGCGGCATAGGCTCCGATATTGACCATATCCTCGACGCGCTTGAAGGTTGCCAGCATGCGGATCAGGCTGCGGGCGGCTGTCTGGGCATTTTTCGAGGCCACGTCGCCGCTGAGTCGGCTGATGCTCTTAAGAACGTCGATGGAAGGGTAGTGACCCTGGTCGGCCAGTTCTCTGGTCAAGACGATGTGACCGTCAAGGATGGAGCGCACGGCGTCAGCCACGGGTTCGTTGAAGTCATCGCCTTCGACCAGCACGGTGTAGATGCCGGTGATGCTGCCTTTGGCGGAACGGCCGGCCCGCTCCAGCAGGCGAGGCAGATGCGAATAGACCGTTGGCGTGTAGCCGCGGGTGGTCGGGGGTTCGCCGGCGGCCAGTCCAACTTCGCGGGCCGCCATGGCAAAGCGGGTCACGGAATCCATCATCAAGAGGACGTCTTTGCCCTGATCCCGGAAAAATTCCGCCATGGCCGTGGCCGCATAGGCGGCGCGCATCCGCACCAGGGGGCCCTGGTCCGAGGTGGCGACAATGAGCACGGACCGGGCCAGCCCTTCAGGACCAAGATCTTTTTCAATGAAGTCGACTACTTCTCGACCGCGTTCGCCGATGAGTCCGATAACATTGACATCAGCTGACGTGTAGCGGGCGATCATGCCCATCAGGGTGCTCTTGCCGACGCCTGATCCGGCCATGATGCCGACCCGCTGGCCCTTGCCCAGGGTCAGCAAACCGTTGATGGCCCGCACGCCGACATCGAGTGGTTCGGTGATGCGCGGGCGGGTCAGGGGGTTGGGCGGGTCGGCATGAAGGGGATTGTAGCGGGCAGGATAAATGGTGACCGCAGGATCAAGAGGTTGGCCAAAGGCGTCAATGGCCTGACCCAGATAGCGATTGCCGACGGGAAAATGCGGCGGGGTGCTGGTGTTGCGGATCAGGCTGCCGGGGCGCACGCCGCGCATTTCTCCGTAGGGCATGAGCAGAACCACGTCATCGCGGAAGCCGACCACTTCAGCATGAATGGGTTGCCGGCCCGGGTCGCCGGGCAACAGTTGGCAGATGGAGCCCAGCGGAGCCTTGATGCCACGTCCTTCCGCGACCAAGCCGACAACCTTGGAGATTTTGCCATAGGACTGCGCGGGTTGAAGGCTGGACAGTAGTTGCAGGGTGCCGTCGAGGTCGGCGGTCATGGGTTGTCCGTGTAGCCGTCGAGTATGGTTTTGACCTGTTCAAAGCGCGAGGCGATGGAGTTGTCGACCAGTCCGTCCCCGCATTCGATGCGCACGCCGCCGGCGGAAAGCTCGGGGCTGGGCCGCAGCACGCACTCGGGCAGATCTGTCTGGATTTCCTTGGCCTGGGCCACAATGTCACGGGCCAGGTCGATGTCATCAGGGCAGACGTAAACCGTGATGGGGGCATGGCTTTGCATCTGCAGCACCGCCTCCTCAAACAAGGCGGTCAGAACGCGGTGACGTTCCGCTTCAAGGGCGACCCCCAGGGTTTTTTCAAAAGCAAGGCGCAGAATTTCGAAAAGAAGTTGTTTGTGCGTCTGAAAAATCCGCTCTTTTTCGGCTTGCAGGGCATGCTGCATGGAGCCGAGAAACGCCGATGACTTGTGGGCAGCCTGTCGGGCCAGTTCATCAGCTTCGGCCCGGCCGGCCTCAAACCCTTCGGCCCTGGCCCTGGCCCGGATCTGTTCGGCTTCCACCAGGGCCTGGCTCAGGATTTCTTTAGCCTTTTGCTGTGCTCGTTCGCGCACTTGTTCCATATAGCGATTCTCGGTTTCCGTATTCCAGGTGGCAGTGGCCGGACGATTGAGGTGGACAAAATCGCCGAGGTGGAGTCCGTATATGACCCGACTGGAAGCAGTGTTGCGATCAGACAAGGACTTCGCCTCCACTGCCGGCGATGACGATGCGGCCCTCGGCTTCCAGGCGGCGTACCTGCTTGACGATGTTCTGCTGAGCCGCCTCGACTTCCGACAGCTTGACAGGGCCCATGATCTCCAGATCTTCTCGAATCATGTTGCCGGCGCGTTCCGACAGATTCTTGAAGAACTTCTCCTGTAATTCCTCGGGTGCGGCCTTGAGGGCCATGGTAAGGTCTTCGTTGCTGATTTCCTTGAGAATTTCGCGCATGCCGCGATCGTCGATCTTGACGATGTCTTCGAACACGAACATGAGCTGCTTGATTTCTTCGGCCAACTGCGCGCTTTCTTCTTCGATGTCGGCCATGATCTCTTCTTCGGTCGCACGGTCGATGGCATTGAGGATTTCGGCCACGGAGCTGGGACCGCCGACCTTGCGGCCTTCCTTGCCGCCGATGGCGATCAGCTGGCTCTGCAGGACCCGGTCCACCTCGACCAGCATGTCCTCGGGCACGGCCTCAAGTTTGGCCAGGCGCATCAGGACTTCGGCCCGCACGCCGTGGGAGAGTTGCTGTAAGAGATTGCCGGCATTTTCCGGCGGCATGTGGCCAAGGATCAGGGCCAGGGTCTGGGGATGCTCGTTGCGCAGAATCTGGGCCAGGATTTTGGGGCTGACATTTCCGAGCTCCTTGAAGGGCACCGGCCCGGTGTCTAAGTCCAGCTCGTCCAGAATGTAGCGGGCCGTGTCGGAGTCAAGGTTGGAAGAGATCATCTTCCGCACCTGTTCAGGGCCACCGTAAAGCATTTCCTTGCCGATGGTCATGGCCTGATTGAATTCGCGCAGGACTTCCTCGGCCTGCTCCTTGTTGACCGTGTCGAGTTTGGTCATGGCTTTGGACACGGCCGTGATCTCGGCACGGTCGAATTTCTTGAAGACCTCGGAAGCAAAGGCATCGCCCAGGGCCAGGATAAGAATGGCCGTTTTCTGGGGGCCGGTCAGTCTAACGTTGGATGCCGCCACTTATGCTTCTCCTTGAGCCAGCCATTGACGCATGATCATCACTGCCTGATCCATGTTCTGATCCACGAGCTGTTGCGCCAGATGCTTGGCATGTTCAATGCGCTTGACCGTATCCATGGCCGCCATGTCCTCTTCGGTCATTCCTTCGGTGAGGGCCATCATTTCCTGACCAGCGGCCAGTTCATCGCTTTTCTGCACCGTGGGTTCGTCAACCTGCGGCCTGATCAGGGCCAATATGGCGGGACGGGCCACAAAGAGCAGGAACAGCAGGATGATCAGGGTGTTGAGCAGCGGTTTGCCGAGCAAATCGAAGTATCTTGCCGCCAGATCCAGCAGCGGCACTTTTTCCGTATCCACGGGGTCGCCGAAGGAAATGGAGGAGACTTCAATGGCATCACCGCGCACGTCGTCAAATCCGACGGCTCGCTGCACCAGCTGACGAATCTGGGCCAGCTCTTCCGCCGGCAAGGGTTCGAAAGTGTGCGTCCCGTCTGCCTGCTGCGTATACTTGCCATCGACCAGAACAGCAACGCTCAGACGCTTGATGCCGCCGACCTGGGCAATGATCTGCTGTTCTTCCTTGTTGATGTCGAAATTGGTGGTGGAAGAGGCGCGGGTGCTTTCCTGATTCGTGCCCGAGGCCAGAATGTCGTTTTCGCCTTGATAATTGGGATTGGGCGCGCCGCCATCCACCTGGGCCGAACCACGGCTTTCCTCTTCGCTTTTGACCTCGCTGCGGACCACAGCGGATTTGGGGTCGAAGATTTCCTTGCGGATGGTCGTCCGGTTGAAATCCAGATCGGCATTGACCCGGGCAATGGTTCGCCCGGGGCCGACGATGGGCGCCAGCAGCTGTTCGATGCGCTGTTCGAGGTTGCGCTGCATGTTCAGCTGATATTCGAGCTGGGTCGATGTCATGCCCGTCATGTCGGCATCGCTTTTGGGCTCGTAAAGTACTTTGCCCCGGCTGTCGGTGACCGTGATCCGCTCGGCCGTCATGCCTTCGACGCTGGTGGCCACAAGGTTGACGATGGCCTGAACCTGCTGCGGCGCCAGAGACCGGCTGCCTCGCAATTTGAGCATGATGGCGGCCGAGGGCGGAGCCTGCTCTTCAATGAAAAGGCTTTTGCTCGGCAGGACAAGATGGACGCGGGCGGATTCAACTTCGGGCAGCTCGGAGATGGTGCGTGACAGTTCGCCCTGCAAGGCCCGTTGATAGTTGATGCCCTGGACAAAATTGGTTTCGCCGATCCTGTTCTCGTCGAAGAGCTCAAATCCGATGCCCTGACCGTGCAAAGCCCCCTGGCCGGCCAGCTTGAGGCGGGTCTCGTAGACCATGTCGCCCGGAACAAGGATGCTCGCGCCGGAATCAGCGATTTTGTACGGAATTTTTTCCTTTTGCAGATAGCTGATCACGCTGGCCGCGTCTTCCTGGTACAGCTGATTGTACAGGACTTTGTAGTCGGTGCGGTTGACCCAGAAAAACATGGCCAGAAAGGCGACAAGAATCGAGATCAGCAGACCGCCGAGAAGGATTCGCTGGGCCAGGGATTTTTCAGCCAGGTAATCGGTGGCCTTGGCCAGAGTGTTTTGCAGGAACGGGGGCATGGTGTCTCCTTGCGACGATTAGGGTCAGAACTGAATGCGCATGAGTTCCTGATACGCCGTCATGACCTTGTTGCGTACGGCCGAGGTCATGTCCATGGCCAGACCTGATTTCTGCAGGGTGATCATGAGTTCGTGCACATTTTGTGTTTTGCCCGATGCGAAGTCCTGAATCATGCGGTTTTTTTCCGCCTGCATGTCATTCACCTTGCCCAGGGACTCTTCAATGGTGGCGGCAAAAGATCGCGTGGCATCTTCCGTGCTTTTGTTGACCTTGTTCGGCCCCTTGCTCGAGTTCAGCAGGTCGCTGGCCGCTGAGTAGGCTTTGATAGCCATGGGTGACGAAACCATATTCATCTCCTGTTACGATGCGTTACCGATGGAAAATGTATGTACCGAGGCTGACGACAGTTCCTATCGGCCGATTTCCAGGGCCTTGGTAAACATGTTCTTGGACGTGGTGATGGTTGAAACATTGGCCTCGTAAGCGCGCATGGCCGAGAGCATGTTCGTCATTTCCTCGACCACGTTGATGTCAGGGTAGCGCACATAGCCTTCCTCGTTGGCATCGGGGTGGCCGGGCTCGTAGACCATTTTGAAGGGACGCCGGTCGTTCTGGATGGACTCGACCCGAACCCCTTTGACATCCTGGTCCAAGGCCATGTTCATGGCCTTGGAAAACGGGTTCTGGACCTCGGTTTCCTTGAAAATGACTTCTTTGCGCTGGTATGGCCCGCCGTTAACGGTCCGGGTGGTTTTGGCGTTGGCCAGATTCATGGAAATGACGTTCAGATTTGTGCGCTCGGCCTTGAGGCCCGAAGCGCCGACATCAATGGCAGTCATGAAGTCCATTATTTACCTCCGTCCTGAATGGTCTGCTTCAGACCGGCAAAGCCCTTGGCAATGACCTGGCTCAAGGTGGTGTAAAGCAGGTTGTTTTTGGCCATTGTCGCCATTTCCGTGTCCAGATCGACGTTATCCACGCCCTGGACAACGCGTGGAACCAGGGTCTTGGAGATGGTGGCCTTGGCTGAATCGACAGCGAACGGCGTGGGCATATGATCCGGATGGGTTCTGGTCATGGGGCCTGAATCGGCAATGCCGAGCGCGGCCTGCAAATCCTTTTCGAATTCCAGGCGGCGGGCCTTGTAGCCGGGGGTGTTCAGATTTGCCAGGTTGGAGCTGACAATGTTTTGACGCTGCAGTTGGAAATCCATGACCTTGGCAACCACATCAAGGTGAGTCGAAAACAAGCTTTTCATGCGATAACCCCTTGTCATCCTGAATGTTCTTTGTCCGTGATCAGTGCGGACGCTTTGGGTGACACCCAGGTGTAAGCAATGACCATTCCACTTTGAGCATTGGCGAAAAAGGCTACGATTCCAGTTTGTTATCGGTAAGAAAAGGGTCGGACAAGCAGGGTCGGAGGGTTGGTTGGCTCATTGGCACTAATGTTGCTTGGTCGTGGATGAAGGAAAAACTATGCGTGGTCTGTCCACGAAGAAGGAGGAACCATGAGTTCACATCTGGATTATGAAATTAATAAGGAACTTGGGGAATGTTATCTTTTCATGGGTGAGCTGGACAAGGCGGAAGGCTATTACGAAAAGGCGGCCCGCAGCAACGGCATTCATCCGGACCCGTATCTCGGCCTGGCCACCATTGCCGTGCAGCGTGGGGATCTGGGGCAGGCTCTGACCTTGTACCAGAAGGCGGAGAACATCGCCTCGTCGGACAAGTCGTTGGCCGGCATTGCTCTCATCCAGGCCCAGCAGGGAGAAACAGCCGAGGCTTTTGACAACAACGTCAGAGCGCTGGAACTCAATCCGGAAAATATCGTGGCCCTTTTTGGTCTGGTCCAGACGGCGCATATTCTCGGCCGGACCGCCGAGGCTGTTGCTTCCCTGGAACGGTATCTGGAGCTTGACCCCGGTAAGAGCGAAGTGCGCTATGCCCTGAGCGGTTGCCTGGTGGCCTGCGAGCGCCGGGACGAAGCCAAGGTGCATCTGGCAAAGATTATGGAATCGGATCCCGGTTACAGCGCCGCCGCGGAATTGATGGCCCAGCTCTAGCCTCAGAGGTGCTCCCCTTCGTGGACGGGCCAAGAGTCGACTTGGCCCTCCTTTTTGTGTTCTTGCATAATGAATGCAAAGCTGGCAGTGCACGGCGAACATTCATTCTGAGGGGGAGAAGACCTATGGAAATGCTGCCTATCCGCCGGGCCATCCTGAGCGTTACGGACAAGTCGGGTCTTGAGGAGTTTGCCCGTTTTCTGCAGGAAAACGGCGTGGAATTGGTATCCACGGGCGGGACGCGCAAGAAGTTGGTGCAGTCCGGCCTGAAGGTTCGTTCTGTCAGTGATGTGACCGGGTTTCCGGAAATTCTGGGCGGGCGGGTCAAGACCCTTCATCCCCATGTCCATGCCGGCATTTTGGCCAACAAGGACGATTCCACCCACATGCAGACCCTGAAGGACCTGCGTCTTACCCCTTTTGATCTGATCTGCGTCAATCTCTATAATTTTGCCGAGGCCGTGCGTCAGACCCTGGAAGACAAGCAGGCCGTGGAGCAGATTGACATCGGCGGACCAACCATGCTGCGGGCTTCGGCCAAGAATTTTCATTCCGTGGCTGTTATTCCCGATCCCTCCTACTATGACCAGTGCATGCAGGAAATGCGCGACAACGGCGGCTGCCTTACTCTGGGCTTTCGCAAGCGCATGGCCGTGGCCACGTTTGAGCTGACCTCGAACTACGACCGCATGATCACCGAATACCTGAGCCGCTCCTGACCGGAGCGGTTTGACCGGTACCCACCGGTCACGGAGACGGACCATCGCTTCCAAACCCCTCGGCAATCTGACCGGCCTCAAGCCCAGTCAAATCACGGCAGTATCCCGGCTGTACAATCGGCGTTTTCCGGACCTGGGCGGTTTCACCCCGGACCAGGGCCGCGAACTGGCCATGCTCAGTCGCGGCATCGGTCGTCAACTCGGCGTGCTCATCAATCGCAAGGGTGTGCCGGTCATGGTTCTGGTCGGCGAACCCGACGGTATCCTTATTCCGGAACTGTCCCGGCACCGTCAGGCCGATTCGCGCCTTTCCGGGCTGCGCCTGCTGCACACCCATCTTGATTCCTCACTGCTGACCCAGGAAGACCTCATGGACATGGTTTTCCTGCGCCTGGACGCGGTCTGCGTGCTGACCGTCCATGGCGACGGCTTTCCCCGCACCTGCCAGATCGCCCATCTGCTTCCGCCCAATGCGGACGAACTGCCGTACATGGTTCATCCGCCCGTCATCTGGGATGAGGTCGATTTTGATTTCGGCGCCAGCGCCACGGCTCTGGAGGACGAGCTGGCCCGGACCGGGCAGGCCGTGGCCACGACAGCGCGGGAGGGTTCGGCCATTCTGGTCAGCGTCGGGTCCCGGCCAAAAGGCGAGCAGGAGCGGTCCCTGGCCGAACTTGCCGAACTGTCGGCCACGGCCGGCCTGGAAGTGGTCGGCACCGTGGTCCAGCGCGTGTCCAAGGTCAATCCCAAGCTGATCCTGGGCCGGGGCAAACTGGCCGAGCTGGAAGTGCTGGCCCTGCAGAAGAACGCGGCCACCCTGGTTTTTGACCTGGAGCTGACCCCCACCCAGCAGCGCAATCTGAGCCAAATCACGGAGCGCAAGGTTCTGGACCGGACCCAGCTCATCCTGGATATTTTTGCCCAGCACGCCCAGACCCGCGAGGGTAAGCTGCAGGTCGAGATGGCCCAGCTCAAGTACATGATGCCGCGCCTGGTCGGCCAGAACCGTGCCCTGAGCCGTCTGACCGGCGGCATCGGCGGACGCGGACCGGGCGAGACCCGCCTGGAGATGGACCGACGCAAGATCCGCGACCGTCTCAGCCAGCTCAAGACCGAGCTGGGCAGTGTGCGCAAGCACCGCGACGCAACGCGCAGTCGCCGGGACAAGGCCGGTCTGCCCATTGTCTCCCTGGTCGGCTACACCAACGCGGGCAAGTCCACGCTGCTCAACACCCTGACCCAGAGCGACGTTCTGGCCGAAAACAAGCTTTTCGCCACCCTGGACCCGACCAGCCGCCGGCTGCGTTTTCCCGAGGACCGCGAGATCATCCTGACCGATACTGTAGGGTTTATCCGCCACCTGCCGGCGGATCTGCGCGAGGCCTTCATGGCCACCCTGGAGGAACTGGAAAGCGCCGATCTGCTGGTGCACGTGGCCGACGCCTCGCATCCGGAAATGGATCAGCAGCTTGAAGCCGTGGAAACCATTCTGCGCGACCTGAACATCGACACCATCCCGCGCATTCTGGCCCTGAACAAGATGGATCGCCTGAGCAGCGAACAGCGCGAAACCCTGACTTTTCTCCACCCCGACGCCGTCTTCATCTCCGCCCTCGACCGCCCGACCCTGGCCCCCCTGGTCGAAAGGGTCAAAAGTCTGCTCTGAACCCCCGGCCCCCGGGCCGCCCATTCCTTACATCACAACTCAGCCTGCGTGTGCACGGTCTTGACCGCATCGGCCTGAAGGTCCGGCGGGTGTCGTGCTTGTTCAGGATGCGCTTGACCGTCATGCGGATTTTCGCCCGTGCACCGTCGCGCAGGGTCCAATCAATGTTCACGCTCTTGCGAATCTGGGTGATGAACTCCGTGGCGATGACCTTCAAATAAAAAAGCGCGGCAAGCCGGAGCCTGTCGCGCTTGGAAAGCTTGTCAACGGAGATTATTTATCCTGCTTCCAGGGGTGTTCCTCATTGGCCATGAGGCGCTTGATGTTATCCGAGTGCTTCCAGAAGATCAGGCCCATCAGCACCAGGGCCAGGGGAATGGCGCCCCACAGGCCTTTGAACAGGAGCACGATCGGCATCAGGGCGACCATGACCAGGGAGGCCAGGGACACATAGTTGTAGAAATAGAGGGCAGCCAGAAAGGCCAGGCCGCAGAGCACCGTGCCGGAAAAGGAAATGGCCGCGAACGCGCCGACCCAGGTGGCCACGCCTTTGCCGCCCTTGCCGTGCAGGAAGACGGAGAACATGTGTCCGCAGACAGCGGCCACTGCGACCAGGGTCAGGAAAAAGTAGGAATCAGAGAAGCTGGTGGCCAGCAGTACGGGCACGAATCCTTTGAGCATGTCCAAAACCAGAGTCAGAGCGCCGTACTTGGTGCCGCAGACCCGACCGACATTGGTCGCGCCGATGTTGCCGCTGCCCTGGTCGCGCGGGTCCGTGTCGCAACAGGTTTTGGAGATGAGAAGCCCGAAAGGTATGGCCCCGATGAGGTAGCTGATCGCCAGCCAGAATATTGTCACCATGTGCGCTCTCCTTGAACGAGGGGTTTTGTTGGCATGTGCTGGGCAGTCCTACGTGAAAAAAAGCGCGTGGACAAGATCAATCATCCCCTCTGTATGGACCAGGGCTGCGGCCATGGATGGCTGCTCGGCGGCCGCACCGTGCGCCTTGAACCCGACGGGGCGGGCGGCGCGATGCGTTGTGGGGTCCGGCTGACTCGTCCAGCATCCCTGACCGGCCTGACGCCGCGCCGGAAAGATTGGCCACGGCGGCATGGGTCGGGGACATTGCCTCTCTGGCAAAGAAGCGGGAGGCAGACCGTGGGTTGGGAATTGCCAAGCTGCTGCTGTTTATGTCATGAATTCCGAGTTTGTGTCATTATCTGGGCGTTATTTTCCATTCATACACTTTAAGTTGGCGTTGCGGCCTGGCCACGGACGCCTGGGGGGAGCAGATGCGCAAGATATTTTTGGCTTTGGTGTTCGTGTTGGTTTCGGCCGGCGCGGCTCTGGCACATTTCGGCATGGTCATTCCCAGCACGTCCATGGTCATGGACAAGAAGGACGCCGGCCTGACACTGGCCTTGTCCTTTTCGCATCCGATGGAGATGGTCGGCATGCCCCTGGCCGCACCGAGCGCCTTCAGGGTTTTCGTCAACAACGCGTCGCAGGATCTGCTGTCATCCCTGACGCCGGCCAAGGTCATGGACCATGAGGCCTGGACCGCGACCTACGAGGTCAAACGGCCCGGCGTGTACCAGTTTGTCATGGAACCCGCGCCTTACTGGGAGCCGGCGGAAGACTGTTTTATCATCCACTACACCAAGACCGTGGTCGCCGCCTTTGGCGAAGAAGAAGGGTGGGACGAACCCGTTGGCCTCAAAACCGAAATTCTGCCCCTGACCCGTCCCTTCGGGAACTACAGAGGCAATGTTTTCCAGGGCGTGGTGCTGCTCGACGGCAAGCCTGTGCCCGGAGCCGAAGTGGAAGTGGAATACTACAACCGGAACCAGCAGTACGAGGCTCCCAACGACTACATGATTACCCAGGTGGTCAAGGCCGACGACAACGGAGTCTTCACCTATGGGGTGCCCTTTGCCGGCTGGTGGGGTTTTGCGGCCCTGAACACGGCGGAGGAAAAGATGGACTTCGAAGGCGCTGCCAAGGACGTGGAGTTGGGCGCGGTGCTGTGGATGGAATTTCTTGAGCCTGTGCGCAAGTAAGCGTAGACCTGCGGCCGGGCAGTGGGTCCGGTCCGAATTCGCCGGGCATGATCCCTCTGCCCGGCGTTTTGTTTGAAAGCCCCTATCAGGACGGTTCGCCATGCATATTTCCGAAGGAGTTCTCTCGCCGGCGGTTCTGGGCCTGGGCGCGGCCCTGGCCGCTCTCGGCACGGCCGTGGGGCTGCGGCGTCTGGACTACGAGCGCCTGATGACCGTGGCCATTCTGGCTGCCGCGTTTTTTGTCGGCTCACTGATCCATGTGCCCATCGGACCTGCCAGCGGCCATCTCGTCCTCAACGGTCTGCTCGGAGCTATTCTGGGCTGGGCCGCGTTTCCGGCCATTCTCGTGGCTCTGATGCTGCAAGCCGTGCTCTTTCAGTACGGAGGCATCACGGTACTGGGCGTCAATACATTCAACATGGCCTTGCCGGCCGTGCTATGTTTTTATCTGATGCGTCCTCTGATGATCCGCCCAGGCCGAACTCGCCTGGTCGGTGCATTCTGCTGCGGAGCCCTGGCCGTGGCCGGTGCCGGACTGCTGACCGCTTTGTCCCTGGCCTATACGGACCAGGGCTTTGTCCGGGCCGCACAGCTGCTTTTTCTGGCCCATGTGCCGGTGATGATCGTCGAAGGGATCGTCACGGCCCTGACTGTGTCCTTTCTGGCCAGGGTTCGGCCGGAACTTTTGTCCCTGTCCTGAAACGGAGGCTGTATGCGACAGGTCGTGCTTGTTGCTCTTTTCGTGCTGCTCAGCGGGGCGGCCCTGGCCCACCGGGTCAATATCTTTGCGTACGTGGAAGGTGGCGACGTGGTGGTCGAATGCTCTTTCAGCCGTTCCAATCCTGTTCGGCAGGGAACCGTCGAGGTCTACGATCAGGGCGGCGAAATGCTGCTGCAGGGCCAGACCGACCAGGCCGGGCATTTCCGTTTTCCCGTGCCCGAGCAGGCGCTGGGTTCGAAATCAGGCCTGACCATCCGCCTTCTGGCCGGAGAAGGTCACCAGAACGAATGGACAGTGGACTGGTCCGAGCTGGCCGGTGCCGCGTTGTCTCCCGCCGTCACCCGGGCCAAGGACGCTCCGACCCCTGCTGTTTCCGCCCAAACCGACGTCACTCCCTCGCAGACCCCTGCCGCTGCGCTGACCCGGACCGAGTTGGAGGAGATTGTCAACGCGGCCCTGGATGCCAAACTTGCGCCCATCAAGCGGGCTGTGCTGGAAAAATCAGGCCCGGGTCTGACGGAAATTGTCGGCGGCATCGGCTGGATTCTGGGTCTGGTCGGACTGGCGGCGTATTTCAAGAGTCGACCGCGTGTTTGACGAACCCTTTGCCCACCGCGCCTCGCCGGTCCATGGTCTGGATCCTCGGGCCAGGCTGATCATGGCCGCTGTTTTTGCCGTGGCTGTGGCTACGCTGCGCGCCCCCTGTCCAGCGCTGGCGGGGCTGACCGTGGCCGTGATCGCGCTGCTGGCCAGCAACCCGCCCTGGATGATCGCGCTGCGCAGGCTGGCCGTGGTCAACCTGTTCATTGTTTTTCTCTGGCTGACCGTTCCCCTGACCATGCCCGGCGAACCCATCCTGACCCTGGGTCCGGTGGGCCTTAGCCGACCAGGGATCGAACTTGCCTGGCTGGTGACCCTCAAGTCCAACGCCATTGTCATCGCTTTTCTGGCGCTGGTGGCCAGCATGGACTCGCCGACCATAGGTCATGCCCTTGGTCGGTTAGGACTGCCGCCCAAACTGGTCTTTCTTTTTCTTTTCACCTATCGGTACCTGCACGTCATTGCCGACGAATGGCAGCGCTTGCGCACGGCCGCGCGGTTGCGCGGTTTTGTTCCCTGCACGAGCATCCACACCTACCGGACTGTCGGCCACCTTCTGGCCATGGTGCTCGTCAACAGTTTCGATCGTTCCGGACGGGTCTATCAGGCCATGCTGCTGCGCGGTTTTGCCGGTCGTTTTGTTTCGGTTCGGCGATTCAGGTCCAAGCCCCGCGACATGGTCGTGACTCTGGGGTGGATTGCGGCGCTGTCCGCTGTGACGGCCATGGATTTTTTTGCGGAGATATTTCGTGTCTGAAAACCCGATTTTCGCTCTGGAAGCCGTGTCCTTCGCCTATCCGCGCGGGCCGGAGGTGCTGCGCGACGTCAACCTGTCCGTTCTGCCCGGTGAAAAAATCGGGCTGTATGGAGCCAACGGCAGCGGCAAAACCACGTTGTTCCACGTGATCATGGGGCTGTTGAATCCAACCAAGGGTTTGATTCTCTTTCAGGGGCGGCCCATGCGGGGAGAGAAGGATTTCAGGCTGTTGCGCCGGGACGTGGGTCTGGTGCTGCAAAACGCCGAGGACCAGCTTTTTCATCCCACGGTCCTGGACGACGTGGCCTTTGGGCCGCTCAATCTGGGGTTGGACGCGGATCAGGCTCGGGACAAGGCCCTGGCAACTCTGGCCCGCCTGGGTCTGGACGGCTTCGAGGATCGGTTGACCCACCGTCTGTCCGGCGGAGAAAAAAAGCTGGTCTCGCTGGCCACGATTCTGGCCATGGAGCCCTCGGCGCTGCTTCTGGACGAGCCGACCAACGGCCTGGACCCGGAAACCAGGGAGCGCATCATCCTCATCCTTGACGCCCTGCCCACGGCCCGCATCATCATTTCCCACGACTGGGATTTTCTGGCCAGGACCACCAGCCGCTATCTGACCGTCAAGAAAGGGCAGTTGGTGTCCGATATTCCTCACCGGCCGCATCGTCACGTCCACGCCCATCCCCTGGGAGATGAGCCCCATCACCATCACGAGTGAGCTGCGGGCCACGGCAGTGACGGCGTCCCTTCATCCTTCACGATACGGAATTCGGCGCACGCAGCAGGAGCCGCCTTTTCAGAAGATGAAAAGGCGGCTCCTGCAGTCATGACGGGCAAAACCGGGGCACCCGGTTTGCCGGGACGTTCTTGGTGCACGCAAGCCGATTGATACCAATTTCCGTGTTGTTCGCGACAAACTGATGACGCCATGCCGTTGACAAGCTCATAAGAGCCCGGCTGTTTTCTTGCTGCCGCAACAGGAAATGGCATGGTGCGCACAGGATCACGTCTACTCTTTGGTGATGGCTTCAACCGGACAACCGTCAATGGCGTCCTGAACACAGTCGGCGGTGGAATCCGGCGACGTGACCATGGCCTTTTCTTCGCCGTCGATCATGGCGAAAACGTCCGGACACAATTCGACGCAAGTTTCACAGCCAATGCATTCCTCGTGATCAATAACAATGGACATGGGGCCTCCTGGTTAAGGTTGAAATTTGGCCTAGCGTTATCCTGATGGCGGCTGTCCCGCAAGGTTCTCGCGCTCTGAACTGCTTGGCATGGAATTGGCTCTTCGCTGGTCGGAGGACTATATGCGCGAACCAACGCCGACCATCTTGCGGGGAGCAACCCAACGCCCGCGACACTTTCTGGACGACCGCATGGTTTCAGGTCGCCTCCCGGACGCGTCAACAAACAACGAGAACCAGGGGCTGAGGGATTCTTGGCCCGAGGCGAAGAGTCAACAGCTTGACATTTTCAGGCGCTCAGACGGTCCCAGGCCGGCCCACTGGACCATGTGCTGGTCCGACCTGATGATGACCATGTTCATCATGTTCGCCTTCTTGTATATTTTCCAGATGCCTCGCATCGCGCCACAGCCGGATCCGGACACGCCACGGGTTGAACCCGTGCATGTCCGGGTGCCCGTAACCAGACAGGATGCCGGCTCCCTGCTGGACCGGGTTCATGATCAGGTCCATGCCCTCATTGAGCGAAAGGGTCTGGATTCTCTGATGGCGGTACAGTTTGTGCCCGGAAAATCCCTGCATGTCGTTTTCAGAGGCGACTTGTTCGGTTCCGGCTCGGACATGCCCCTCTCCCCCGTGTTTGCCGCAGCCCTGATCGACCTGGCTGAGATATTGCGCACCGCACCCTATGCATTGGCCGTGGTCGGGCACAGTGATCCCGGAGAGAATGTGCAGGGACACGCCGGCCCTTGGGGGCTGGCCGCATCCAGGGCCGCCCGCGCGGCGGGAATGCTTGTCGCCGTAGGCCGGCTTCCGGCGGACAGGATCTATGTTGTCGGCTATGGCGACCAGCGGCCGGACGCCGGGGCCGCTCCGGGAGTCGGGCGGGTGGAACTGGTGCTCAGCGCCGAAAATCCGACGGAACCCAGGCCCGAAGCACCACGAGCGGCAGCAGACGGTTACCGGCAATGGCTGAGCCGTTCAACGCAGGAGGGACGGTGATGGAACGCGCAACGGCCGTGGGGCTTGTACTTTGTGCCGGAATTTTTGCCGCCGGTTTTGTCGGCAGCGGAGATGTCGGTCTGTATTTCAATCTGACCGCCGTGCTGGTGGTCGCGGGCGGTGGCATGGGCGCGGCCATTGCCGGCTTTCGCATGCAGCGGCTGGTCTATGTCTGGCGCGTCCTGCGCAATTCCTATCGGGCAAAGATGAAAGACCCGGCGCAAATCGTCGAGGTTCTGGTGGATTTGGCGGTCAAGAGCAGGATTCGCGGGGTGCACACCCTGGCCGAGGACGAACGTGAAACGTCCATGCTTTTTCTGCGACGCGCCCTGGGTTTCGTGGTCGATAATTATTCCCGCGATCAGACCAGGGACATCCTGCAGACGGAAATGCTGTTCTTCAAACAGCGCCGCGATGAATCCGAGCGGGTCTTGCGGGTCATGGCCGAAATCTGTCCGGCCATCGGCCTGGCCGGCAGCGTCATCGGTCTCATCGGCATGCTGTCCGGCGTGAACGACACTGCCGTGGTCTTGGCGACCATCCCCATTGCCCTGACATCCACCCTCTACGGGGTCATTCTGGCCAATTTCATCCTGCTGCCCATGGCGGCCCGCATCCGGGAGGTCACGGATCATGAACTGCTGCTGCAACAGATCATCATCGAAGGCGTCGGGGCGATTCAAAGCGAGCTCAATCCCAGGGTTCTGGAAATGAAGCTGAAATCATACCTCACGCCGTCGGCCCGAGGCGGCAGCCTGGTCTCTCTGCGGCGCATCAAGGAACGCTTCGGCATCGGCGAGACAGAAGACGTCGGGAGCAAAGGCGAGACGTTGCCCGCACCCGAACAGGTCGGCTCCGGCCTCTAGCGGTGACAGTCTGCGCGTTGTTGCAACAGCTTGAAATTCATGCCCGCCTGAGATGGGAGCGCCGAATCTCAGATAGCTGCGGCTGATTCCGGGCACTCAACAGATTCGTCTTTTCACGATCGCTGAGAAACCCGGCCCAGCGCTCGGCCGGGTTTGTACACGCCGGTCGTCCGGAAAAGAATGGGCGAACACATGGGTTCGCCCCTACGCCACGGATTCATAGACG
>CAZYZA010000003.1:55437-63133 GCA_964651415.1 uncultured Desulfovibrionaceae bacterium
CGGAAAAGAATGGGCGAACACATGGGTTCGCCCCTACGCCACGGATTCATAGACGACAGATTGTTGCCACAGGCGATGCCGATACGCGAAATCCCGCGGATGGTTGTCCGGTTTAACCGTCCGCATCTGACGCTGTCACCTGCTGCCGCACGTTTTGTGACCTTGGCGTCACACGTTTGTCGTATCGTGCTCCTACCGTCATTGCAGGAGCCGCCATGAGCATTCTCGCCTCGTACCGCAGCCTGTTCCGGGGTCGACTGCCCGGACAGGCCGTGATCCAGGTCACTACCCGTTGCAACGCCCGCTGCGTGCAGTGCGGGATGCGGGTTGACCATCCCCAGTCCCGGCACAGCCTGGAACCTGAAACCGTGGATCGGATTCTGGACGCCGTGGCCCGCCTGAACATGCAGGCCGTGTCCTTTACCGGCGGTGAACCGCTCCTGGATTTTTCCCGGCTGACGGCCATGATCCGCCGGGCGCGCAAGCTCGGCATCAGCTATATCCGCACCGGCACCAACGGGTTCATTTTTCAGCGTCATCAGGATCCGGATTTTGACGATCGCATGAAGCGCATGGCCGACGAGCTGCTGGAAAGCGGCATCCGCAATTTCTGGATCAGTCTCGATTCCTGCGACCCGGCCATTCACGAGCACAACCGGGGCCTGCCCGGCGTGGTTCAGGGCATGGCCAAGGCCTTGCCCCTGTTTCACCGGCAGGGCCTGTACCCATCGGTCAATCTGGGCATCAACCGCATGTGCGGCGGCCACCTTCCGGCCTTGACCGGGCCTTTTGATCCGCAGGCTTTCCGCGACGGCTTTGTCGAAGCCTTTCGCCGTTTTTTCTCTTTTGCCGTGTCCATGGGCTTTACCATCGCCAACTGTTGTTATCCCATGAGCGACGAGAGCGAGGCCGTCTACCAGGCCACCTCGACCGACCCCTTTATTCATTTCAGTTCCGAGGAAAAACTGGCCATGCTCCAGGCCCTGGCCCAGGTGGTCCCGGAGTTTCGCTCCCGCATCCGGCTCTTCACGCCCATGTCCTCTCTGGACGCCCTCATGACTCAGGCCCGGGGCCAGGCCGAGCAGACCTATCCGTGCCGTGGCGGCCTGGACTTTTTGTTCATCGACGCGCGTCAGGGCCACGCCTATCCGTGCGGCTATCGCAGTCAGGAGGATCTGGGACCGCTGTGGACCATGGAACGCCTGCCGGACAGTCAGCCGGACTGTCGTCGGTGCGACTGGGAATGCTTTCGCGACCCTTCGGAGTTGCTGGGGCCTTTCGGCTTGGCGCTGACCAGACCCCTGGAAGTGCTGCAGAGGTTTCGCCAGCGGCCGGACTTCTTTCGTCTCTGGGTCGCGGATTTGCGCTACTACCTGGCCTGCGAGACCTTTGACGGCACCAGGCCCATGCGGCCGGAGAAACTTGCCCGTTTTGCCCTGGCCGGGCAGGGACAGTCTCCTGCCCCCATGTCCGCCGCCGAAGCCGGTGCGCACGGCTGAAGGACCGGCCTGGGCGAATCAGGATGCCTTTTTGTTCATGCGCCGAAGAGCCAGCCAGACAAGACCGAGCACCCCGGCCACGGCCGCCGCGAAAAGGGCCACATGGCCTCCTGCCAGCAGATGTCCGGCATGCAGGCCCAGACCGGCCATGAGCACGGACCAGAATGTGGCCGTGATGACGTTGGCGGCCAGGAAATATTTCCAGCACAGATCCGTGACGCCAAAGGCAAAGGGCACGGCTCCCCGCAGCCCATAGACAAAGCGATACCCTATCAGTAGCGGCAGGCGGTGACGCATAATATGGGTGCCGACCTTGCTGACCAGGGCGGCAAAGCGGGGACGCTTGGCCAGAAAAGACGCCCCCTGCAGACGTCCCAGCCAGAAAAAGCATTGATCTCCGGCCAGACTGCCGGCCAGGGCGGCCCAGACCACGGGCCAGAAATCGAGCAGACCCAGGGCCATGGCTCCTCCGGCCAGAATCAAGGCGGTCTCGCCCTCGACAAATGTGCCCAGGGCCACTGCCAGCGGCCCCAGACGGGCAATGTATTCCATATCCATACGGACCTCCTCTCGCCTCTTCCGGCAACCCGCCGATGACGGGCGGGTGACACCAGGGTGACAGCATGAGCCTATTTCCCGGGATCGGGGCATTCTGTCACTTCGCGGTCACACGTTCTTCGCATTGCGACCACAATGGGCGGGGCACAAAGGGACACGAGGTGTGACGTATGCTTCTTGATGAGACCATGACAGGGGTGGCCATGGACCATGATGTAAAGGGGAAGCTGGCCAGGCTTCTGGGGTTGGAAGGTTCCTGGACGGCGGAGTGGTCGTCCCGTTTACCCTTTGCTCCCCATGACGCCACGGCCGGCAGCGAGAGCGAGCTGCAGGTGGCTGTGATCGGGGCCCCGGACATGGTTGATCTGGCTCTGACCATCCGGCGGTCGAGCTTTTACGAAAACGAGATTCGGCGTGCTGCCTCCGGCGATACGTCCGGACGCACGCTGCAGGCCCTGGAGCGCTATCTGCGCACCGACGAAAACGGGGTCTGGGAAAACAGCTGGGTCCGGTTTCCCCTGGAGCGATTGAACCGTTACGCCCGTCGGGTGCTGGAACATGACCTCAAGGCCGACAAGGCCAACCCGCAGTCTGGGCGGCGTTCGGACAGCGAGGAATTCTTCTTTGAGCAGCAGGGCGGACAGTGGCTGCGCGTGCCGATCAGCTACCTGCTCAAGTTGTCCCTGGCCGACCTGGCCGGGTCTGAAACTCCGGACGTGGTCCGCCGACTGGCTGAATCCTGTCTCGGGCATTTCCTGAACGACAACACTTCGCCGGAAACCTTTTCTTTTTATCCCGCGCCCATGGACGAAACCTTCGGCGGCGGGCGCGGCCTGACCCGGGAGACGAGCCAGCGCTTTCTGCTTTCCCAACTGTTGCTGGACCACGCCAATGAAAAATTCGGCTTGCTGGAACACGGACAACGGGCCGTGATCTATTTTGCCCCTCTGCCCCCGGCGCGGCAGCGTGGTCTGAACGAGCTGATTCCCGACGCCCATTACCGCGAGCTGTTCATGAATCCCTGTTTGTCCGGCTGGGACAAAGGCGAGGCCAAACGGGACTACATGGGGCTTTGTCACCGCATTCTGTCGCGCAGTCAGTTGAACACCCTGGCCAAATTGCGCGAGGCCGGCCTGTTGTCCCATAATCTCATTGTCCTGCCCAACACCTCCAATACCTGCCTGGCCAATAACGGTACTCATGTCTCGCTCGGCAGCCGCTGTCTGAGCCGCTTTCTGGGCCACGGGGCCCTGGCCGGTGCGGATGAAAAACACCTGGGCGACCTGGTCATCAAGATTGTCGAACATTTTCTGCCCCTTTTTGTCGGCACCTGTTCGGCCGCACCGATGCGCATGGATTTCGAGGACTTCCATCCGGAAAAAGCCCTGGGTTTTCTGCCCCACGAATTGGATTACACCCATCTGCGCATGATCTGGCGACGGTGGAAGAAAAAGGCCAAGCTCAAGATTCTGGGCCGGCCCCTGACCCCCTTTGGTCCGCCCCTGCTGGACCGGACCGTGGCCGGGCTGTTTGGCCTGAAAGGCGATTTCATCCCGGACTTCCGACTGCTGGATTACATGACCACCTTGATGAGCACCCATCGCTGTCCGGCCCTGGACGGGGTGCCCGGCAACGATGCCCGCCTGAAAAAGGACTTGGCGGCCATGGGCGTATTTCACGAATCCATGTCGACCTACCTGCTCTACAAGCAGCGCCATTTCGAAACCATGGGCTTTTCCGGATTTGAAGGCCGGTTCTACAGTCTGTTCGATTCTTTGGAAGAGGACATGCGCCTGGCCGTGGATCTGCAGCAGCTGCTGACCTGTCTGGCTTACAAACTGGTGCTGACCGGCCGCGTCACGCATCAGGACATCCCGGATACGCCGGAGGTGGAAAGCGAACGGCGTCAGATTTTTTTTGCCACGGCCATCAATCTGCCGACATTCTTCGTGCGGCGCGGCACAAAAAAACCGGTTCCTGCACGATCTGAGCGCAAAAGCCGGCCGGGTGCGCAACAGCGGCCGGTATCCGGGCTATGTGCGTGTCCATGTCCAGGAGTACCGGTTGGCTGTGCTGGATTTCGTCCTGCGCGAGGGCGGGGACGTGGTCGAGATGTTCGCAGCGCAGAGCCTCTTGAGCGAGTTGCGGGGCCGCATTCTGGACCCGGCCCGCAGCGCGTCCGGCAAACTGACCCGCCGCGTTCTGGACCGCACCGGCGCCTCGTCCCCCTTGAAACTGCGCGCCAAGGACTTCAACACCGCCGCCGAAGAGGTCTACCGCGAGGAATTGCGCCGGGACTACCTGCTCGAAGGGCTGAACTATGTGGCTGAAGACTGCCAGACCGTGAAAAATTTCGGCTGTCTGCCCGAGCAGTTCTGCCGTAACGGATTGGCCCGCCTTCTTGGCGGGCGGGATATCGTGGAGTGTATCCGCGAGGCCATGGACGAGCTGCGGACGACCGGCGAGCTGAACCGGAGCCGGTTTGTGCTGACCCAGCTCCTGCTGCTGATAATCGGCATGCATCGTGACGGTGCACGCCTTTGCGAGAAAAAACATGACGCATCAATATGTTTCTAGGGACGGCCTGGTCCGGGATGAAAACCTGTTTGCCGACCGGATCATCGACTACCTCTATTCCACGGTGCGGGAGCAGGCTCCGCCCCTGTTTCGGGCCGTGATTTCGGATCGGATTTCGTCTCTGCTGGGTTTTTGCAACTACGACCTGCCTCTGGAGGCGCGTTTTTCCAGCGCGGCCGGTCTGGTGCGGCGCATGGGTGTCGACCTGACGGAATGCGTCGAAGGGTCGGATTATTACCGCACTGCGCGGCGCATTTTTGAACGGCGCATCCGCTATGAGTCGGTCCGGCCCATGGACGAGGACCCGGCGGTGGTTGTTTCCCCGGCCGACTCGCGCATGTTCGCGGGTTCCCTGGGCCCGGAGGCGGTCCTTTTTCTCAAGGACAAATTTTTCACCCTGCCCGAACTGTTGGGCAAGGCCAACTGGACCGGGAAGTTCACAAACGGCGATTTCGCCATCTTCCGCCTGACCCCGGAAAAATACCATTACAATCACCTGCCGGTCAGCGGTGTGGTCCGGGACTGCTATGAGGTGGAAGGAACCTTTCATTCGTGCAACCCCACAGCCGTTATCCGGGAAGTCACCCCGTTTTCCCGCAATCGCCGGGCCGTGACGGTCATCGATACCGACGTGCCGGGCGGCAGCGGCTGCGGATTGGTGGCCATGGTCGAGGTCGTGGCGCTGATGATCGGCCGCATCACCCAGGCGTATGCCGCTGTCGGTTATGAACCGACCGTGCCGGTCACTCCCGGGCTTTTTCTGCGCAAAGGCCAGCCCAAGAGTCTCTACCAGCCGGGCAGCTCCCTTGACCTGTTGCTGTTTGAACCGGGGCGGGTGGAATTCAGCCCGGACCTGGTCCTCAATCAGCTGCGCGGTGATGTGGGCAGTCGTTTCTCGGCCTGGCTTGGCCGGCCCTGGGTCGAGACGGAAATTCGGGTCCGCGAGACCATCGGCCGCAGTCGTTCGTGATGTGATCGGGCCGGGCGGGGTGCTGAACGGCTCGTTCACCAAGACCATGGTTCAAAGCAACACGTCGCCGGCGCGTCAGTCCCGGAATCAAGCAGCAAATATCCTGGAGGAAGATGCATGGAATTTGTTTTTGTGCTGGCCTACGCCCTGGGCCTGGGCGTGCTGTTGCGCTGGGGCGGCCGCAATTTGCCGGATGAAAAATGGCAGATGCTGGCCAGCGTGCCGGTGCGCAGGAATGCGGACGGGGTCTGGGACGGCCTGAATCTGACCTGGTACGGCGTGTTCAATGCCGTGGCCTACACCCTGGCCACGGTCACTGCCCTGGTGCTGCTCGGCAGTGTCGGCGTAGGCTTGCCCGCCCTGGGCTGCATCGTCATCGGGGTGCTTGGAATCTGCGCCCCGGCCTCCAAGATCATTGCCCGTCTGGTCGAAGGCAAGCCCAATACCCTGAGCGTGGGGGCGGCCTCGTTTGTCGGCATCCTCATCGCGCCCTGGGTCGCTGGTCTGGCCGATCTCTTGGCCGGGCCGGTGCCCGTGATGCCGGCCTTGGCCGCCCTGGCCATTGCCTACAGCCTGGGCGAGGGCGTGGGGCGCTTGGCCTGCCTGAGTTTCGGCTGCTGCTACGGTCGTCCCGTGGCCGATCTGCCCGAACCCTGGTCACGGATTCTGGGCCGCTGGGCCATTGTCTTTACCGGGGAAACCAAAAAGGCGGCCTATGCCCATCAGCTGACCGGTCAGCCGCTGGTCCCGGTGCAGCTCATGACGGCCTGGCTCTACTGTGCAACCGGAGTCGTCGGCATAATTTTCTTTCTCGGGGGCTGGTACGGCCCGGCCATGATCGCTCCCCTGGCCGTGACCCAGATCTGGCGGGTGCTGTCGGAATTCTTGCGGGCCGACTACCGGGGAGAGCAGAAAATTTCGGCCTATCAGATCATGGCCGTTGTCGGTACGATGTATGGCCTGTGCCTGCCCTTTGTGTTTACGGCTCCGGCCGGCGGTTCGGATCTTCTGCTCGGCCTGGAGCGGATCTGGACTGCCCCGGTGCTGCTCATGATCCAGGTCGTATTTGTGGCGTCCTTTCTGTTCACGGGTCGCAGTTCGGTCACCGGGTCTGAAGTTCGCTTTCATGTCCGCCGGCAGGAAATCTGAAGTGCTGCGAATCATGTTGCTGCTGGTCCTGGTTTTGCCGGGCCCGGCCAAAGCCATGGACGTGGAAGACTGGAGCCGACTGGAGCCGGCCTTTGATCACCTTTGCCGGGATGTGCTGGCCGGGGCCGATATCGACCCGGACGCTGTGCGCGATCTGCTTGAGCATGTCTCCCTTCAGCCACAAGCGTCGGTCGCCATACCCCGTTACGATGGGGCGCCCGGAGCTTATCAGGCCTTCAGTCTTGATCGTCCCATGCGGCAGCTGCTGCGCTATCTGTACAATCCATCCATTCCCGAAGAAGTGCTCAAACCTTTTTCCATCCGTTCCTCGCAGTGGCTGGAACCCGTCCCGCAGCTCGAAAACCTTTGGCTGGAATCATGGCCTCCGGACCGGATCCTGGTTCTGCGCGGCATCCAGGAAGACCGGACCACCCCCGACGGGTCCACGGGCGGCTGGTATCGTATGCGTTTGCAGCGGGCCCTGATTCTCATGCCATGGGAAAACGGACAGGCCCTGCTGTCGGTCAGCGTGCAACCGGAGAGGTCGGAGGTTGGAGCCAAGGGGTATGCCCTGGGCGCGGAAAACGGTTGGCCCTACGTGTATTCGGACCAGGAGGGCCTGACCAGGACCGGTCTGGGCTGGGTCAAATCGCGGATCGAGTCCAACGTTTCGGTCGCTGTGTTCCTTGCCCGGCCCGGACAGCCGGTGGTCAAGGGCGTCTTCCAGTGGTTGCGGGCCGGATGGTCCGGGCTGTCCGTGGTCACGGCCGAGCATGTGCGTCAGTCGCTGCTGCGCTACGAACAGGAATTGGGCCGGGTGCTGCACGCCTCGGACCTGCCGGAGCCGGAAGCGTTGGAACAGCGCTACAGGGAACTTGCGGCCCTCGACAGCGCCGCCGTGCGACAAATCTGGGTCTGGCCGGACGTCTCCGCCCCTTTGCCG
>CAZYZA010000003.1:63233-84651 GCA_964651415.1 uncultured Desulfovibrionaceae bacterium
CTTTTGAAGGAGACATGCATATGGAAATCGCTTTTCGTCGAGTCTGCACCGGGCCGGCCGCCCGGCTGTCCCTGTCCCTTTTTCTGTTTTTCTTTCTGGCCCAGGCCGCCCTGGCCGGACAGGCCAAGTACGTCTTTTTGTTCATCGGCGACGGCATGAGCCCGTCCCAGATCAGCGCGGCCGAATCCTACAAGGCCGTGATTGAAGGCAAGGGCGACCGGCCGGGCATTGCCCGTCTCAATTTCACCACCTTTCCCCATCAGGCCATGACCACGACCTATTCCAGCGAATCCCTGATCACGGATTCGGCGGCCGCAGGCACGGCCATCGCGTCCGGCACCAAAACCTACAACGCCGGCGTGGGCGTGGACGCCGACGGCAAGTCCGTGCCCACCTTTGCCGAGATGGCCCGCGACAAGGGCATGAAGATCGGCATTGTCTCGTCCGTGTCCCTGGACCACGCCACTCCGGCCGCGTTTTACGCCCACCAGAAGAGCCGCAAAAACTATTATGAAATCGGTCTGGAGCTGGCGGCCAGCAATTTCGATTATTTCGCCGGCGGCGGTTTTGTCGATCCCGAAGGCAAGAAGTCCAAGCAGGAAGGCGACAAGATCCACGTTGTCGAGGCGATCAAAAAGGCCGGGTACGCGTATGTCAACGACGTTGATGGGTTCACGTCGCTGCAGGCAGGCGACAAAGCCGTGGTTGTCAATCCCCATCTGCAGGACGAGCAGTCCATGCATTATGCCATTGACGCCCAGCAGGGCGATCTTTCCCTGGCGGACCTGACCGCCAAAGGCATCGAGGTCCTGGACAATCCGGATGGCTTTTTCATGATGGTCGAGAGCGGCAAGGTGGACTGGGCCTGTCACGCCAATGACGCCGCGACCTTTATTGCCGACATGTTCGCCTTTGAGGCGGCCGTGGCCAAGGCGGTGGATTTTGCCGCCAAACACCCGGAGGAGACCCTGATCGTTGTCACCGGCGATCATGAAACCGGCGGCATGACCCTGGGCTTTGCCGGTACCAAGTATTCAACCTATCTGCAGCAGCTTGCCCATCAGAAAGGTTCTTATGTCGCTTTTGACCAGAAATTCGCAGCCTGGCGCGAAGCCAATCCCCAGGGGACCTTTGAGCAGGTCGCGCCCTTGATCACCGAGTTTTTCGGACTGCGCATGCCTACGGATCAGGAGTTGGCCGACATGGCCAAGGCCGGGGAGTCCAAGGAATACGCCAAGGAACTGGGCAACAAGTACGCCATGCATTTGCAGGCTTTTGAACTGGACGGTCTCAAGTCGGCCTTTGCCCGCAGCATGAGCGGCGAAAAGATCAACGAGAGCGGACCGGACTACCTGCTCTACGGGTCCTACGAGCCTCTTTCGGTTACCCTGACCCATCTCCTGAATCAGAAGGCCGGCATTTCCTGGACTTCGTATTCGCACACCGGCGTGCCTGTCCTGACCTCGGCCATGGGCGCGGGCAGCGACGCCTTTCAGGGCTATTACGACAACACCGATCTCTTCACCAAGTTTGTCGACGCACTGGGCCTGACCGTCCAGATCGCCATGAACTGATCAATTGCCTCCGGGGCGGCCTGAATCCGGCCGCCCCTTTGTCCGGAGTTTTCATGTCTGTTCCCGGAGATGTCCGTCTGGTTGCGTTCTTTTGTCTGCTGACAGTGATTCTGCATGTCATGCCCACGGGTTTTGAGGGCCGTCAGGCCGGAGACGCCATCCGCAGCAAGGGGGAGATCATCGAGGTCGATGACAGCCTGGTCCGCACCTACGGCATTGTCACCGCCGGCATCCAGCATCTGACCATTCGCATTGAGGACGGACCATTCGCCGGTAGAGTGGTGGACGCGCACAATGAAATGCTGGGCAAGATGGACCTGGACAAGCGTTTTGTCGTGGGCGACCGGGCCCTGGTCGTGCTGTCGCTGGAAGAAGGGGAGATTTCCCATGCCATAGCCCAGGATTATTACCGGCTGGGAGTGGAAGGGCTGCTGATGGGCCTTTTTGCCCTGCTCCTGGTGGTCTTTGCCGGCTGGACCGGGCTCAGGGCCCTGCTGTCCTTTGTTTTTTCCGGCTATGTCATCTGGAAGGTGCTGGTGCCGTTGCTGCTGCGCGGACACGATCCGATTCTGGTCGGCCTGATCCTGGTCATCGTGCTCATGGGATCCATCATTTTTCTTGTCGGCGGCCTGAACCGGCGGGCCGTGGCCGCATTCCTGGGTTCGCTGCTGGGCATTGTCGCCACCTGCCTGCTGGCCCTGGCCTTTGCCGGTCCGTTCCGGCTGCACGGCGCCGTGGTACCCTTTTCCGAGATCCTGCTCTACACCGGCTATGCCCATCTGGACCTGACCCGCATCTTTCTGGCCGCCATCTTCATCGCCTGTTCCGGGGCGGTCATGGATCTGGCCATGGATGTGGCCACCAGCCTGGAGGAAGTGGTCGCCGCCAACCCCCTGATCTCTTTTGGTCAGGCCCTGGCTTCGGGCCTGCGGGTCGGCCGGGTTGTCGTCGGGACCATGACCACGACCCTGCTTCTGGCCTATTCCGGCGGCTACATCACCCTGCTCATGGTCTTTATGGCCCAGAATATCCCCATGGTCAGCATTCTGAACATGAATCTGGTCGCGGCCGAAATCATGACCACCCTGGTCGGCAGTTTCGGTCTGGTCCTGGTCGCCCCGTTCACGGCTCTGACCGGAGCCCTGCTCTTCACCCGCAAACCTGCTCCGGCAGAAGTCACCTCGACGCCGCACCCGGTCCCGTCACCACAAGCAAAAATCCAGTAACGCCCAGCTGCGCCCATCCCTGGCCCGTGGGTTCCATAGTCCGGCATCGGTCGAGCGCTCCAGATCGTCAGGCCAGGGCATTAAAAAGCCCCGGACAGCGAACTGTCAGGGGCTGGGCTGGAGTGATGGCTGTGATTCTTATTTCAGCTTGAGCCCTATTTCCGCCAAGTGCCTGGCCTGGAAGCGTACTCCGTCGAGTTCGGTCGGTGTGGGTTGGCGGGAGCCGTCGCCGCCGGCGATGGTCGAGGCGCCGTAGGGCGATCCACCGGTCACTTCGTCGACGCGCATCTGGCCCTGGAAGGAGTAGGGTAGGCCGACCACAACCATGCCCTGGTGCAAGAGGTAGGTGTGGAAGGTCAGGATGGTCGACTCCTGGCCGCCGTGCTGGGTGGCCGTGGAGACGAAGACCCCGCCCGGCTTGCCGATCAGCTTGCCTTCCATCCACAGTCCGCCCGTGGAATCCAGGAACTGCCGCATCTGGCCGCTCATGTTGCCGAAGCGGGTCGGGGTGCCGAAGAGCACGGCGTCGGCCGCGCCCAGTTCCTCCACCGTGACCACCGGAATCTCGGCCTGGGCCTTGGCCGCATCGAGCGCGCCCATCTTGGCCAGGATCTCGTCGTTCAGGGTTTCCGGCACCCGGCGCAGCAGGACTTCGACCCCTGGAACTGCGCGGGCCGCTTCAGCCGCTGCCTCGGCCATGGTCCGGACATGTCCGTATGTGGAATGATAGACGATGAGCATTTTCATGATGCGTCTCCTTTCAGGCCGCACGGCGGCCGCATGATGTAGCGTTAATGGTTGCTACATAGTGGAGACGCGGCTGATGAAGTCAAGTCATTTTCATGACCAAAGTCGTGTCGGCAGCGGATTCACGTCTGAAGCAGGTCTTTCTCCCAGGCTTTCTGCTCGGCTCTTGTTTGCGGCCAGGTCAGATTGTCGTCAAAGCCGTGGTTGGCCTGAGAGGATACGCTGATCGTCGTGTCCCGACCCTGATGATGGATCAGAACGTCGACCGGGCCGGGGTGATTGCGGGCCTTTGGGGCATACGAGGCCAGGCAGGCCGCGGCTTCCTCAAGAACGTCCTGTGTCCAGGCCGGACCAGGAATATGGCCGGCCAGGGCGTGGGGGCCGGGGAAGTCCTTGAGCACGAAAACACGGTCTTCGGGTTTGGCCAGGGCCAAAAGTTTTTGGTTGTCTTTGTGTTCGCGGCCCATGGCCAGCCAGTGGCCCGATGGTTGACCGGCTGTTCTGCGCCAGAGTTGGCGACCGACATTGGCGATGTCGAAGAGGCGGCTTTCCGGTCGGGGACAGGAGCGCAGCAGCGGCCAGTAGCGGCGGGCCGATTCGCGTTCGCCCAGGCGGCAGCCACCGGCCTGGGGCGGGATTTTGGTCACGCCGAGGGCTTTGGCCAGACGAAACTGACCCTGCCGGCCCCGACCGCACAGGGAGTGCAGTCTGGACCGGTCGACCAGGCCGGACTCCTCCATGGGCGTCGGCGAAAGAAGGCCGGCGCTCAAGGGGCGCAGCAGCACGTCCCGGACGTCGGCATCATTGCGGATGATGTTCAGCGTGTCGGCCCGTTGCGACATGGGGCGCTGTCCCAGGACTTCTCCGGAGATGAGAAAGGACGCTTCGTATTTCGGCAACAAGGTCTTGGCCCGGCGCAGCATGAGGATTTTGCAGTCCACGCAGGGGTTCAGGACCTTGCCGAAGCCGTGCGGCGGAAAGGCGGCCATGAGATCGACGAATTCCTGGCCGATATCGATGACTTCTATGGGTATCCTGTATTCGGCAGTCCATTCCCGGACGCGTTCGGGTCGACCAAAAAAAGGACTGACAAAGTGCAGGCCCAGGACCTTGTGTCCCAGGCTTTGCATCAGTTTGCTGGCCAGGATGCTGTCCAGGCCGCCGGAAAAAAGGGAAAGGGCGTCATAGTGCATGGGGCTGCCTAGCCAATGGTCCGGCGGGAGGCAAGGCCGCAGCAGGGCCCGGATTGGCGATGCAGAATACAATAACTGAGAATCATGGATGTTTTTCAGAAATCTGAAGAATTGTCTTCCAAAGTCATATTTGCTAGGTGTCCGAACTTGTCGTCTGAACCCCAACAACACTGGAGCACCCCATGGCCCGACCAAAAAGCACATCTCCCGAGGACGCGCGTCGCGAGGCGCTGGAAACCGCGCTGGCCACCATCGAGCGCCGTTACGGGCAAGGCTCGGTCATGCGCCTGTCCGACACCAGCCACCAGGTGGTGCCGGTCATTCCCACGGGCTCCATCGGCCTGGATCTGGCCCTGGGCGTGGGCGGCATTCCCCGCGGACGGGTCACGGAAATTTTCGGCCCGGAATCCTCGGGCAAGACCACCCAGGCCCTGCACATCATTGCCGAGGCCCAGAAGCAGGGCGGGGTGGCCGCCTTCATTGACGCCGAGCACGCCCTGGACATCAATTACGCCCGCAGACTCGGCGTCAAGACAGAGGACCTGCTCATCTCCCAGCCCGATTACGGTGAGCAGGCCCTGGAAATCGCGGACATGCTGGTCCGTTCCGGCGCCGTGGACGTGGTTGTGGTCGACTCCGTGGCGGCCCTCATTCCCCAGGCCGAGCTGGAAGGCAGCATGGGCGAGACCCAGGTCGGCGGCCAGGCCCGCCTCATGTCCCACGCCATGCGCAAATTGACCGGCACCATCCACAAGTCGCGCACCTCGATCATTTTCATCAATCAGCTGCGCATGAAGATCGGCATGACGGGTTACGGCAGCCCCGAAACCACCACCGGCGGCAACGCTCTCAAGTTCTACGCGTCCGTCCGGTTGGACCTGCGCCGTATCCAGACGCTGAAGGACAAGGAAGAGTCCTACGGCAACCGGGTGCGGGTCAAGGTGGTCAAGAACAAGATGGCTCCCCCGTTTCGCGAGGCCGAATACGACGTGCTCTTCGGCACGGGCATTTCCCGCGTCGGGGAGCTGCTGGACCTGGGCGTGGAGCAGGGCATCGTCGACAAGAGCGGTGCCTGGTACGCTTTCGGGTCCGAGCGTCTGGGCCAGGGCAAGGAAAACGTGCGCGCCTTTTTGCAGGACAACGACGAACTGCGTCTGCAGATCGAACGCGCTCTGCTCGAACACCTGGGCATGCCCGTACCGGAGCAGGCGGCTCCGGTCCCTGTCGAACCTGTCGAATAAACCGGCCTTCGGGCCATAACATACTTTCCATGCGGGCGGCTTTCCGCTCGTGGTCCCCTTGCGGACAGAGCACGAGGTACACTGTGATCAGCGCTGGCGAGATACGCACACGATTTCTGGAATATTTCAAGGAGCATGGGCACAGCATCGAGCCCAGCTCATCCCTGGTGCCCCAGGACGACCCGACCCTGCTTTTCACCAATGCGGGCATGGTCCAGTTCAAGAAGATCTTTCAGGGTCAGGAAAAGCGGGACTATTCCCGGGCCACCACGTCGCAGAAGTGTCTGCGCGTCGGCGGCAAGCACAACGACCTGGAAAATGTCGGTCGCACGGCCCGGCACCACACCTTTTTCGAGATGCTCGGCAATTTTTCCTTTGGCGACTATTTCAAGGAAGATGCCATCCGGCTGGCCTGGAATTTTGTCACGGTCGAGCTCGGGCTGGACAGGGACCGCCTCTTCGTTTCCATTTTTCGGGATGACGACGAGGCCGGCGAGCTGTGGCAGAAAGTGGCCGGCGTGCCGGCGGAGCGCATCTACCGTCTGGGCGAGAAGGACAACTTCTGGGCCATGGGCGACACCGGTCCCTGCGGACCGTGCTCCGAGATTTACGTCGATCAGGGTGCGGACATGGCCTGCGGTCCGGACTGCGGCATCGGCAAGTGCGACTGCGACAGGTTCCTGGAGATCTGGAACCTCGTCTTCATGCAGTTCAACCGTTCCGCTGACGGGACCATGACCCCGCTGCCCAAGCCGAGCATCGACACCGGCATGGGCCTGGAGCGGATCACCGCCATCTGTCAGGGCAAGCGGTCCAATTTCGACACCGATCTTTTTCAGGGCCTGATCCAGACCATGGCCAAGAAAGCCGGCGTGGCCTACCGCCAGGGGGAGGACACGGACACGGCCCTGCGCGTCATTGCCGATCACAGTCGGGCCATCGCCTTTTTGCTGGCCGACGGCATGCTCCCGTCCAACGAGGGTCGCGGCTATGTCCTGCGCCGCCTGATCCGCCGCGCCTACCGCTTCGGCAAGCTGCTGGGCTTTGACGAGCCGTTTTTGTGCGAGACCACGGCCCAGGTCGTGGCCGAGATGGGCTCGACCTTTCCCGAACTCCTGGCCGGGCGGGATTTCATGGTCCGCGTCGTGCGCCAGGAAGAGGAGCGCTTCGGCGAGACCCTGGACAAGGGCCTGCGCATCCTGGAAGACGAGATGGCGACTCTGACCGCTGCCGGAAAGAGCGCCATTTCCGGCGAGACCGCGTTCAAACTTTACGACACCTACGGATTTCCCCTCGATATCGTCAATGATATCGCGGAAAAACAGGGTTTCACCGTCGATGAGGACGGGTTCCGGCAGCACATGGCCGTGCAGAAAAAGAAGTCCAAGGAAGCCTGGGCCGGCTCCGGCGACAAGGGCCTGGCCGGTCAGTTCGCGGCCCTGCTGGGCAGCGGGTTGGAGTCCGAGTTTGTCGGGTATGATTGCCTCAAGGCCTCCAGCCGCATTCTGGCCCTGCTCGACGCTGAAGGCCAGACCGTGGACCGTCTGGCCGGCGGCGTAGGATTCATGGTTACCCTGAAGACTCCTTTTTACGGCGAGTCCGGCGGCCAGACGGGCGACACGGGACGGCTTGCCGCTCCGACAGGCGCGGCCCGGGTAGTCGACACCCTCAAGCCTGCGCCGACCCTCATCGTGCACAAGATCGAAATCACGACCGGTGAAATTCTGGCCGACCAGGAAGTGGAGCTTGTGGTCGAAGAGGGCGAACGCATCGCCACGGCCCGCAACCATTCGGCCACCCATCTCCTGCATGCGGCCCTGCGCCGCATTCTGGGCGATCATGTCAAGCAGGCCGGCTCCCTGGTGGGGCCGTCCCGGCTGCGGTTCGACTTTACGCATATTTCCGGATTGTCCGCCGATGAGCTGCGGCAGGTCGAGGACGAGGTCAACCGGGCCATCCTGGCCGACGCCGCCATCACCACCCAGGTCATGGCCTATGACCGGGCCGTGAACGAAAAGCAGGCCATGGCCCTGTTCGGGGAAAAGTACGAGACTGATGTGCGTGTGGTCGAGATGGCCGGAGAATCGGTGGAGCTTTGTGGCGGCACGCATCTGTCCTCCACGGGTCAGGCCGGGTCTTTTGCCGTTGTGTCCGAGGGCGGCATTGCCGCCGGCGTGCGCCGGATTGAGGCCCTGACCGGCTGGGACGCCCTGCGCTACTGGCAGGGGCAGCGTGAGGAGGTGCGCGAGACGGCTCATCTGCTCAAGGCCGCGCCCGGCGAGGTGGTCAGAAAAGTAGCGGCCTTGCAGGACCAGGCCAAGGCCCTGGCCAAGGAACTGGCGGCCGTGCAGGCCCGGATGATGTCCGACAGCGGCAAGGATCTGGCCGTCGAAGCCAAGGATATCGGGGGTATGAAAGTGTTGGCCCGCAAGGTCGCTGCTCCGGACATCAATGCCTTGCGCAATCTCATGGACGACCTGCGCTCCAAAATCGAGAGCGGAATCATTGCCCTGGCCGCCGAGATCGACGGCAAGGCCATGCTGGTTCTGGCCGTGAGCAAGGATCTGCATGGCCGGTACACGGCTCCGGCCCTGATCAAGGAGGTTTCGGCCGAGATCAAGGGCGGCGGCGGCGGCCGGCCCGATCTGGCCCAGGCCGGCGGATCCGAACCGGCCGGCATTGACCGGGCCCTGGCCAAACTCGAAGCCTTTTTGGGTCAATGACAAAGGTCGCCTCAGGGCGACCTTTGCTTGAATCCGGGCTCTTGCTTACGACGCATCTTCTTGAAGATCTTGTAAGCGCGGGTGGGCGACAAGGCCCTGCATCCTGCCGAAGGAGACGGGACTATGACCGGGAGGCGGCTGGTCAGACCAGAACGTTGATCATGGGTGCGGGCTGACGAAAGGCCGCCTGCTGGCCATAGGCGGCCAGGCCCAGACGGTGCGTGGTGGCGTTGAGCGCATAGCTTCCGGCGGGGCGGAACGGGTTCACGTGCTGGGTCAGAATCTGCAGTTCCACTTCGTGGGCAAAATCTTTAAGAATGGCCGGAGCCGGTTCGTCGGCCAGGGAAATGTCCTGGGTGCTCAGGCTGATGCCGAGCTTGCCAAGCTGCATGCCGATGGTGCGTGTGGAAACATGAGCGGTTTGCCGGGCAAATCCGTCATCCCGGTTCAGTCCGGAGCCGAGGCTCTGACTGGAGTATTGGCTGATGGGGTCGATGGTCATGGGGCAAGTCCGTCCGCTCAGATATAAAATCTTCTTTACGATTGACCAGGCATTTTGACAAGCAAAGCGATGCAAGTGGTGACCTGGAACACTTGCCAAATAAGCCGCCCGGTTAGGGCATGGAGGGATTGGTGAGCACCATATTGAAAAAACGAATCCTCATTCCGGGACGGGTCACGGAGCTGACGCTGGACGCACCGGCCATCGCAACCAAGGCCAAGCCGGGGAACTTTGTCATCTTGCGCGTCAACGAGGAAGGGGAACGTTTTCCTTTGACCATCGCCGACACCGACCCCGAGGCCGGGACCATTACCATCGTCTATCTGGTGCTGGGCAAAAGCACGGCCATGCTGGACAGCTTGAATCAGGGCGAGACCATTCTGGACTTATGCGGCCCGCTGGGCAAGGCCACGGACATTCACCAGGTCGGAACCGTGATCTGTGTCGGCGGCGGGACCGGTATCGCGGCCATGCACCACATCGCCAAAGGCCATGCCCGGGCCGGAAACCGAGTGGTGTCGATTATCGGCGCACGTTCCGCCGACCTGCTCCTTTTTGAGGAGGAGCTGAAGAAATTCAGCCATGAAGTGCTCATTGCCACGGACGACGGCAGCCGGGGGCACAAGGGTTTTGTCACCCAGGTTCTGCAGGCCCGGTTGGAGTCCGATCCGGAGATTCGGGAAGTGGTTGCGGTCGGGCCGGTGCCCATGATGCGGGCCGTGGCCGAGGTTACCCGTCCCTTCGGAACCAAGACCGTGGTCAGCCTCAACTCCATCATGGTCGACGGCATCGGCATGTGCGGGGCCTGTCGGGTGCGGGTCGATAACTCCATCCGCTTCGCCTGTGTCGATGGGCCGGAATTTGACGCCCATCTGGTTGATTTCAACGAACTCATGCTCCGCCTCGGGTCCTATGTGCCCCAGGAAAAACAGTCCTACCAATGCTACTGTGAGTGCCATGGCAAAGAAAACTAAGCTTCTCCCGCGCGTGCCCATGCCCATGCAGGACCATGGTGTGCGGCGGGGCAATTTTGACGAGGTCGCCCTGGGCTATACGCCCGAGCAGGCCCGGCTTGAGGCCGGGCGTTGTCTGCAGTGCAAGAATCCCACCTGCCAGATCGGGTGTCCGGTCGAGGTGGACTGCAAAACCTTTATCCGTCAGGTGGCCGAAGGCCGGTTGGACGACGCCTATAAAACCATCAAGGCCACCAACAGCCTGCCGGCGGTATGTGGCCGCGTCTGCCCCCAGGAAAAGCAATGCGAGGCCAAGTGCAAGCTCGCCCCCACTGGTCAGCCCGTGGCCATCGGCCGGTTGGAAAGGTTCGTGGCCGACTCCTATTACGCCGTGAACCCATGCGACGCCGTGACCGGTGGCGAGGATTGCCGCCTGCTGCGCGAAGACCTCAAGGTGGCCTGTGTCGGATCGGGGCCGAGCAGCCTGACTGCGGCCGGATATCTGGCCGCCCTGGGCGTGTCCGTAACCGTGTTCGAGGCCCTGCACGAAGTGGGCGGGGTCCTGACCTACGGCATCCCGGAGTTTCGTCTGCCCAAGGCCATTGTTCGCACCGAGGTGGAATTCCTGAAGCGCATGGGCGTTGTTTTCAAAACCAACTGGGTCGTGGGCAAAACCGTGGCCATCCAGGATTTGTTCGATCAGGGTTTTCAGGCCGTGTTCATCGGCGTGGGAGCGGGTCTGCCCAAATTCCTGAACATTCCCGGAGAAAGCCTTCTGGGCGTGTACAGCGCCAACGAGTACCTGACCCGGGTCAATCTCATGCGCGGCTATAAATTTCCGGAGGTGGACACGCCGGTGGCGGCGGGTCGGCAGGTCACGGTCCTGGGCGGGGGCAATGTGGCCATGGACGCGGCCCGCACCGCACTGCGCCTGGGCGCGGAGAAAGTGACCATCGTCTATCGCCGGACCAAGGATGAGATGCCGGCCCGTCTGGAAGAGCTGGAACACGCGCTGGAAGAAGGGGTCTGTCTGCAGAATCTGGTGGCGCCCATCTCCTTCAACGGTGACGAGCAGGGTCGACTGATCAGTCTGACCGTGCAGCGCATGGAGCTGGGCGAACCCGATGCCTCGGGTCGGCGCAAGCCCGTGCCGGTGGAGGGGGCCTTTTTCGATATTCCGACGGATCTGTCCATTCTGGGCATCGGCACCGGTCCCAATCAGGTCCTGTTGCGGGAAACCCCAAGCCTGACCCTGAACAAATGGGGATACATAAAGGCCGATGCTGAAACCGGAGAAACGGACATCCCCATGGTCTTTGCAGGTGGCGACATTGTCACCGGCGCGGCCACCGTGGTCCTGGCCATGGGTGCGGGTCGCAAGTCGGCCCGTGAAATCGCCTCCAGGATGGGTGTTCTCTAGCTTGTCACTTTGGCGTTCTGCAGCTAGACAACCGGTTCCAGGCGCTGGCTTGGAACCGGTTGTTTTTGTTTTATCTCCGCAAGGCGCGCCGCTATCCGCGGCCGGACCTCGCGTCAACGTCCGGGCGCGTCCCGGCCGGATACCAGGACTTCTTCACGCTGCCCGCACGCATTGGTCACGGCAGCTTTGGGATCATATATGGCTCAATACGTAGGCATTTCTTTCAGACGCCAGGGACAGGTTTATTATTTCCTGGCCACGCCCTTTGTTCTCAATCTGCACGACATGGTTCTGGTCAAAACCGAGGAGGGCATCGGTTTCGGCGAGATTGTGGCCCTGCGCGACGTGCTGCCCGAGGGCCTGGATCCGGATCACATCAAGCCGATCTATCGGCCCGCCACCGGGGAAGACCTGGAGATCGGCCGTGAAAACGAAGTCACGGCCAGGGAAGCCAGGAAATTCTGTCAGCAGTGCGTTCAACGTATCGGTCTGGACATGAAACTGGTGGATGTGGAGATCTATTTCGACAAGAGCAAGATGATTTTTTATTTCACGGCTCCGGGGCGGGTGGATTTTCGCGAGCTGGTCAAGGACCTGGTGCGCAATTACCGCACCCGGATTGAGCTGCGTCAGATCGGCGTGCGCCACGAGACCCAGATGATCGGGGCCCTGGGCAATTGCGGTCAGGTTTGCTGCTGTCGCCGCTATCTGCGTCGGTTCGAGCCGGTCACGATTAAAATGGCCAAGGATCAGAACCTGTTCCTCAATCCGGCCAAGATTTCCGGAGTCTGCGGTCGCCTGCTGTGCTGTTTGGCGTACGAAAAGGACAATTACGCCGATTTTCAACGCCGGGCGCCCAAGCTCGGACGTAAATACCTGACCTCGCAGGGCGCGATGAAGACGCTGCGGACCAACATGTTCCGCGATTCGGTCAGCGTGCTGACCGAGGCCGGCGACGAGCTTGATTTCTCCCTGGCCGATTGGGACGCCATTGTCCTGCCCGACCAGCGGCCCCAGATCATCCACCGGGACGAAGCCGAAGCTGTCCCGGCCGAACTTGAGGCCCTGCAGGACCCCGAAGTGCGGGGGGGCGACAGGCCGCGTCGATCGGAACGGCCACGGCGTGAGCCTCGCGGCCGCTCCGGCGACGACCGGACGCCCGGCAGACGGCCTCAGGGCGCGCGATCGGATCAGGGGGAACGTCAGGCCCGTCCTGCCCCCGGCAAGCCGCGTCCCGCAGAGCCCCGCGAGGAAGGGGGGCAGGAGGCCGCCCGTCCGGAAAAGGCTCCGCAACCCCGTGAGCGTCGAGAACCACGCCAGCGCGACAAGCGCCGCAGATCCGGCCAGCCGCGCAAGGACCACACCGCCAAGACCTCAGACCCGTCGTAACCAGGAGACTTGTTTTGCGATCCTTTTTCATATCCACGCCCATCTATTATGTGAACGCCCGGCCTCATCTGGGCCACGGCTATACGACCATTGTCGCCGACAGCATCAGTCGATTTCATCGGCTGAGAGGTGACGCGACGTATTTTCTGACCGGCACGGACGAGCATGGCGACAAGATTGTCCAGGCGGCCGAAGCGGCCGGACAAACACCCCAGGCTTACTCCGACGCCGTTAGCCGGTTGTTCAGGGATCTGTGGCCAAGTTTGGAGGTGTCCAACGACCAGTTCATCCGCACCACGGATCCGGAACACAAGAATTGTGTCCAGCACGTGCTGCAGACCGTCTTCGACAAGGGAGACATCTATTTCGATGAATACGGCGGGCACTACTGCTTTGGCTGCGAGCGCTTCTACACGGACAAGGAGCTGGTCGACGGCAAATGCCCGGACCATCTGACCGAGCCGACCTTTATCAAGGAAAAGAACTATTTCTTCCGCATGGGCAAGTACCTGGAGCCGCTGCGGCGGCACATCGAGGCCAATCCGGATTTCATCCAGCCCGAGCGCTACCGCAACGAGGTCCTGTCCATGCTCAAGGAGGACCTGGGCGATCTGTGCATTTCCCGGCCCAAGACCAGGCTGACCTGGGGGATTGAGCTGCCCTTTGATCGGGATTTTGTGACCTATGTCTGGTTTGACGCCCTGATCAACTATATTTCGGCCCTGGGCTATCCGGACGGGGAAAAATTCCGCAAGTACTGGTCCGGAGCCCATCATCTGGTGGCCAAGGACATCCTGAAGCCCCATGCCGTGTTCTGGCCGACCATGCTCATGGCCGCCGGCATCCCCCTGTACAAGGGCCTGCGCGTCCACGGCTACTGGACCGTGAACGAAACCAAGATGTCCAAGAGTCTGGGCAATGTCGTCGCTCCCCTGGACATGGCCGGCAAGTACGGCCTGAGCGCGTTCCGCTATTTTCTGCTGTCCGAGATGAGTTTCGGACAGGACTCGTCCTTCAGCGAGGAGGCCCTGGTGGGCCGGTTCAACGCGGATCTGGCCAATGATCTGGGCAATCTGTTTTCGCGCAGCCTGTCCATGACCCACAAGTATTTCGGCGGGATCGTGCCCGAATGCGGTGAATTGCTGGACCTGGACCGGGAGGTGCTCGACATCGGCCGGAACGCCATGAGCAATTACCAGGCCCAGTTCGAGCATTTTCAGTTTTCGCGGGCCCTCAAATCGCTCTGGGATCTGGTCCGTCATCTGAACAAATACATCGACTCCACCGCGCCGTGGACCCTGTACAAGAATCAGGATCTGGTCCGGCTGGGCACGGTCATGTACGTCATTCTTGAAGGCATGCGCAAGATCGCCGTGCATCTGTGGCCGGTCATGCCCTCCACAAGCGAAACCATGCTGGCCCAGCTGGGAGTGAAGTTCGGGGCTGACGGCGTGGACCTGGAGGCCGAAACCTCGTCCTGGTTCGGGCTTGCTCCGGGCACAGCCGTGGCCGACCGGTCCAACCTCTTTCCCCGTCAGGATCTGGAGCCCAAAGAGGTCAAGCCACCTGAGCCCAAAAAGGCCAAGGCTCCCAAGGAGGGCAAGGCCTTGTCCCAGCCGGTCATGACCTGCCCGGAGTGCATAGAATTCGAGGACTTTGCCAAGGTCGACCTGCGGGTCGGCACGGTCTTGTCCGTGGAGCGGCACCCCGAGGCCGACCGCCTGCTGGTGCTCAAGGTCGATGCGGGAGAGGACGCCGTGCGGCAGATCGTGGCCGGTATCGCGGAGTTCTGGACTCCCGAAACCCTGACCGGTCGACAGGTGGTCATCGTGGCCAATCTCAAGCCGCGCAAGTTGCGAGGGCTGGTCTCCCAGGGCATGGTGCTGGCCGTGAAGCAGGACAAGGGACTGCAGCTGCTGGCTCCGAGCGGTCCGGTGACCAGCGGCAGCAAGGTATCCTGAACCGGGGGGACGGCTTCCGGCGCGAGGCGGGATTTCGCGCCGGACCCCGACCGGTCACAACAATCGTACGGCCGGGTCAGTCCGGCCTTTTTCGTGGACGCGACCCATGCTCTTTACCAACCTGCCCTTGCGCTATGTCGCCGACGAACCGCAATACCTGGAGCTTTTCCTCGCCCATGGCCAATGCCCGGAGCTGGGCCTGGACGCCATGGCTCTGGACCGTTTTGATCCGGCGTGGCACTCCGGCACGGCCCGGATCTTTCATCAGGCCGGGCTGACCTGCGCCGTGCACCTGCCGTTTTTTGATCTTCATCCCGGCAGCCTGGACAAACTGGCCCGGCAGGCCTTCCGGGATCGGCTGGCCCAGGCCGTGGATGTGGCCGGTGTCTATGCTCCAAGGCACCTTATCGCCCACTTTGATTATAATCCCGTGACGTACGCCCATTTCAAGTCCCAGTGGCTGGAGCACGCGGTGGCCGGCTGGGACTGGTTGCTGGGCAGGATCGGCGACACGCCGCTCTATCTGGAGAATGTCTTTGAGCAGGAACCGGAGATTCCGGTTTCCGTGCTGACGGCCCTGGACGGGCGGGTCGGAGCGTGCCTGGATCTGGGCCACTGGCACTGTTTTGCCGCAGGGGCAGTTCGAAAGAACCTCGGGACATGGCTCCAGGCCCTGAAGCCGTTCCTTATGCATCTGCATCTGCACGACAATGACGGCAGCTCCGACCAGCATCTGGGGCTCGGGCTTGGGTGCATTCCCTGGAACGAGCTGTGGGCCTATCTGGACACGACATCGACCCCGGTGGGAGCGACGCTGGAACCGCACACCGCGGCCGATTTCGCGGTAACCAGGGCATATCTCGACAAGCACCGTCCGGCGCGGTGGCGATGAGCCGAGCCGCGCGGATCGGGATCAATAATAGAAGTTCAGGAAAAGCCTGGATTCGATTTCCTTGAACGCGTCCGAGGCGACAATCTGGTCCATGATGGGCAAGTAGCGCTGTCGAAAAACCTCCATCTCCCGGACATAGTCCGGATCTTCGCGGAACGTGTACCGTCCGTTTTCCACGTGCGGAATATGCTTTCGCCGCACATGCGGCTTACGTATCCCGCTGGCAAAAAGCATGGTGTTGAACGGAAAAAGATTGGCGATGTTTTCACGACGCTGCTGCGCCTTCCATGCCTCGTATTCGCGCGTGGCTGCGTCGTTGGAGGTTGCAAACGTGATGTACGGGGTGTCCGTGCCGATGGTCAGATTGCAGAAACCCGCGACCCGGGCCCGAAAGCCGTAGTCCGCGTCTTCCTCGCCGTAGTGGCCATAGTCTTCAATCCAGTAGCCAAGCTGCTGGTGGGCCTTTTCCGGAATGAGCACGCACCCTCCCACGTGCCCCTGGTAGAAAAGATCGGGGTGGTCCGGATGGGTCAGGCCGGAGGTGTTGCGACCGAAACCCACCATGGCGACATCATCGACCTGATTTGTGACCGTAACCAACTCCTCCAGCCAGTCGTCGCGTAACACTACAACGTCGTTGTCTATTTTTGCATAATATCGGGTCTTGAGCATGGACCAGCCTAGATTATAGGCACAGGCCACCCCCATGTTGGCGTCAAGCAGGGCGATATTGTGGATCGCGTCGGCTCGGGGGTGACTGGTCCGCAGTTCGTGCAGATAGCTCCCGGTTCCATCGGTGCTGCCGTTGTCCACAATGTTCAGTTTGAAGGGGAATCGGGTGGTGTTCAGGATCGACTCCAGGCATTGTTTTGTGCAGTCAAGCCTGTTGCAGGTCACTACGGTGATGTTGACGACGTCTTCCATGACACGACCTCAATGTTCGTTGTTTTCTGTTTCAGCCCCGTGACCCGGCATGCGGCCATCCGGGGCGATCGGGGTCGGCCCTAATACGTTTGACGCTCCTGTGCCGGCCACGATCCTTTGTAGCCGCGGCAGACAAAGAGGGTGAAGGTCTGGCCGAGACGTTTGCCCTGGGTTGTGGTCACGACTCTGGCTTCATCGACCTGTTCAAATAATTCCAGTATGTTTTGCGATGCGTCCGGCTTTTCGCCGCCGACGATAAAGACCGCGTTCTCGAATCGGCCTTCCGGTCCGGGCCAGAAGTCGTACTGGTTCATTTTCCGCCGGCCGGGCAGGCAGTAGGCCCGCTGCTGTCCGGGAACGTAAAAGGACAGGGCGGCGGTGGTGCCGTACGTGTCGCTGAAAACAAAGGTTCCGTCCTTGCTTTCCAATTCCGCGTCCATCAGCCTGTCGATCTGCAGGCCCAGATCCTGCCAGCCGCGCAGGCGGTGGACGGGATTCTTGGACCCGTCAAAGGGGATAAAGGCCTGCAGGTGCAGAAGCATAAAGACCAGGAGGCCCAGGACGGGCCAGGTCCAGCGCCATTTGGAGCCGGAGTCGCGTTGCATGAAACGCTCCACGGCCAGGGCTGCGAGCAGGATTCCGGCCGGGTAGGCCGTGGCCGACCAGTTGGCCTCGATCTTGGTGTGCAGACTCCAGAACAGGAAAAAGAGCCAGACGGGCCAGAAAAAGACGGTCAGCAGGATGGCGTGGCTTCGGGACAGCCAGGGGAAAGGATGCTCGCTGCCCCGCGAAAAAAGCCGAAAAAGCACCAGCGCCGCGCCGATGAACAGGAACACGAACCACCACGGGGTCAGCACTCCGACCTGGCTGCCCAGATATTCAGGAAAGTATTTGAGCTGGAAAAAGACCTTGGCCTTTTCTCCGGCCATGCCTCCCCGGTACAGGACGTGTTTGATGCCGGCCCAGTTGTTGGTGGCGTTCCAGATCAGGATGGGCAGCATGCCGGCCGCGCCGCCGAATCCGATGGCCTTGAACAGGCGGGGCCGGAATCTGGGCGGCAGGGCCTGGCTGCGGCCGACCCACAGGGCCGTGACTGCGGCCAGGGGAATGAAGATCAGCATGGTGTACTTGGCAGTGATGCCCAGGGCGACAAAAAGGCCGAGCAGGACAAAGCTCGCTCCATGCCCCTTGTCCAGTGCCAGGCTCAGGCAGATCATGCCCAGGATCCAGCAGACCAGGAGGGGATTGTCCGTGGTCATCAGCAGACCGCCGGCCATGAAAAGGGCGGTGGTGTTGAGGACGACCAGGGTCCAGAAGGCGGTGCTTGCACGCCCCCAGCCCAGTCCGATCCACACCAGGACGCTCAGTTGCATGATCAGTGATCCTGTCACGGCCCCCATGCGCACCCCGAGTTCGGTCGGGCCGAAAAGGGCGGTGCCGAGGGCGTTGATGTAGGCGATGAGCGGTCCCTTGGAATAGTAGGACCATTGCAGGGTCCTGCTCCAGTCCCAGTACTGGGCTTCGTCCGGGGACAGTCCCAGTTGTCCGGTGGAGACGAACCAGTAGCGGATCCAGGTGGTCACGGCCACGACGGCCAGAGAGGCGGCCCAGTAGAGGCCGGAGTTGCGTTGTTCGGTCATATGGCCCCCTCCTTGCGGGGAGCGGTGGTCAGCAGGTGTTCGATGCGGTTTCGGGTCTCTCCCTCCACGGCCCAGGGGGCGGGCCAGGTGGGCGGACGGAAATAATGGTGGCCCGGCCAGTCCAGGCAGGTCGCGTGCAGCATCAGACTTTGGCCTTGTCCGTATTTGGGGTCGCCGACGATGGGGTGGCCGATTCCGGCCAGTTGGACGCGGATCTGGTGAGTCCGGCCCGTGCCGAGCACGACCAGCAGCAGCGAATGATTTTCCCGGGCCTGGAGAACATGGAGGTGGGAAACCGCTGTCTTGCCCTGCCCTTCGGTGACGCGCTGCTGTCCGGCTGCGCCGGTTTTGGACAGGTCGGAAATCACGGTTCGCCAGTCCGGCCAGGTGCATCGGCCCTGAACGTGGCAAAGGTAGGCCTTGCTGACCAGGGGCCAGACCTGGTGCATGGAGCGCAGGAAATCATGGGTTTTGGCGCAGAGCAACAGGCCCGAGGTGTCGCGGTCCAGACGGTGCACGGGCACGGGAGTGAATCCGGGGCGCGAAGCCTTCAGCCGGTCGTGGACCGAGTCGGACCAGCCTGTGCCGGCGTGCACGGGCAGCCCCCGGGGTTTGTTCACCACCAGCATGTCCTGGTCTTCGTGGACAATGTCCAGTTCATGAGCGGCGATGGCGGGGGTCTTGTCCGGGATTGCGTTCACGGGCGGGATGCGGACTTTCTGTCCCGTGGTCACGCGGTCAAAAGGTTTGCACCTGCGGCCGTCGATGCGGACCTGGCCGCTGCGGACCAGACGCATGAACAGACCGCTGGGCAGACGTCCCAGGCGGGCTTCCAGAAAGGACTGGAGCTTGCGGCCGTTCTCTTCCGGCCCGACATGAACAACCTGCACCGTGGTCCTGACTGACGGCATGGGACCTCCCTTTTGACAGGGTCTTTCTTGATGGCTAGAGCAGGGCTTGTCAAATGCCCCGGACAGTTCCCCTATATGAAAAATACCTCCCGATCCTTCAGACTGGTCTGCGACCCGGACCACATACCCGACGTTGAAGCCCTGCTTCACGACGAGGGCTTTGCCTTTGACCCGGAGCCCGTTCACCCTCTGGCCAGGACCCTGACCGCCGAGCCTCGGCCTCTGGGTCGCAGTCTGGCCGCCAGGTTCGGGTACATCTATATTCAGGACAAGTCGTCCATGCTGCCGCCCCTGGCCCTGGATCCTGCAAGGGGGGCGGTGGTTCTTGACATGTGCGCCAGTCCCGGCAGCAAGACCGGGTTCTTGTCGCAGCTGGTCGGGCCGCACGGATTAGTTCTGGCCAACGAGCCCAGTGCGGACCGCCTGGCCACCCTGCGCGTCAACATGCGCCATCTGGGCTGTTTCAACGTGGTCACCTCGCGCTACGAGGGGCAGGATCTGCCTCTGGACGATGGCCGCTGGCCCCTCATCCTGCTGGACGCTCCGTGCAGCGGGTGGGGGACCGTGGACAAGAATCCCCGGGCGGCCCGGATGTGGGCCGGTGACAAGACCCTTGCCCTGGAGAACCTGCAACGCGATCTGCTGGCCACGGCGGCTCGGCTGTTGGCTCCGGGCGGTCGGCTGCTGTATTCGACCTGCACCACGAACCGGCGTGAAAACGAAGATCAGGTCCGGTACGCGGTGGATAGTCTGGGACTGAGCGTGATTCCCCTGCCTTTTTTTGCCGGTTTTTCCTTTGCATCCTCCTTGCCCGGATGTCTGCTGGTGGACGGGGCCGACAGTCGGGCCCAGGGTTTTTTTCTGGCCTGTCTGGGCAAACCGGGTCAGGCAGAGGCTGTTGCCCCGCTGGCCGAATCCGTGCTGCCCGGCGAGATGGTGACCGGTCCGGAGTTTTCCCGGCAGACAGGGCTCGACAACAGCCGTTTGCCGGAGCATGGCTTTTTGTGCGTCGGCGGACGGGTTTACCTGATTTTGGACCAGGCCAGGCAGGTCTTGCCCCAATCCCTGCGCTGGCAGGGGTTTGGGGTCGGCAAGACGGCCGGGAACACGATTCTGCCGGACCCATCGGCACGCATCTTCGTGCCGACGGGTCCGGACGCCGAGGCCCTGGTGCTGGACGAGCCGGCAGCGGTCCACGCCCTGTTGACCGGGCAGAGTCTGCCCTACGACGGCCAGGCCAGGCGACGGGGACTGTATTACCGGAATCTCCCCCTGGGTTTTGTCACGGTCAAAGGTCGGCGGTGCTTGTGGTCGGACCGATAAATTTTTTCAGGAGCAGGTCATGATCGGATATTTACGCAAGGCAGCCCGTCTGTTTCATCCCGGATCCAAGCGGACCATCATTTTGCCGCTGGACCACGGCCTGTCCGAGGGTGTCATTGCCGGTCTTGAAGAACCCGGCAGTTTGTTGCGCTTGCTGCGCGGGGTGCCCATCCAGGGCGTTGTGCTGCACAAGGGCATGGCCATGGCCCACGCCGGCGAAGTGCGGCTCGATCAGTCGCTCATTGTCCATCTTTCGGCCGGGACCCGGCACGGATTGCCGTCCTACAACAAGGCCCTGGTCTGCTCCGTGCAGGAGGCTCTGCGCCTGGGCGCGGACATGGTTTCCATGCACATCAACATCGGCAACGACCTTGAGGATCGCATGCTCTCGGACCTGGGGGCCTGTGTCGAAGAAGCCCATCTCCTGGGTCTGCCTCTGCTGGCCATGATTTATGCCCGGGGCGGACAGATCGTCAACGAGACCGATCCGGCCCTGGTCGCCCACAGCATCCGCATCGGCGCGGAACTCGGAGCGGATGTGATCAAGGTGCCGTACAGCGGCCACCCGCAGAGCTTTGGCCGGGCCTTGGCGGCCTGTCCCGTGCCGGTGGTCATGGGCGGCGGACCCCGCAGCAGCGATTTCAAGCATTTTCTGCGCACGGTGCGCGAGGTGCTGGACGCCGGAGCAGCCGGCATGTGCATCGGCCGCAACGTCTTTCAGCAGGACAACCCGGCCAAGGCCCTGGATGAAATCTGCAATCTCGTTCATAATAATCAATAATTGGCAGTTATTATTAAA
>CAZYZA010000004.1:0-35734 GCA_964651415.1 uncultured Desulfovibrionaceae bacterium
CTAGCTCTTGGCGTCGTAGCGTTTCATGAAGGACTCGAAGTCTGAGGAGAATCCGCTGTCGATGTATTCAAGATCCTGGCCGAGTTCTTTGACATCAAAGCCATTGGTCACCGCGAACTGGGCAAGGCTCCGGCCGGATGTGCCGCTGTGGCGCAACCGGACCACTCCATCCGGGTTGCGAGAATAAAATTGATAATGTCCGTTGGTGTCGAGAGCGATAGAATACTCCAGATCCCACGGAGTATCAGCGGCATAATTGGCCAGAGAGCCGAGATAGTGACCTGGAAGTTCCTTCATATGGCGCTCCTCTTTTTGCGCAGTGTGAATTGATACCAGTCCTTGTATTGATAAAAGTAAAACATGGTCCCGCATTGAATCAAGACCGAGACGAACATGGCGATCCATACACCCTGCGCGCTTTGCAGGACCACGTGACCAAGAAGATAGGCCAGCGGCAAGCGGACCAGCCATGCAGCCGAACCAAAAATAACGGCCTGGTACATGGTCGCGCCAGCGCCTGTGAAGGCCCCACCCAGGATCATGGCCGCTAGTAGCGGTGGCGTGGCGGCCATGTTCCAGGCCAGATAGCGAACAGCTTCGGCTTGGACCTGCGGGTCCGGGGCGATAAATGCCGTTACGGGCTCAATGACCATCCAGAGTAGACCCGTGATCAGACTGATGGCAGCCACGCCGACGATCATGATCCGGTATCCCATGCGTTTGGCTTCGGCGCGACGCCCTTGTCCCAGGTAGTGGCCGACCAAAATGGACGCGGTAAAATTGAACGCAATGCCCGGCAGGAAAAGAAGGGCCTCAATCCGAATGCCGGCGCTCATCCCGGCCATGGCCACGATGTTGTCGAAAGGCAGGCTGGCCGTGATGGCGTAAAGGACCATGTACGCGGAATGCCAGACCAGCTGCATGAGCCCGGCCGGCCACGCCACGCGCACCAGATATGGCAGCGCCAGGCGTATCCAGCGCCAAGGGGCGAAACTGCGGGGCGAAAGCAGACCGCACCGAAACATCATGAGCACATTGAAGACGGTGCCGCACAGGACCGACGTGAATGTGGCCCAGGCAATGCCTTTGTAGCCGAGGTTGGGAAGACCCCAAAGTCCCAGTCCCAGTCCCAGATCGCCCATGGTGTTGATAACCGTGACCAGAATCATGGAGTACAAAGGGATGGTCACGATTTTTTGGGCCCGGAAAAAAGCATTGCTGATGGTAAAGAGGTAGTATCCGGGCAAGATATACAGACTGACCTGAAGCAGATATTCGGCCATGGGCATGACCGGGGCCGGAATTTGCAATAATCGCAGGAAGTGTCGATCAAAATAAAGCCCCAGCCCGAAAATGATCAAGCCGGTTGTCAGGCCCAAACAGAGGCTGAGGCCGACGAAACGTTTTATCCGTCGGGGTAGCCCGGCTCCTGAACTCTGACTGATGGCCGCGACACTGCCGTTGGCCAGCGCCACTGCCACGACCATGAAAAAAAACATGGCCTGGCTCAGGACACCCATGCAGGCCTGGGTTTCGCGGTCAATACGTCCGGCAACCCAGACGTCGACAAAACCGATCAGGAAATGGAAAAACATCATGACGACCTGCGGCCAAGCCAAGTGCCAGATGGCGGCGTATGGTGCGTCTGCGATGCGACGGTCAAAAGCGGTGTCGGGCATGGAGTCTCCGTCAAGCGTGTCTGGCCGGAATGCGCCAGGCAGGAGGGTTTGACAAGGAGAAAATGGCTGATTCGTGACACGGCCGACCGGCGCTTGCTTTCCCCATGGCCTGCGGATAACGGAACAGATCGTTTGATGAATTGGCTTGCATTGAGAGGTATGCAGTGAGTTTTGAAAATTTGCCTGAAAGCGTGACTGTGATTGAAGATGGCGATAAACGGTTCTTTTTGGTCGGAACGGCCCATGTATCCGAGGAAAGCGTTGAAGATGTGCGGAGGACTATAGAGATAGTCCAGCCGGATTCGATTTGTGTCGAGCTCTGCCCGGCCCGTCATCAGGCAATGATGCAGCGGGATAACTGGCGTAAAATGGACATCTATAAAGTCATCAAGGAAGGCAAAGCCGTCTTCCTGATGATTCAGCTTGTGCTACAGGCGTTTTATCGCAAAATCGGCGATAAGCTTGGCGTGCAGCCCGGCGCTGAAATGATGGAAGGCGTGCGTTTGGCCGGCGAGACAGGAGCAACCTTGGTGCTGGCTGACCGCGACGTGCAGGTTACCTTGAAGCGGGTCTGGGGGTTTCTTGGCTTCTGGAAAAAATTTCAGTTGCTGACCCAGTTGATGGCCAGTGTTTTTGTTGATGACGATGTCGACAAGACCTTGATCGAGGACATGAAGAAAAAGGATCAGCTGGCGGCCATTATGGGAGCCTTTGCCGAGGATTTTCCCCAGATCAAGGAGCGGCTGATCGACGAACGTGACATCTATCTGGCCCAGAAGATCCGTCGGGCTCCCGGAACCAATATCGTGGCCGTGGTCGGCGCCGGACATGTACCGGGCATGCAGCAGCATTTCGGTCGGGACATCGACCTTGCGCCCCTGGAAGAATTGCCTCCTCCGTCCAAATGGAGCACTTTCTGGAAATGGGGGTTGCCCGGTTTTTTCGTCGCATTGCTGGTCATCGGTTTTTTTCGTGGTGGCGCTAATGCCTCCATGGACGCGGTATCCATCTGGATCATGGTGACCGGCATTGGCGCGGCTTTGGGATCTTTGGCCGCGCTCGGGCATCCGTTGACGATCCTGTCCAGTTTCCTGGCTGCTCCTCTGACCACCCTGCATCCGATCATCGCTGCCGGCTGGGTGGCGGGGCTTGTCCAGGCCTGGGTCAAGAAACCCACGGTGCTGGATCTGGAAGAGCTTCCCTCCAGCGTTATGACGGTCAAAGGCTTTTGGATCAATCCGGTCAGTCGAATTCTGCTTGTGGTCATATTTGCCAATCTCGGCGCGACCATTGGTGTTTTTGTCTCAGGCAGCTGGATTGCTGCCAGGGTTTTCTGAAGAATCTTTGTTCCAGGTCCTTATTTCGGATCAAAAAAGGGTGACCTTGCGGCCACCCTTTTTTGTTGGTTGCGGAAGCGGAGTTATTAATACACTCCTTCCTGCTTCAGTTCTTTGTCCGTGATCTTGTGGGCAAAAGTGCGATGCAGCCAGAATTGGTAATAGGCGACAATCGGAATGAAGATCAGCGTCACCACCAGCATGATGGACAATGTCAGTGTGCTGGAGGCCGCGTTGGCGATGGTGATGGAATATTCCGGGGCTATGCTTGACGGCAAAAGTGCCGGATACAGGCCGACAACCCCAAACAAGGTCAGTCCGGCAATCAGGACTGCGGACAATCCCCAGGCGTACCACCAGTCTTCGCGGCCGATCTGGCGTCGCATAAGAATAAGAGCCAGCACTGGCACCAAAAGCAGCACCAGCATTAAAGGATTGCGCAGGTAGTTGGCCAGAAGGTTGGTGTAGATTGCGGTCAGTACGACAAATGTCCCAATCAGCGCCACCAGCACGGGCCATAGCTTGCGGGTCAGTCCTGCTGCGCGCTGCTGAATATCCCCTTCGGCCTTGATGGTCAGCCACAATGCGCCATGCATGACGAAAAGCAGCACGAAGAGCACGCCTCCGGCCAGTCCGTACGGGTTCAGCAGCGTGAAGAAATTGCCCTGGAACACGCCGTTTTCATCCAACGGCAGGCCCATGAAAATGTTGGCAAAGGCCACTCCCAGAAGCAGCGCCGGCAGAAAGCTGCCCACGGTCGCTCCCCAATCCCAGACCTTCCGCCAGGCTTTGCTTTCAACCTGGTGTTGGAATTCCAGAGACACGCCCCTGATGATCAGGGCGAAAAGCAGCAGCATGAGCGGCGTGTACAGTCCGCTGAACATGACTGCGTAAGCTTTGGGGAAAGCGGCAAACGTCACGCCGCCGGCCGTGATCAGCCAAACCTGGTTGCCGTGCCAGAACGGGCCTTTGGCATGCAACATGATTGTGCGGTCGCGATCGGACTTGCCCAGGATCGGAATCAAGGTGCCGATGCCCAGGTCGTAGCCGTCCAGAACGAAGTAGACAGCCCAGAGCACTCCCCAAAGTAAGAACCAGATGGTTTCAAGCATTGCATTTCTCCTTGCGTTCCAGTCGAGTTACGCTTCCGCGGGGCCTTTTTTGGCAAACTTGTACAGCAGGTAGATGTCCACTGCCCCCAGCAGGGCGTACAGCAGGGTCAAGGCCACGAGGGAAAAGGCCACCTGCGAAGTCACAATGGGTGAGACAGCGTCGGCCGTGCGCATCAAGCCGTAGACAATCCACGGCTGCCTGCCGACTTCGGCCACGACCCAACCTGCCTCGATGGCGATGTAGGGCAGGGGGATGGCGTAGAGCATGGCCCTGAGCAGTTTGGGCGTCTCCGTCAGTTTGTTGCGGCGCAAGAAGGCCCAGATGCACAGGATGGGCAGCAAGGTGCCGATGCCGACCATGGCCCGGAACGACAGGAAGGTCAGCAGGACCGGCGGGCGATCTTCGGCCGGCCAGTCTTTGAGGCCCTGCACCGGCGCGCTGAAGGAATTGGAGGCCAGGAATGAGAGGCCGCCGGGAATGCCGAAGAGTTCAATGGAGTTTCTTTCGTTTTTTTCATCGGGCACAACCAGGAGATACATGGGCGCGCCTTCCTGGGTTTCCCACAAGGATTCCATGGCCGCCAGCTTTGCAGGCTGGATCTTGCCGACTTCCTGGGCATGGTGATGCCCCTGGACCACCAGGAGGACAGAGAAAATCAGCGCGAAAAACATGCCCATCCTAAACGAGCGGGTGAAGAAATCCACGTGCTGTTTCTTCAGAAGATGATAGGCCGATACGCCCATGACAAAAAAGCCGGCCAGGGTAAACGCGCCGCTCAGGGTGTGGACATACTGCTGCCAGGCAAATGGATTGAAAACCACGGCGAAAAAATTGTCCAACTCGGCCCGGCCGTTGCGGATGACGTAGCCCAGGGGGTTTTGCATGAAACCGTTGGCGATGATGATCCACACTGCCGACAGATTGGAGGCGATGGCCACCAGCCAGATGCAGGCTGCGTGCATTTTGGGTGAGAGAATGTGCCAGCCGAAGATCCAGGCTCCCAGGAACGTTGATTCCAGGAAGAAAGAGGTGGTGGCTTCGATGGCCAGGAGCGAACCGAAAATGTCGCCAACGTATTCCGAATAGCGGGACCAGTTGGTGCCGAACTGGAATTCCAGGGTGATGCCCGTGACCACGCCCAGCACAAAGTTTATGACAAACAGTTTGCCCCAGAACTTGGTCATCTGTTTGTAGACCACGTCGCCCGTGCGTACGTACTTGGTTTCCATGATGGCAACCAGGATGGACAGGCCGAGCGTAAGCGGAACAAAAATGAAATGAAACATGGTAGCCATGGCAAATTGAAGCCTGGATAACATGAGCACATCCATAGTGAGTCTCCTTTACGATGTTGCGGGTGAAGCGCCCGTAATCCGGGATATTGCCTTCCCGGCCAGGGTTGCGAGAGTTGGATGCAGCAGGCGTCGGTCACAGTACAGCTCCACCGTGGTCTGGTCCGTGGATATGGCCTGGAGCAGGGGGAGGGAGGAGGACAGGCCCAGCAGGCCGCAACTCCAGGCGGCCAAGCCTTGAATGGGCTTGTCGCAGTCGGCCAGCAGGCAGAGCAGATCCGCTTCGGCTTTGACAGCCAGGTCGGGGCGGAGTTGGGCCATGCGGCCCACGCCCCAGACCGCGCCGCGTCGTAAGGGTGCGTGCTCCAGATAGCAGTCCGGTCGGCAGTGATCTTCGTGAATATAGGCCAGGATGTGGTTATGGTACTCGGCGGCCATGAGCGGGCTTTGGCAGATGATCTCGGCCATGGCTTCCGGAGCCCCCCAGCCAATGCCTCCGGATTCGTCGTTCAGGCTCCAGATAAAGCGACGCATGATGATGCGGGCTTTTTCCGGAGTCGTTGCGGCCATGGTTTTGACCACCACGCCAAAGGCGGTCACGGCCCGCCAGCGCACCAGCGGCGACGCGTTGCACAGGGCCGAGAACAACGGGCTGACGGCCTTTTGGCCCAATTCGGCCAAGGCAGGCAGTTCCGCCTCCCAGCCTTCGTCGGCCAGGAGACGGATGATGCGATTTTTCAGTTCCCGTGCGGCCGCCACGGCTTACCCTTGGTCCGCCGCGTTCACTTTGGCCTTGATGGCTTGGCCGACCTGTCGACCAAGCTCTTTGCACTCCGCAAGTTTGGCATGATCCGGGACGTTCTTGGCCTTGACTCCGGGTTCCACCACCTCAACCTTGGCTGACTTGAGCCAGTCGGAGAGGATGTTGATGCATTCGCCGCTCCATCCGTAGGAACCGAAGGCTGCGCCGACCCGTCCTACGGGGCGCAAGCCTTTCATGTAGGTCAGAAAGTCGGCCATCAGCGGCAGGATGCCGTTGTTGTGCGTCGGAGACCCGCAGATGATGCCGGTAGCATCGGCCAGTTCACCCATGACGTCGCTGTGGTGGTATTGCTTGAGGTGCATGATCTTGACCGCGACACCTTCTTCCATCAACCCCTCGGCAATGGCCTTGGCCATTTTTTCCGTGGAATGCCACATGGTGTCATAGACGATGACGGCTTTGTTATGCGGGCGCTGTTCGGCGTATTCGCGGTAAGCCTGCAGGATCAGCGGAACATTGGAACGCCAGATGATGCCGTGGTCCGGGGCGATCATGTCGATCTCAAGGCCGAGTTTGGCCACCTCGTCCAGCACGGCCGTGACCCGCTGGGAGTAGGGCAAAATGATATTGTGGTAATAGTGGGAGCTTTCCCGCATGAGCATGGCCAGGTCGATTTCATCGTCAAAGCGCTCGCTGCTGGCGATGTTCTGTCCGAAACCGTCGTTGGAAATGAGCAGTTTGTCTTCAGGGATGTACGAAAACATGGAGTCGGGCCAGTGCAGCATGCGTGTTTCCATGAAATGCACGGTGCGTTTGCCCAAGCTCAGGGTGTCGCCGGTTTGGACGGGGTGGTACGGCCAGTCGGGCTGGTGGAAGTGATCGAGGAGCATGCGGTGCCCCATTTTGGAGCAGAAGACTTTTTCGGGCTGAGCCTTTTCCATCAAGAACGGCATGGCTCCGGCATGGTCCGGTTCAATGTGGTTGCAGACGATGTAGTCGATTTTTTCCAGAGGGATGATGGAGCGGATCTGGTGATACAGATCCATCTGGAACTTGGCCGGCACGGAATCAAAGAGGGTGATTTTGTCGTCCAGGACAAGGTAGGCGTTGTACGTCGTCCCCTGTGGAGATCTGGAGTAGCCATGGAAGTCGTGGATGTTCCAGTCAACGACACCCACCCAGAAGATGTCTTTCTTGATTTCAGTTACGGGCATGGACTGTGTTCCTTATATTTCACGGCCATTGCGGCCGAATGAGGTGTCTGAGTTCAAGCAGGGCCGGCCCGGATATTCGGACCGACCCTGGTGGTGCTTAATTTTCTTTGGCGAAATCTTCCTTGCCTGCGCCGCACACCGGACAGGACCAGTCGTCCGGAATGTCCTCGAACTTGGTTCCCGGAGCAATGCCGCTGTCCGGATCGCCGACCGCAGGGTCATACACATAGCCGCAAAGAGTGCAAACGTACTTGTCCATGGGGGTATCTCCTAGTTTTCAGATTTCCATTGTCCGTGAAGGTTGCAGTATTCACGGGCCGTAACCTTATCCGCCTGAATACAGAATTCCGCTTCCGGCGTCTGGCCGGGATCAAGATATTGCCTGTAAACCTTTCCATCGGCAATCAGCTCGATCCATTCGATATAATGGGCGTCGAGCATGGGGTGGGCCACTTCGCCAACCACCACCTTGTACCCGGAGGCTGTCTTGTGGATGACCGGGACATGTTTCTCCCTGGCCGCGTCGACCGTGCCTTCAACCATCAATTTCATGTCCTCGCCGCAGCAAACAAGTGTTCCACCGCCGCCATGCATGACCTCGACGATATTCCCGCACAGGTCACATTTATAAACTTCAAGTCTCTCAGCCATAAGGCCTCCTTTCTGTTGCATAATTGAGTTTCTTTCAGCCGCTACCAAAAACAGGGGCGCTCATCCAGTGTTTTTGCAGCCTGGCGGCGATTGTGTGACATGAATTTACTGTTCCGGACTCTGGTTTTTCCGGCAATCCGGACAGATGCCGGAAAATTCAACGGTGTAGCCGGTGATGACGTAGTCCGTGCTGACATTGCGCTCGATGCCGGAAATGTCCTGGGCGTCAAAGATATCTCCGACCTTGCCGCATACTTCGCAGCGGACATGGTGGTGTGGGGTCATGTCGGCGTCAAAGCGCTTCTGCCCGGCGGCGTGTTCAAGTTTGCGCACCAGGCCCAGCGAACTCAGAACTTCCAGGTTGCGGTACACGGTTCCCAGGCTGATACGGGGCATCTTTTGACGCACCATCCCGTATATCTCATCGGCAGTGGGATGGGATGTGACAGCCTTTAGTTCCTCCAGGATCAGTTTCCGCTGGTTGGTCAGGCGCATGTCCTTGCCTAGTAATTCTTTCATAACAGAACCTCGGTGAAGATTTGATAACCGTTACTATTAGTTGCTCGCCCATTCGTCAAGTCTTGGTGACGGTCTGCGGAAGGTTATGCGAGCTGTCCGGCCAGATCGACGAGAAGGCGGGGCGGGATTTCGGTCATGCAGCGATTGTTCAGGCGACATGCCTGTTGGCCATGCAAAGAACAGGGGGCCTGTGGACAGGCGACTTGATGAACCCGGTCCTCAGGCCCTGAAGGATAAAAGCCCCACTCCTTCGTTGTGGGACCAAACAGGGCGATGGTCGGGATGGACACGGCTGTGCCGAGATGCATGGGCCCCGAATCTCCGGTCAAAAGGCCCGAACAGTGGCTCAGCAGCGCTGCGGTCAGGCGCAGGTCGGTCGAGTTGGTCAGGTCGAAGGAGGACCCGGCAACCAAGGAGGCGGGGCTTTTGCCAATTACAATGACTTCGTGCCCTGCGTTGCGAAGAAGATTGATCGCGGTCTGCCAGACCTGGGGCGGCGGGGTCTTGGCCGGATGGGTGGCGTATGGATGAATCGCAATGGGTCTGGTCAGGCCGAGCCTGTGCAGCAGATTGCGGGCCGAAGCGGTTTCGTCGGGTCGCAGGTAGACGATGGGGCGCACCTGGTCGACAGGGGCCGGCGTGTCCTGCAGAGCCATGCTGTACCGCTGGGGGACGTTGGCCCGGCGCAGGCGCGCGCCGAAAAAGCGGCCGCCCGATGTCAGAAAAATACGCCTGATCAGGGAAGATTTTGGATATTTCCTGGCCTGTCCGGGCCAGACAAGGCGCAGGACCATGGTTCGTAGATTGGCGTGGAGATCCACAAGGCGAAGATGCCCATGGTCGTGGGCCAGGTGACGGCAGAAGCGGACCCAGCCTTGGCCATGCAGATCTTTTTCCTCGACGCTGATGATGCCGGATACGCCCGGATGATTGTCGAAGATCGGCGCGAAATGGGGCTTGGTCAGCACGCGAAAGGTCAGGCCGGCCTGCTCGTGCCAGTATTTGAGAACCCCTGTGGTCAGAATGGCGTCTCCCAGGGCGCTGAGGCGCACGACGAGGCATTCCTGATGAGTAAGTGCGAAGGGCATGCGGTATCCTGCTCAGATTTCGTGCAGTTCGGAGTAAACCTTGATCATTTCCGCTGCGACGATGGACGGGTGAAAGTTTTGGGCGTGCCGGCTGCCGCGTTCAATCATGGTCTGGCGCACAGCTGCGTCCGTGCCGACGCGGATGAAGGCTTGGGCCAGCTCCTCCACATTTCCGGGAGTAACGTATATGGCCGCGTCGCCTCCGGCTTCAGCAAAACACGACCCTCTGGAGGTGATGACCGGCACGCGGCTGGTCAGGGCCTCCAGGATGGGGATGCCGAAGCCTTCACCCTGGGATGGGTAGGCAAAAGCCAGGGCGCCCTGGTACAGACCGGGCAGGTCTGCGTCCGGCACCCGCCCTGTCAATCGGACGTGATCCTCCAGCTTGAGTTCGTGAATCAGCGTTCGGAGTCTGGGGGTCAGGGGGCCGCTGCCGGCCAGCACCAGGCCCGGACGGTCCGGGACAGGGACGGCGGCCAGGGCCTGTATCAGGGTTTGCGGCATTTTGCGAAGGACAAGGGAGCCGACAAAGAGAATGTAAGGCCGGGGCAGGCTGTACTTCGCGGACAACCCGGCCAGGTCAGCCGTGGACACTTGCTGACGGAACCGGTCTGCACAGCTTTGGTAGACCACTCTGACCCGGTCCGGGTGGATGCCGAAAAGGTCTTGCACATCCTGGGCGGTGTTGCGGCTGATGGCGATGACCATGTCGGCTCGGCGGCAGCTTGCCCTGTACTTTATGGCGTACACGTTGCGGTCTATCCAGGGAAAGAGATGCGGATGGGTCAGAAAGAGCAGGTCGTGCACGGTGACCACGGTCTTGATGCCCGGTCCGAATCCGATCAGGGGAAGCTCATGGGACAGGCCGTGGAAAAGGTCGATTTTATCCTGTCTGGCCTGAGGTGGAATGCCGAAGCTGCGCCACAAGGCGGGGAAATGCCGGCCAGGAGGGCATGGTTCCTGCACATTCAGGCAGTTCTGTTCGGCCGGAGTGCACAATTGCCCGCAGCGGGACGGCGTGTACAGCGTGTAGCGATGCTGCGGAAAATGTGCAGCCAAGCCATTGATGGTCGAGCGGGCGTAGTTGCCCAGACCGGTTGTGTTGAAAAAATAACGTTTGGCGTCAAATCCGACGTGCATGCACATGTTCCTTTTTTTGCACAAGATGCTCCAGGTAAGCGGCCAGGCTGTGCGCCAGCCATGTTGGCCGATCCGGGCCGCCGGGGCACGCCAGAAGCGGGGTGTCCGGAACAGTCAGGCCAAGTTGTGCCGCAGCCTGGTGGCCGTGTCCGGTCAGCACCAGCACGGTCTCCCGGCACCCTGCGGCCTGGCCGAAGCGCAGGTCTGAAATTTTGTCGCCAACCATGGCTGTTGTTGCCGGATTCAGCCCGTGCTCCCTGTCCAGTGCCCCCCACAGACCTGTTCCGGGCTTGCGGCAGGAGCATTGACGGTCCGGAGCATGAGGGCAAAAGGCTGTGCCGTGCAAGTGTACACCTTCGGCGGCAAGCAGGGTTTGCAGTCGGTCCTGCACGCGGTGGTAGTCGTCCGTGGTCAAAAGCCCGCGACCGATGCCGCTTTGGTTGGTGACCAGGAAAAAACGGACGTCCAGTTCGAGCAGTCGGCGCATCAAGGGGCCTGCCCCGGCAATGAGCGAGACTTTGGCCGGATCTCGAAGGTAGTGCTCTTCCGTGATCAGGGTGCCGTCGCGGTCAAGAAGAACGGTGTTGATGTCGGACACGTGGGATTCTCCGGTTGGTTGCTGACAGGGCTTTTTCTGATCGGGAAAGGCGGACAGGTCAAGGCGCGGGTGGTTCGGCCCGCATGGCTGCGTTCAGGGCAACCGTCCGGGTTTGTGGTACGAAGTTGTTGACGAAACGGACCTGGTTGTGGATATGCGCGGGCGGACGAGCGCCCAACGTGGCGTGACAGATCGGGCCGGCCCATGATAAGGGCTGGCAGCAACGAAATCGGAGTATGCATGAGTAGCGCAAAGAATCAAAAATGGGTCTATCTGGCTGCCGCCCTGCTGGTTGCCGGTGGAGTGGGCTTTCTGCTCTTCAGCGGTCTTTCGCAGAATTCAGTCTATTTTCTCAATGTCTCCGAGGCGCTGGCCATGCCGGCTGACAAGCTGGCCCAGGCCCGCCTGTTCGGCACCGTGGCTGAAAACGACATCGTGCGCGATCCCCAATCCTTGGGCGTGGACTTTGACGTCCTGGACACGACCAACCCCGGTCAAGCCATCAGGGTCCGCTTTCGTGGCGCGGTGCCCGACACCTTCAAGCCGGGGATCGAGGTTATTCTTGAGGGCACATATCGCGCCGAAACGAAGGAGTTCGAGGCGACAACCTTGATGACCAAGTGTCCGTCCAAATACGAAAAGAACGACGAGGGCAAAATGCGTCCTCCCGGATATACCGGCTGATCACCTTCCGGCCTTCTGTTTTTCACACCTTTAAGCTTCTCCACAAGGAAAATGTTGCATGCACGCCATTAGTTTCACCGCATTGCTGATCAGCATGCTGGCTGGTTTTGGTCTGGCCGCCTATGCCGGGGTCAGGGCTTTGAAGGATGATTTTTCCACCGTGAAAGCCCTGGAAAAGGGACAGATCGGCATGACCGTGATCGTCCTGGCCGTCTCGGCGGTTTTGCTCCATGCCCTGGTGATCCGGGATTTCTCCTATGTCTACGTGCGGGACTACACGGACACGTTTTTGCCGCTGTTCTACGCGGCCACCGCTTTTTGGGCCGGACAGAACGGCTCGTTTCTGTTTTGGTATCTGTGCGTGGCCGTCATGGGTGTCTGCATGATCTACACCCCCGGGTATTCCCGGATTGACAGCCGGACCAAGGTTTTTTTCTGGTTGTTTTTCTTTATGGTCGAGCTGTTTTTTCTCTTTGCCCTGACCGGCCCGAGCAATCCTTTTATGAAGCTTGATCCGGTGCCGGCAGATGGACGCGGCATGAATCCCCTGCTACAGAATCCCGGCATGATCTTTCATCCTCCGCTGCTTTTTCTCGGCTATGCCGGCTATACCATCCCGTGCTGTCTGGCCCTGGCCTCGCGGGTTTCCGGGAATGGCCGGGAATGGCTTGAGCTCTCCCGCAACTGGAACATCATCTCCTGGATTTTTCTTGCCGCCGGCATCATTCTCGGCGGTTGGTGGGCGTATATGGAACTAGGCTGGGGAGGCTACTGGGCCTGGGATCCGGTCGAGAATTCATCGCTCATCCCCTGGCTGGTCGGCACCGCCTTTATCCATACGGCCATTGTCGGCCGGACGCGCAAGACCTTGCTGCGGACCAACGTTTTTCTCATCGCCCTGACCTTGCTGCTGTGCTTTTTCGCCACATTTGTGGTTCGCAGCGGCATCATCGATTCCGTCCATGCTTTCGGCGGAAGCCGCATGGGCGTGCCGCTTCTTGTCTTCATGGCCGCCGGATTGTTTTTGATTCTGTACATCTGTCTGGTGGGCCGCAAGGACGACACGACCGAGATTGATGACTTTGTCAGCCGTCCGGGCATGCTGTTTCTGTCTTCGTGGTTGTTTCTGTGCATTGGCGGCATTGTCTTTCTGGGAGTCCTGTGGCCGGTCATCAGCGGGTTGTGGAGCGCTAATCCGGTCGGTCTGGATGCCGGTTTCTACAACCGGGTTTGTCTGCCGTTGTTTGCGGTCATGGCCGTGATCATGGCCTTTTGCCCATGGTTTTCCCAGAAGAGCGGTCTCAGTGACAAGTCAGCCGCTGCCGTTGTGGCCGGCCTGGGAGTTGGTTCGGCCGTGGTGATCTATGCCTTGGGTTATCGTCAGCCCCTGGCCTTGCTGGCTTCTGCCGCCGGCATCATGATCGTGGCTTCCATCGTGCTGGTTTTTGTGCGCACGGCCGGGCTGAGATTGTTTCGGCCGGCCTGGGGTGCGTACGGTGTTCATCTGGGCGTGGCGCTCATGGTTATCGGCGTGGCTTTTTCCGGGCCGTACCAGCTTGAGGAGGACGCCGTGCTGCAGCAGGGCGAAACCATGGCCATCGGCGATTATGTCCTGACGTACGAAGGCCTGCGCCATGACCACAATCCGGCCATGAACGTGCATGAAGCACGGCTGACCGTGACCCGCGACGGCGCCTTGGTGGGCGTGTTGACGCCGCAGAAGCGATTGTACCGGAATTTTGAGCAGTCTACTTTTGCCGAGGTGTCGGTGATTCCTTCCTTCGGCGAGGAGGTGTACGCCACACTGCTTGGTTTTAACGAGGAAGGTGTGGCCAGCGTGCGCGTCAATATCAATCCGCTGGTCAACTGGATCTGGATCGGCGGGACCTTATCGTGCCTGATCGCGTTTTTTTGCTGGAGAAGAATCGAGCGCAAATGATGGCCGACCCCACCTTGCTTCGGCTGGCCGGAGTCAGTCATTTTTTCGGCTCGCGGCTGATCTTCAGGAAAGTTGCCTGTCGGCTTGACCGTGGGACGATCATGCTGGTGGCCGGACCCAATGGCGCGGGCAAGTCGACGCTGCTCAAGATCATGGCCGGTCTTCTGGCGCCGGGCAGCGGGACCGTGGAGCGCCTGGTGCCCGACGAGGCCATGGCCTTCATGGGGCACCAGACGTTTGTCTATCCGGCTTTGTCGGCACTGGCCAATCTTGAGTTTTGGAACCGGATCTATGGTCGCGGGCTGGATGACCAGGCTTTGATCTCCCTGCTGGACCGGGTGGGGTTGAAGGGCTTTGCCCTGGAGGCGGCCGGAACGTTTTCGCGCGGCATGGCGCAGCGCCTGTCGCTGGCCCGGATACTCCTTGTGGAGCCGGCCCTGCTGTTTCTCGACGAGCCGTCCACTGGGCTTGACCATGCGTCTCAAGCCATACTGCATGCCGAGCTGGACGCAGCCCGGTCCCGGGGGGCCGGCATCGTCTGGATCTCCCACGATCTGGATCGCGACCTGCCCAGGGCCGACACGGTGTTGCGCCTGAGCGGACGGGAAATGGACTATTACGGCAGTGCTGCTGATTTTTGCGCGGAGGCCGTGGCGTGATTTCGTCCACCCTGGCCATTGCGCGCAAAGATCTGCGGCTGGCGTTTGCCGGTGGTCAGGGGCCGGTGCAGGCCATTTTGCTCGGCCTGTTATTGGTGTTTATCTTCAGTCTGTCGGCGACGCCCGGGGACCGGTTTTCGCCGCAGCAGGCCTTGGCGATTTTCTGGTTGTGCAGCTCTTTTGCCGTTGTCCTGATTTTCTCTCTGCTCTTTCGGTTTGAGGAGGAAAACGACACTGCAACGGCTCTGCTGCTTTCACCCATGCCCGTTCAGGGCTTGTGGCTGGGAAAGACCTTGGCCGGATTCGCGCTGCTGCTGCTGTGCCAGATTTTTTTCTTTCCTGCGGCTCTCGTTTTTCTCGGGCTTGACCCTGCCGGTGACGCCCTCCTTCTTTTTCTGATGGTTGTGGGCGTTGATCTCGGACTGTGCATTCTGGGAGGACTGGTCGGGGCCATGGGCCATGGGCAAGGGGCCAAGGATGCGTTGCTGACCATCATCGTCTTTCCGCTACAGGTGCCGTTGCTGCTGGGAGGCATCCGCATCGGCGTGGGGCTCATGCAGGGCGGAACCCTGGTTGATGTGGGCGATTGGTTCGCCATCGTCTTTGCTTTTGATGCTGTATTCGCCGGAGCGGCCCTATTTCTTTTCCCGTTTGTATTTCGGGCCGACTAGAGGACAAGGTTATGCTGGGTATCCGATCACGTCTGCTTTTTTTCCTGGCCGCGGCCATCATGATGCTGATGGCTGTTGGCCAGTATTTCATCTGGTTCTATGCGCCGGAAGAGGCGACCCTGGGACTGGTGCAGAAGATATTCTATTTTCATCTGCCTTTGGCGTGGTGGGCCTTTGCCGCTTTTTTCGGGGTTTGCGTCGCAAGCATCCTGCTGCTTTGGACCGGCAATGAGAAATGGGACATCTGGGCCGGGGCCATGGCCGAGATCGGCGTCCTTTTTTGCGGACTGGCGCTGGTTTCGGGCTCCCTCTGGGGCCGGGCGTCGTGGAATACGTGGTGGACCTGGGACCCCCGCCTGACCACCACTCTGGTCATGTGGTTCGTATACGCAGGCTACCTGGTTCTTCGCGCTTCGGATCTGGGCGGGGCCAAGGGAGCCAAGGTTCGGGCGGTGCTCGGCATTGTCGCCTTTCTGGACGTGCCGCTGGTCTTTTTGTCGGCCCGATTGTGGCGGTCCATCCATCCGGCAGTTCTCGCCTCCAAAGGGGGCGGACTTGAGCCGGAAATGTGGACAGCGCTCTGGGTCAATCTGGTGGCCTGGGGGGCGGTGTGTCTGGCCCTGGTCGTGGCCAGGTACGACGGCTTGGCCTTGCGCCGGCGTGTTGAAGGAGCTTTGGTCAGAATTCAGGAAAAAACATTGTAAGGACAGGGCCGAATATGAACTATCTTTTCATCGCCAACGTATGCATCTGGGTGGGAGTGGGCGGCTATGTCCTTTTTTTGGCCCGCCAACAGTCTGTTCTGGAACGCCGTGTACGGCAATTGGAGATTATTGATGGAAACGAATAACGCCTTTCCACTGCTCGCCCGTAATCGGGTTGTCTACTTCCTGCTCGTTTCCCTTGCGGTTTTGTTTTTTGCCGCCGTGGTCTACAGAGTCGAGCATCCCTCTATTGTGCAACGGGAAGAGGCCCGTCAGATGCCGGGCGGAGGGGGCATGGACGCAATGGGCGACATGTCCGGATTGTCCGCCATGATGAAAAAGCTGCAGGACAATCCCGACGACATGGAAACCATGCGGTCCTTGGGCATGACATTCATGGAGATGAAGGCCTGGGACAAGTCCATTTCGTTTTGGGATATGATTCTGGAGCGGGTCGAAGACGACATCATGGCTCTCAATCAAAAAGGTTTCTGTCTTTTCGAAATGGAAAAATACGCCGAAGCCACGGAATACTTCGAAAGAATGCTCCGTGTTGAGCCGCAGAATCCCAGGGCGCATTTCAACCTGGGCATCATTTTCAAGTACTATCTGGAAGAGCCTGAAAAAGCGGTTCCTCACTTCCAGGCGGTGGTCGACAGCCGGCCGGACGACCCCCAGTTGCTGAAGAATGCCGAGCGGGAGCTGGCCGAAGACTAGTCCCGACCAATTTGACACCTCGGGCAGGCTGAGATACTTGTCGCCGATTCGATTCCGCAAGCACAAAGGCCTGATTTGCGGGCCTTGGTTCGTTATCTAAACTTGAACTTTTGTGGAGGGACTGATGAAACGTTTTTCTGGTCTTCTGATTGCAGCTAGCCTGACGCTTCTGACCAGCACCGCTTTTGCCGACACCATCAAGATCGGCGTGGGCGGGGCTCACACCGGCGATCTCGCTTCCTACGGGCTGCCCACGGTCAATGCGGCCAAACTGGTGGCCAAGGACGTCAATGCCAAGGGCGGCATCGGCGGCAAGCAGATCGAACTGCTGGTCCAGGATGAAGAGTGCAAGCCTGAAAAGGCCACCAACGTCGCCACCAAGTTGGTTTCCGACGGCGCCATTGTAGTGTTGGGGCACATCTGCTCCGGCGCGACCAAGGCCGCCCTGCCCATCTATACAGAGGCCAAGATCGTGACTATGTCGCCTTCGGCCACCAATCCCGATCTGACCCAGAGCGGGCAGTATCCGACTTTTTTCCGCACCATCGCTTCTGACGACGCCCAGTCCAAACTCGGTGTTGACTTTGCCATCGAAAAGCTCGGCTCCAAGAAGATTGCCGTGCTGCACGACAAGGGTGATTACGGCAAGGGTTACGCCGAATTCGCGCAGAAGTTCATCCAGGAAGGCGGCCAGGCAGAAGTCGTGCTGTTTGAAGGCGTCACCCCTGGTGCCGTCGATTACTCTGCCGTGATCCAGAAAGTACGCCAGTCCGGCGCTGACACCGTCATGTTCGGCGGTTATCATCCGGAAGCTTCCAAGCTGGTGTCCCAGATGAAGAAAAGACGCGTTGACGTTCATTTCATCTCGGATGACGGCGTGAAGGACGACACCTTTATCAAGGTGGCCGGTGCCGACGCCGAGGGCGTGTATGCTTCCGGTCCTCAGGACGTGTCCGGGCTTGAGATGAACCAGGCGGCTCGCGCGGCCCATGTCGCTGAGTTCGGCGCTGAGCCGGGTGCGTTTTTTGACGCCGCGTATGCAGCCATGCAGGCTCTCGTGAACGCGATTGACAAGGCCGGCACGAACCCTGACAAGATCATGGAAACCCTGCGGACCGAACCCGTGGAAACCACTGTCGGCACCATTAAGTTCGACGCCCGTGGCGACGCTGAAGGCGTTGGATTCTCCATGTACCAGGTGCAGAATGGCAAATATGTGGAAATAAAGTAGGCCGCCCTCAAATATCAACGTTTTGACCGAGGGACGGGCGCTTTGCCTGTCCCTCGGTTCTTTCAGCTGACCGGCAGGCTTTTTCCGGAGCCGGAGCGGAAGGGGAATCATGGATTGGCAATATTTTTTTGAACTTGTTTTGGGAGGCCTGACACGCGGGAGCATCTATGCGCTCATCGCCATCGGCTACACAATGGTCTACGGCATCATTGAGCTGATCAACTTTGCCCACGGCGAAGTGTACATGCTCGGCGCCTTTACCGGGCTCATCATCGCCGGAGTGCTCGGAATTCTGGGCTTTCCTCCCTTAGCCGTTCTGCTCCTGGCCGCCCTTGCGGCAATTTTGTTTTGCGCATGCTATGGTTTTACCATGGAGAAAGTCGCCTACAAGCCTCTGCGTGGCGCCGGGCGTCTGTCCCCGTTGATTTCCGCCATCGGCATGTCCCTTTTTCTGCAGAATTACATCATTCTGGCCCAGACTTCAGATTTTCTACCCTTTCCCCGCCTTATCCCGGAATTCGCCTTTATCGAGCCTATTGCTCATATATTTGGATCATCCGACTTTGTCATCGTGGTCACCAGTGCCTTTTTCATGGCCACCCTGACCCTGTTCATCAAGTACACGAAAATGGGCAAGGCCATGCGCGCCACGGCTCAGAATCGCAAGATGGCCATGCTGCTGGGCGTAGATTCGGACAAGGTCATTTCCATCACGTTCATCATCGGCTCTTCCCTGGCTGCAGTGGGCGGTGTGCTCATCGCCTCACATGTCGGCATGGTCAATTTTGCCATCGGCTTCATGGCCGGCATCAAAGCTTTCACGGCGGCTGTTCTGGGCGGTATCGGTTCCATCCCCGGAGCAATGCTTGGCGGAATGTTTCTGGGTCTGTCCGAGAGTTTTGCCACCGGATACATTTCAAGCGACTACGAAGACGTGTTCGCCTTCACGTTGCTGGTGGTATTCCTGATTTTCCGGCCTTCGGGCATCATGGGCAAGGCCAAGGTCGAAAAAGTTTAAGGTATACGCAGCACTGCGTATGTGAGCACAACAATGCATGAGTTAAAAAAATCTCTCCTGGTCAGTGTTTGGTTTATGTTCCTGACCTTCCCGATCATGGTCATCAGGGTCAACACCATTGACCAGACGATTATCTGGCGCTGGGAAAATATGGGCTTGGTCGGTTGCGGGGCTTTTGTCCTGTCTTTTGTCTGGCGCTGGGCCCTGAAACGCAAGGAAATGGGGCAGGCCGCTGCTAAGAATCCGGCTTCCTTCAAGAGCCCGTTGACCGAGATCCTGGATAACCGGTTATTGATGAGCCTTGGCGCTCTCGTTGTGCTGGCCATCTTCCTCATCATGCCGTGGATGGTTTCAACCTACAAGACGAACATCCTGATTTCATTTTTGATTTATGTTGTTCTCGGCCTGGGGCTGAACATCATTGTCGGTGTTGCCGGTCTTCTGTTCCTGGGACATGCCGCCTTCTATGCCATCGGCGCCTACTCGTACGCCCTGCTCAGCCAGTATTTCGGGGTGGGTTTTTGGGTTGCCCTGCCTCTTGGCGGCATCATTGCCGCTCTCGCCGGGGTGGCGCTGGCGTTTCCCGTTTTACGTCTGCGCGGAGACTATCTGGCCATCGTCACTCTGGGATTTGGCGAAATCGTTCGTTTGCTGCTTGAGAACTGGAGTTCTATCACGGGTGGCCCTTCCGGTATTTCCAATATCCCCCGACCCGGCCTGATGGACATGCAGCTCAGCGTGGCCGGAGCCAATATCTATATTTACTATATTGTGCTGGCGCTCGTCGTGGTGACCATCGTCGCGGTTTCGAGGTTGAAGGATTCCCGTATCGGGCGCGCCTTGCAGGCCTTGCGCGAGGACGAAATCGCCTGTCAGGCCATGGGCATCGACCGCGTCGGCGTCAAGCTGATGGCTTTTGGTCTGGGAACGGCTTGGGCCGGTTTCGCCGGGGTGATTTTTGCGGCCAAGACCACGTTCATCAATCCGGCCAGCTTCACGTTTTTCGAATCGGCCATCATTTTGTCCATTGTAGTCCTGGGCGGCATGGGCTCCAATCTCGGCGTCATTCTCGGCGCCGCGTTTTTGGTGCTGTTGCCCGAGTACATGCGCGCTTTTTCCGAATATCGCATGTTGCTCTTTGCCATTGCCATGGTTTTGATGATGGTTTTCCGCCCCGAAGGCCTGATTCCGGCCCGTGGACGCAAATACAAGATTCATGACCCGGGACTGGAAGCTGCCAATGGAGGGAGGGCCTAGATGAGCGTCGTACTTGATGTCACCAAGGTGGCGATGAATTTTGGCGGCTTGCGGGCGCTCAACGATGTGGACCTTCATGTTGACGCCGGTGAGATTGTCGCCTTGATCGGCCCCAACGGAGCCGGCAAGACTACTTTTTTCAACTGCATCACCAGCATTTACGTTCCAACCGAGGGCGAGGTCTGGTTCACTCCCAAAGGCGGCGCCCGCACCAGGGTCAACGGGATGAAACCCAACCTGGTCACCGCCCTGGGCATGGCCCGGACGTTTCAGAACATTCGTCTGTTCAAAAACATGAGCGTTCTTGAAAATGTCATGATCGCCAGGCACTGTCGGACCAAGGCCGGAATTCTCGGCGCCTTGCTCCGACCGCCGTCGGTGCGGCGGGAAGAAAACGAGATTATTGATCGCAGTTACGAACTGCTCAAGTATATCGGCCTGCACAAATTCTACAACGAGCAGGCCTGCAATCTTCCGTACGGCGCACAGCGCCGCTTGGAAATCGCCCGCGCCCTGGCCACCGAGCCGTCGCTGCTTTTGCTTGACGAACCTGCCGCCGGCATGAACCCTCAGGAGACCGAGTCCCTGAAGCAGCTGGTGCTGCAGATCAGGGACGAGATGAACATGGCCATTCTGTTGATCGAGCACGACATGAGCATGGTGATGAGTCTGTCCGAGCGTATCTATGTCATGGAGTACGGCTGTCTCATTGCGGACGGCACCCCCGCAGAAATCAGCCGCGACCCGCGGGTCATCAAAGCCTATCTCGGGGAGGAAAGCCATGCTTGAGTTGCGCAAGGTCTGCACTTTTTACGGCAATATTCAGGCCCTGCACGACATTTCCCTGAACATCCGGCACGGGGAGATCGTGACGCTCATCGGGGCGAACGGAGCAGGAAAAAGCACCACCTTGATGTCCATCTGCGGAGGCGTTCCGCCGAAAAGCGGCGAGATCATCTTTGAGGGCCAGCCGATTCAGGCGATGAAGGCGGACAAGATCGTGCGCCTGGGGATTTCGCAGGTTCCTGAGGGTCGCCTGATTTTTCCTGAAATGACGGTTATGGAAAACCTGGACATGGGCGCATTTCTGCGCAGCGACAAGGCGGGCATTGCCCAGGATCTGGAATATGTGTTTTCGCTGTTCCCCATTCTGGCCGAGCGCCGCAAGCAGCAGGGCGGAACCCTGTCCGGTGGCGAACAACAGATGCTGGCCATTTCCCGCGCCTTGATGGGCCGACCGCGCCTGCTTCTTCTTGATGAGCCGTCACTTGGCCTGGCGCCGATCATTATCGCGCAAATTTTCGACATCATCCGCAAGGTCAACCAGTCCGGCACCACCGTGTTTCTGGTCGAGCAGAACGCCAATCAGGCGCTTAAAATCGCTCACCGGGCCTATGTCATGGAGAATGGTCGCATCACCCTGGAGGACTCGGCCCAGAACCTGCTGGCCAATGAGGATGTCAAAAAGGCTTATCTGGGGCTCTAGCGCCCCGGACACAAAACTCCTATCCCCGCATTGGCGGGCGAGGTACGCATATGGAAAAGATATTGGGCAAGGCCCTGACTTTTGACGACGTCTTGCTGGTGCCGGCATATTCGGAAGTGCTGCCGGACCAGGTTGACCTCAAGACCCGGCTGACTGCCGGAATTGAGCTGAATATCCCCTTTTTGAGTTCGGCCATGGACACGGTCACCGAGTCGCGCATGGCCATTTCCCTGGCTCGGGCCGGGGGAATCGGTATTATCCACAAGAATATGTCCATCGACCAGCAGGCCCTGGAAGTGGTCAAAGTCAAGAAGTCCGAATCAGGCATGATCGTTGACCCCATCACCGTTGATCCGGACGACAGCGTAGGGCATGCTCTGGAACTGATGCGCGACTACCGCATTTCCGGATTGCCGGTGGTGCTCGGGGATCAACTGGTCGGCATCGTCACCAATCGTGACGTGCGTTTCGTGACCGACATGAACGCCCGCGTCAGCGAGGTCATGACCAGCAAGAAATTGGTCACGGTGCCCGTTGGCATATCCCTGGAGGACGCGAAGCGCCACCTGCACGACAATCGGATCGAGAAACTGCTGGTGGTGGACGACGGCAACAAGCTGCGCGGTCTTTTGACCATCAAGGATATCGACAAGGTCCGCAAGTATCCCCATGCGTGCAAGGACGACCTCGGGCGACTGCGGGTCGGTGCGGCGGTAGGCGTGGGCAAGGGCCGGGCCGAGCGGGTCGAGGCCCTGGTCAAAGCCGGAGCGGACGTGCTTGTCCTGGATTCGGCCCATGGCCATTCAAAGAACATCCTTGATGCGGTTCGCCAGACCAAGGCCGAATGGCCCGAGCTGGAACTCATTGCCGGCAACGTGGCCACCTACGAAGGTGCCAAGGCGCTCATCGCCGCCGGGGCCGACGCGGTCAAGGTCGGTATCGGTCCGGGCTCCATCTGTACCACGCGCATTGTCGCCGGGGTCGGAGTGCCGCAGGTCACGGCCATCATGGAATGCGTCCGGGCCTGTCGCGAGGCCGGCAAATGCTGCATCGCCGACGGCGGCGTCAAATTTTCCGGCGATGTGGTCAAGGCGCTGGTCGCCGGTGCCGATACGGTCATGATGGGCTCCATGTTTGCCGGCACAGAGGAAAGTCCGGGAGAAAAAATCCTCTATCAGGGGCGCACATACAAGATCTATCGCGGCATGGGCTCCATCGACGCCATGAAGGATGGAAGCAGCGACCGGTATTTCCAGGAAGGATCGAAGAAGCTGGTGCCCGAGGGCATTGTCGGGCGTGTCCCTTACAAAGGGTCGGTGATGGAAACGATAGATCAGCTGGTCGGCGGCGTGCGTTCCGGCATGGGCTACCTGGGCACACCGGATATCACGGCCCTTCAGGACAAGGCCCGTTTTGTCGAGATCTCGGCCGCCGGATTGCGTGAGAGCCATGTCCACGACGTGATCATTACCAAGGAAGCCCCCAATTACCGGGTGGACGCGTACTAAATTTTCGCAATAACCATCTGCCCGCGCGGATGGAGGAAGAACATGGATATTCAGGAAAAGGTCATTATTCTCGACTTCGGCTCCCAGTACACCCAGCTTATCGCCCGGCGCACCCGTGAGTCCGGCGTGTATTCGGAAATTCACCCGTGCACCATCTCCACCTCCGATCTCAGGAAACTGCAGCCCACGGCGATCATACTGTCCGGCGGTCCGGCCTCGGTGTCGAGCCCCGATTCTCCCGGTATCGACGAGGCCATTTTCGAATGGGGATTGCCGGTGCTCGGCATCTGCTACGGCATGCAGCTCATGGCCCAGAAACTGGGCGGTACGGTTGCCCCCTCCCTGGACCGGGAATACGGTCGCAGCGAACTGAGCTTTGCCCAGCCCTGCGCGTTGTGGGATCGTATCGGCGACAGCGGCGCGCTGACCGTGTGGATGTCGCACGGCGATCATGTATTGCAAGTGCCGCCCGGCTTCACGGTCACGGCCAAGACCCAGAATATCGAGATTGCGGCCATGGCCAACGAAGAGCGCAGGATGTACGCATTGCAGTTTCATCCCGAGGTGGCTCACACGGAACAGGGCGATGAAATTTTGCGCAATTTTCTGTTTCAGGTGGCCGGGCTGAAGTCCACATGGACCATGTCGTCCTTTGTCGACTCCATGCTCCAGGCCCTGCCTGCCCAACTGGGCGACGACAAGGTGGTCTGCGGATTGTCCGGCGGCATCGACTCCACCGTGGTGGCCGTGCTGCTGAATAAGGCCATCGGAAAGAATCTGCACTGCATCTTTGTCGACAACGGTCTGTTGCGGGCCGGGGAAGGCGAGGAAGTGGTCGGGTATCTGCAGCAGCATTTTGATCTCAACCTGCACTTCATCAAGGCCCAGGACAAATTCCTGTCCCGCCTGGAAGGACTGGAAGATCCGGAGCAGAAACGAAAAGTCATCGGCTATACCTTTATTGAGGTTTTCGAAGAGGAAGCCAAGAAGATTCAAGGCGTGAAGTATCTGGCGCAGGGGACTCTCTATCCGGATGTGATCGAATCCATCAGCTTCAAGGGGCCGTCGGCCGTGATCAAGAGTCATCACAACGTGGGCGGGCTGCCGGAAAAAATGAACCTGTCCCTGGTCGAGCCGTTGCGCGAACTTTTCAAGGACGAAGTCCGCAAGGTGGCTCAGGAACTGGGACTTCCTGATTTTATTGTCTGGCGTCACCCGTTCCCGGGGCCCGGACTGGCCATACGCGTTATTGGCGAGATCACGGACGCGCGTCTGGAGATTTTGCGGCAGGCGGACAAGATCGTGCAGCACGAACTCATGGCCTCCAACTGGTACTACAAGGTGTGGCAGGGTTTCGCCGTGCTGCTGCCGCTGAAGACGGTCGGCGTGATGGGTGATGAGCGGACGTACGAGCACGTCATTGCCCTGCGAATTGTCGACTCCATTGATGCCATGACCGCAGACTGGACCAGAATGCCCTCAGAGATTCTGGGCCGCATTTCCAACCGCATCATCAACGAGGTCAAGGGGGTCAATCGGGTGGTGTACGACATATCATCCAAGCCGCCGAGCACCATCGAGTGGGAATAAAGGGGCCGTCATTCATCCTTGGTAAGGAGTTACTCGTATGTTTGGAATTGGATCGACAGAGCTTGTCGTTATTCTTATCGTCGCGCTGATCGTGATTGGTCCCGCCAAGTTGCCGGAAGTGGCCAAGTCTTTGGGCAAGGCTTTGGGGGAATTCCGTCGGGTCAGCACGGACGTCAAGCGGACCATTGAGATGGAGGTCGAGCAGGAAGAGCAGCGGAGCAAGACCGAGCAGGCGCGAAAAGAACTGTTCCCGGACAAGCCGGCCGAAGGAACTCCCGCCCAATCAGCTGAAACGTCTGAAGCCGGGGCCAAGTCCGGCGGGGCTTCGACGGATAACTCCAAGGATGTCAAGGCATGAGTGAGCCCAAGACCGGCCCGGATGCTCCCGAAACAGCGGAGCGTCCGGATGCAGATGATGTACGGGATGTGAACGAGGGCGACGAGCTTCGTGCACCGGAGCAGGCGGACAGGGCAGACAGTCGCGTCGACGGTACGGAAGAGGGCGACGAGGCTGTTCCGACCGAAGCCGATGCTGCCCGGTCCGATGGGGATAATCTGCCCGACGCGCCGACGCAGCCGGGCCCTGCCGTGCCCAAGGCGGCGGAAGAGGATAAAAGCGACGCCCCTTCCGACAAGGAAGCCAAGGAAATGACCTTCACGGCGCATCTGGAGGAGTTGCGGGTGCGCTTGACCCGCTGTCTGATCGGTGCGTTTATCGGCCTTTTGGCCTGTTACGCATTTGCGGAGCAACTGTTCGCCAAGTTGGTGGAGCCGCTGCTCAATCTGCTCCAGCCCTCCGGCGGAACCCTGATCTACACCGGATTGCCGGAAGCTTTTTTCACGCATTTGAAAGTTGCGGCTGTTGCCGGCCTTTTTGTCTCCAGCCCGTATATTTTTTATCAGCTCTGGATGTTCATCGCGCCGGGTCTCTATGAAGGCGAAAGAAAATGGATCATTCCCATTGCCTTTGTTTCGGCTGTGTTTTTTGCCTCGGGCGCACTTTTTGGCTACTATGTGGTTTTTCCCTTCGGCTTTCAGTTTTTCCTGGGATTTGCCTCGGATTTCATTACCCCCATGCCGTCGGTCAAAGAGTATTTCAGCTTCGCGACCAGCATGCTTTTTGCCTTCGGGTTGATATTTGAGCTGCCTCTTTTTATCTTTTTCCTGGCCCGCCTGGGCATCGTGACTCACCAGTCTTTGCGCAAATTCCAGAAATACGCCATTTTGTGCAGTTTTATCATCGCCGCCATCCTGACCCCGCCCGATGTGGTGTCGCAAACATTGATGGCCGGTCCGATGGTTCTGCTCTATGAGGTCGGCATCTGGGTGGCGTACTGGTTCGGCAGGAAACCCAAGGAAGCGGCGGCCGATGACGCTGTGCCCGGGGATGCGGCAAAAGGGTGATTCCGTTATGCAGATGCAAAAATCGCCCGTAAGGAGAATGTCATGACGGCTCGTACAGGGACCGTGGAACGCCTGACCCGCGAAACCCGCATATCTGTTTTTCTCGATCTGGACGGTGCCGGCGAGTGCGCCATCCGGACCGGTTACGGTTTTGCCGATCATATGCTGGACCTGATGGCTCATTGGGCCGGGTTTGGCCTAAATCTTTCGTGCCAGGGTGATATGCACATCGACGCTCACCACTCGCTGGAGGACGTCGGATTGTGTCTGGGCGAGGCGCTGACCAAGGCTTTGGGAGATCGAAAAGGGATCGCCAGGGTCGGCTGGGCCAAGGTGCCCATGGACGAGGCGCTGACCGAAGTGTGCCTGGATCTTTCCGGGCGGGGGTACCTCGTGTATCTTGAAGACGTTTTGCCGGCGATTATCGCCGGACAGGAAAAGGATGTGTGGCGGGAATTCCTGAAGTCCCTGGCCATGAAAGCCGGAATGAATCTGCACGTGCGGATGCTGTACGGACAAAACGGGCATCACTTGCTGGAATCGGTTTTCAAGGGCCTGGGTCTGGCTTTGCGCCAGGCGGTGCGGGTGGATCGACAGACTGTGCTCAGCACCAAAGGGGGGTTGGACCTGTGAAACACTGCATGCTTGCAATGCTGCTTTGCCTGTGCGTGGCCTGCGCGCCCAAGATTCGGGCCCCGCTTGTACCGACGGAATCAAGCGTCGCGGTGGCTCATTTTGTCCAGCCCCAGCATGACTGGGAATTGATGGCCGGCGTTTTGCCGGAAGAAAAGCCCGTCATTCCGGCAGAGTCCCTGGATGTCCTGGATCAGGCTCTGCAAGCCGCTCTGGAAAAAAAGAGTGGTCGGCCCATTCTGCACTCCGACATGGTGCGGCAATGCGAGGAGATTGTGCTGGCGAGCAAGAGCCGCAACAAATTTGAAACCGTGGAGTACTGGAAATCCGTTGGCTCGTGCATGCAGGCCGATTTTCTGCTTGTCCCCTTTGTCACCAGATGGCAGGAGCGCCAGGGCGGGGAATGGGGCGTGACCACTCCGGCGGCCGTGACCCTTGATATCTATCTGATCGAGACGTCAACCGGTCAGGTCAGGCGGTATCATTTCGAAGAAGAGCAGCGCGGTTTGGCGGAGAACTTGCTTCAGGGCAAGCGTTTTTTCAAAAGAAAGGGCAAGTGGGTCACTCCGCTGGAAATCGCGGTGGATGCCGTGGGCGAGGGTGTCGCGGAGCTTGGGTTATGAATATCTTTCCGGCAGTTGATATCAAAGACGGAAAATGCGTCCGGTTGCGTCAGGGCGTAGAAGACCAGGTCACGGTTTTTTCGGACGATCCGGTGGCCATGGCCCGGCAGTGGCAGGAAATGGGCACCAAGTGGCTCCATGTCATTGATCTCGATGGCGCCTTCAGTGGCACGCCGCGCAACATGGATCTCATTCGCCGTTTGTGCGCCGAGGTGACGGTGCCCGTGCAGCTGGGCGGGGGCATTCGTGACCTGGATGTGGCCGGAAAATACCTGGAAGCAGGGGTGACCCGGCTGATTATCGGCACCGTGGCCCTGGAGAATCCGCAGGTGTTTCAGGACCTGTGCCGGGCTTTTCCCGGACGTATCGGCGTGTCTCTGGATGCCCGCGACGGGCGGCTCAAAACCAAGGGTTGGGTTGAGGACGCGGGCAAAACCGTGGCCGACGTGGTCCCGGAGTTGGAAACGGCCGGCGCGGCTTTTTTCATATACACGGACATCAGCCGTGACGGCATGCAGTCCGGAGTGAATATCCCGGCTCTTGAAGCCCTGCTGGGCATGACCGGGCTGCCGGTGCTCATTGCCGGCGGCATTTCAACCCTGGCCGATGTTCAGGCCGTGTTTCCCCTGGCTGCCAAAGGGTTGGCCGGAGTCATTACCGGCAAGGCCATTTACGCCGGGAGTCTGGATTTGCGAGAAGCCTTGGCCTGGCTGGCCGCTCAGCCCGCCTAGCCGCCTTGACCCTGGTCGGTATGAAATCGTCCGGCCGGTTGGTCGGGCGATTTCTTTTTTTCGGCCGGGTTGTGCCTCCGCCGGACGAACAAGACCGGCCGCAGGGCAAGAAGTGCCCGCGGCGAGCACGACGATGGCTGGTGGGGCCGGCGTTTGCTGAAGTTTGCGGACGCCGCTTTTGGTGCTCGACCTCCCCGCCTTGTGGCGGCGAGACTGGGCCGTTGTTTGACTCCTCGGCCATCCGAACTGCAACACAGGCTCCGGCGTAGGTGCGCAGGAGAACGGTCCGTGTTGTGAGCCTCTATGCGTCGATGTATGGGAGGCCGAGGCGCGGGAGGGCTGACTGTTACGGCCGGAAGCGCGTTCGACTACAGACTGCTCGGGGGTGACTATGTTTTTTTTCGACAGCATGGGCGCGGCCATAACTCTGTTGCTGAGCCTGGACGCCGAACTGCTGCACATTGTCGGCGTTTCCCTGAACGTCAGCTTTTGGTCGACCATGGCCGCCTGCCTGCTCGGGGTGCCGGCCGGGTTCAGCATCGGCATCACCTCCTTTCGCGGCAAGCAGGCCGTGATCACGTTTTTCAACACCATGCTGGCCCTGCCGACCGTGGTCATCGGCCTTGTGGTCTACTCCTTCCTGTCCCGGCGCGGCATGTTCGGATCCCTGGGGTGGCTCTACACCCAAAAGGCCATGATTGTCGGCCAGATCATCCTCATCACACCCATTGTCGTCGCCTTCACCATTGCCGCCATCAGCCGTCTGGACGACCGCTACCGCCGTACGGCACTGGCCCTGGGCGCGTCCGCCTGGCAGGTGGCCCTGGTTGTCCTGCGCGAGGCCAGGTTCAGCATCATGGCCGCCGTGGTGGCCGCTTTTGGCCGGGTCATCTCTGAAATCGGTATTTCCATGATGCTCGGCGGCAACGCCAGGGGGTTCACCCGGACCATGACCACGGCCATGGCCCTGGAATACGACAAGGGCGAGTTTGTCCTGGCTCTTGCTTTGGGACTGGTGCTGCTGTCCATCAGCCTCGGCGTGAACATGCTGCTGGGCTTTGTGCAGGGGAGGACAGGGCGATGAGCCTTTATGAGCTGAGCGACGTGCAGGTCAGGTTCGGCGACCGGACCGTGCTCGACATTTCCCGACTCTGCCTTGAAGCCGGCCAGACCTATTCCCTGCAGGGTCCCAACGGCGCCGGCAAGTCGACCTTGCTCGGTATTCTGGCCTTTTTGACACCGCCGCACGCCGGAGAGCTGCGCTTTGACGGAAACGTCGTTGTCTGGCGGGAATCCTTGCTACGTTCCTTGCGGCGGCAGGTGGGCGTGGTCGATCAGCATCCGGTCATGTTCAGCCGCAGCGTGCGCGAAAACGTGGGCTATGGCCTGGCCATCCGGGGCATGGACGGGCCCGGCCGCAAGCAAATTGTTGACCGGGTCCTTGATCTGGTCGGTCTCAGCCACCTGGCCGAATCCTATGCTCCTCGTCTCTCGGGCGGGGAAACCCAGCGCGTGGCCATTGCCCGCGCCCTGGCCAACAGCCCGCAGATTCTGCTTCTTGATGAACCCACGGCCAGCGTGGACACGGAAAACCGGGTCATCATCGAACAGATTGTCGCCGACCTCCGTGACCAGGGCGACACGACCATTGTGCTGTGCACCCACAATCGGTCCCAGGCCTGGGCTTTGTGCCCTGATGTCATCTCCCTGGAAGACGGGCGTCTGACCTCCCGGCCCCTGGACAATGCTTTTGCCGGGCAGTTTCTGGTCCGCAACGGCCGGACCTGGTGCAGGATTGCCGAAAAACTCGAGGTCCCGGTGCCGGGTCATGCCACCGGCCGTGGGCGGGTGGTCATTGATCCGGCCGGTATCGGCGTGAGTCCGGCGCTGGAGCCCGGTCCGGGAGTCGGCCCGTTGTCTGCCCTGCGGCTGGAAGGTTCGACCGTACTGCTGACTGTGGACCTGGGCCGCCCGTTGTGCGTGCAGATGTCGTTGCACGAGTTTCGGGACAGCGGTCTGCAGGTGGCGTCCCTGGTCCGGGTGGACGTGGGGCCGCAGGCCGTGCGCGCCTATCCGGCTCAGTGAGGTCGAACCTTATTTTTCCCTTTTGTTTTGACGGAGCGTGAGGCACGAAAGCAGGACGTTTCTGCCGCAAATCTCTTGGACCCGGATGCTTCATGCCCGCACACCTCCCTTCCCGCACCATGTCTGACCCCGCTTCTTCCTGGCAGCAGGTCTGCCGGTTGTGCAACATGCTGTACAGGGATCAGGACTCATGGTGGCGGCGGATACTCAAAGATCCGGAGCTGGTGGTTCGGGTGGATCAAGGTTCCGTTGCCCTGCGTCTGGGCGGCGCGGAGTTTTTGACCATTGAGCCGCACGGACGTGGCCTGCACGGGCGCATTGCCCCGGAGCATCTGGTCCGGGCCCATCCCGGGAGTCGCTTTGTGTTGACGGACACGGCCCTGCTGCCCGAGCCGCAGCTGATTCGATCCCTGGACGACCTGGGCGCCGGTTACGCCCTGGTTCGGCGTCGGGTCTTGGCCCGTGCGGACCGGAGACAGGCCGTGCTTGATCGTTTGTACCTGCGCCACCGGGCCGTGGTGGCCGTGGACGCGCCCGTGTTGTCCGGCCGGGTGGATCTGGTGGTCGTGAGTCCGGACGGCGGCTGCGTGCTCTACCTGCTGCGTCGCTACGCGGACGCGGACCTGCGTCTGATCGGACCGGGCGGGATCGCGGATGCGATTGCCGCCTTGAATGTCCGGCTGGCCGAGACCGATGCGGGACGAGGTGAAATCCAGGCCATGCTGGACCGCGTCAGGACCCTGGACGGGCCATGGGCCGGACGATTTTCCCGTTTGCCGGACCAGCTTCGGATTTATCCCCGGGTTCGGCTGCTCATTGTCGACTTTGATCATGCACAGCGCCTGTCCGGTCTGTCGGATCTGCTCGAAACCTTGCGAAAAGGGGTGGAAAAAAGCCTGCCGGGGCTTGACCGGACATCGGGAGCTCGTGATATTCTCGCCATTGGCGATCCCGGAAACATTTCATTCAAACTGCTTTTTTCCGGGACATGACGGCTTTTGTTGCAGGGAGGAGATATGTCGAGTCTTGGTCTTTGGCACCGCGCGGAGCTGGGCAAGCTCAAAAAGGACATGGATGAGCTTTTCGATACCCTGGTGCGCGATTTCTGCAGTCCGGTCGATTTGCGACTGTTGCGCTGTGAGCCGGATGTGCGCGTGGTCAGCGAGGCGGATGCGGTGGTGGTCACGGCCCACGTACCTTGCCTGGACCCGACCACGCTGAAGGTGACGGTCAGCGACCGGCGCATGACCGTGACCGGGGAGAAAGTCGAAACGTTTGAAGGTCAGGGCAGCCTGGGAGTGAGTCGGCAGAGCTTTGCCAGCACTGTTCGGCTGTCGTGCCCGGTCCAGGCGGATCAGGTCAGCGTCCGCTATGTCGATGGCCGGCTGCGCATAGTTCTGCCCAGGGTCAGGCCCGGCGGGTCGGTCCGGGTCAACGTGGACAAGAGCAAACATGAGGAAGGTACGCATGAGTAACGCAACCAGATTGACGCCCGAAAGGCTGCGGTGGACCCTCGACACCTCGATACTGCCGTTTTCCACCACCGGCGATCTGGAACCCCTGGACGAGATTCTCGGCCAGGACCGGGGAATTGAGGCGCTGAATTTCGGTATCGGCATCCGGCGACCCGGATACAACATCCTGGTTACTGGGGCTCCCGGCACCGGCCGCATGCACGCGGTGCGTCGCGTCCTGGCCGAGGCGGCCGGGTCCAACGGCACACCAGGGGACCTCTGCTATCTGAACAATTTCAAAAATCCGGAAGCCCCCATACTCATCCGCCTGGAACCGGGCATGGGGGTGCGGCTCAAGAAGGACATGCAGGCCCTGGTCGAAGAGCTGAAAAAGGAAGTGCCCAAACTTTTTGAAAGTCCGGAATATCTGGCCCGCAAGAATGAGATCAATGAGGCCTACGAGAAAAAGACCGCCAGTTTTTTCATGAATCTGGAAAAAGAGGTCAAGGAGGCCGGTTTTGCCCTGGTCACCTTTCAGGGCCGTCAGGGCCAGCCGCCCGAAGTCATGCCCATGGTCGACGGCGAGCCCACGCCCATGCTCAAGCTGGAACAGATGGTCGAAAAAGGCCGATTTCCCAGGGACGAATTTGAACGGATCAAGATCAAGCATGTGGAAATAAAAACCGAGATCGATTCCATTTTTCTCCAGATCCGCAGCTTGCAGAAAGAGATTCACGACAAGAACCGCCAGGCGGACAAGCGCATGTTCGAAGTCCTGGCCGAGGATCTCATTGCCCCGCTGAAAAGCGGCTACTCCTGCGACAAGCTGCATCTGCACCTGCAGCACATGATCGACGACATGGTCGACAATATCGCCATTTTCTTTCGCCAGGAGCAGGCCCAGCCCATGCCCGTGCCGGTGGGGGATCCCTTTGAGCAGTACACGGTCAACGTGCTGGTCGACAACGCCGAACAGCAGGGGCCGCCGGTCATTGTCGAGGAATACCCGACCTACCGCAACCTCTTCGGCAGCATCGAACGTATCGTTGACCGCAGCGGGGTCTGGCGCACGGATTTTTCGCGCATCAAGGCCGGGTCCTTTGTCCGGGCCAATGGCGGCTACCTGGTCCTCAACCTGCTGGACGCCATCATGGAACCGGGGGTGTGGCAGTCGCTGAAGCGGGCGCTCAAGAGTCGCAAGATGGAGATTCAGACCTACGATCCCTTTTATCTCTTCACGACCTCGGCCATGAAGCCCGAGCCCATCGAGATGGAGGTCAAGGTCATCATTCTGGCCGACACCTACATGTATCACCTGCTGCAGCGTTACGACGAGGACGTGCCCAAGATTTTCAAGGTGCGCGCCGATTTTGACTCGACCATGGCCAGGACCGACGAGGCCGTGCTGCAGTTTGCCCGATTTGTCCGCGCCCAGTGCCGTGAACACGATCTGGCTCCGTTTGATCGTACGGCCGTGGCCGTCCTGGTGGAGGAGGCGGTACGCAAGGGGGGGCGGCAGGAAAAAATGGCCGCGACCTTTCCCCGCCTGGCCGATCTGCTGATGGAGGCGGACTATTTCGCCCGTCAGGCCGGTCAGGACGTGGTGCGGGGTGATGATGTGCACCGCGCCCTGGAGGCGCGCATTCACCGCTCAAATCTGATCGAGGAAAAAATTCAGGACATGATTGATCGCGGCTCGATCATGATCGACACGGACGGGGCCAAGGTCGGGCAGATCAACGGCCTGGCCGTGTATTCCATGGGCGACATGATGTTCGGCAAGCCCAGCCGCATCACCGCGACCACGTCCATGGGCAAGGCCGGCATCATCAACATCGAACGCGAGGCCGAGCTTTCGGGCAGCACCCACAACAAGGGCGTGCTGATTCTGGGCGGCTATCTGCGCACCATGTTCGCCCAGGACAAACCCCTGGCCATGAGCGCGTCCATTGCCTTTGAGCAGAGCTATTCCGGCGTGGACGGGGATAGCGCTTCGTCCACGGAAATCTACGCCCTGTTGTCCAGCCTGTCCGGGGTGCCCATCAAGCAGGGTATTGCCGTGACCGGTTCGGTCAATCAGAACGGCGAAGTACAGGCCATTGGCGGAGTCAACCACAAAATCGAGGGCTTTTTCACCTGTTGCAAGGCCAGGGGCCTGACCGGGGAGCAGGGCGTGATCATCCCGGCCGCCAACGTGTCGGACCTGATGCTCAAGCCCGAGGTCGTCGAAGCCGTGCGTGCCGGCATATTTCACATCTGGTCCGTGACGACCATCTCCGAAGGTATCGAGATTCTGACCGGCAAAAAGGCCGGACTGCGCAAAAAGGACGGGTCCTATCCCAAGGGGTCCATATTTGCCCTGGTGGACGAGCGGCTCAAGACCCTGGCCCATGGATTGGCCAATTTCGGCAAGGATGACAGCAAGGACGGCGCGGCCTGAGCCGTGCTTCAAGGAGCGAAATAGTGGACGAGAAAATTCATGATCTGATCATTGTCGGCGGCGGTCCGGCCGGGCTTTCGGCCGGAATTTACGCCATGCGCGCGGCCCTGGACACGGTGCTGATTGAAAAGGGCGTGCCCGGCGGTCAGATCGCCCTGACCAAGGACGTGGAGAATTACCCCGGTATTGAAGAAGTTGGCGGATTTGAACTGTGCGAGCGGTTTCTGAATCACGCCAAGCGCTACAATCTGGACATCCGCGACAACGAGGTGGCCAGTGTCGAGCCGGGCGTGGACTATCATGAGGTGGTGCTGGCCGACGGTACGCGGCTGAACGCCCATGCCGTGATTCTGGCCGTGGGCGGTTCGGCCCGCAAGCTCGGAGCCACCGGAGAGCTGGAACAGTACGGCAAGGGCGTGTCCTACTGCGCGACCTGCGACGGATTTTTCTTCCGGGGCAAGACCGTGGTCGTGGTCGGCGGCGGGGATACGGCCCTGGAAGACGCCCTGTACCTGTCCAAGATCTGCGCCAAGGTTTATCTGGTGCACCGTCGGGACGAGTTTCGGGGCAGCCGCATCCTGCAGCAGCGGGTTTTTGCCGAGCCGCGCATCACGCTGGTGCTCAGTTCCGTGGTTACGGAGATCCAGGCCGACGAGGCCGGAGTGACCGGCGTGCTGGTCAAGCAGGTCCAGACCGGCGAGGTCAGTCAGATTCCCACCGACGGCGTGTTCATCTTTGTCGGCTTCATGCCCAACAATGGCCTGGTGCCGGCTGGAGTCCGCATGAACGCCACCGGATATGTCATCACCGATGAAAAATGCGAGACCAATCTGCCGGGCATTTTCGCCGTGGGCGACCTGCGGCAGAAATACGCCAACCAGATCGTCCTGGCTGCGGCCGATGGCTGCGTGGCCGCCCTGGCCGCGGCCCATTACGTCGAGACGCGCAAGGCCACGGCTCGCAAGTAGCCAGCAATCTCTCTGGTCAGCCTTTCAGACTATACCCCGACCAGTATGAGCTTTGTATTTTTTCGAGCGAACCCTGAGCCACAGGCTCAATCATCGAGATCAATTTTGCGTTCTTCACGTTGGGCGAGGGTTAGGAGAATATGTAAATGACGAATACTGACCGCGCTTTTGGTAAACTGACCGAAAAGACCAGGGAAGAAAGGTGCATGTCCAAGACATCCCTGGCCAGGCTGATATGGCCAGGGGTCGAGGATCAAACGGTGCTGATGCGTTACAACAGACTGATTTCAGGCAACGTCAAGCTCGACACTGCCGCTGCCGTAGCAAAAGCCTTGGACATTGACCTAGCCCGTATGATTGTGATTGCCCAAGAAGGGGCAAAAGAAATGGAATAACAAACTGGCCGGGAAACATTTTCCGGCCGGTTTGTTTTCGGGCGTCGTGCTCGCCTCAGTGTTGTCGGCTGCGATCGGTGATTTCAGGCGACCGTGGTCAGTACCGGGCGTTTCATGTTGCCTGGCGGCGTTTGCGGGCTTGC